>JBFKKR010000210.1:0-1501 GCA_041682035.1 Pseudomonadales bacterium | reverse complement strand
TGGCAAACCCGCCACAAATCCCCCCAAATCCCGTCAAACCATTGACCTGCCAGAAAAACCCATCTTAACTAGCGGTAATGCAGTCAAACTTCTGACGTGCCACGGACGTGCACCGCATGACCCAGGACCGCTCCATCCTCATCCTCGATTCAGATGCCTCCCGGCGGGAGTCCGTCCGCCTCATCCTGGAATTTGTCGGTGACCCGGTCGCGTCGGGCGACCCGAAGAATCTCCCCGATGCCACGGGCGTCCAGGCGCTGCTGGTGGCCGGCGACGCCGCTTCCGCAACGGCGCTGGCAGCCTACAAGGCCTGGGACGCCTCGGTCCCGGTGCTGGTGGTGGACGGCGACCTGTCCGGCGCGGACGAGTCGACCATGTACGAGCCGCTCTCCTGGCCGCTGCGCTACAACGACCTCGTCGACGCGCTGCACCGGGCGCAGGTCTGGCGCGCCCAGCAGGACCGCAACCGCGAACGCGGCCAGCGCCGCGAGGTGCTGCAGTTCCGCAGCCTGGTCGGCGCCAGCCGCTCGATCGCCCGCGTGCGCGACATGATGTCGCAGGTCGCGGACAAGGAAGTCACCGTCCTGATCACCGGCGAATCCGGCACCGGCAAGGAGGTGGTCGCGCGCAACCTGCATTTCCATTCACCGCGCAAGGACAAACCCTTCGTCCCCATCAACTGCGGTGCGATCCCCGGCGAACTGCTCGAGTCGGAACTGTTCGGTCACGAGAAGGGCGCCTTCACCGGTGCCATCAGCGCGCGTGCCGGACGGTTCGAACTGGCCGCCGGCGGCACCATCTTTCTCGACGAGATCGGCGACATGCCGCTGCCGATGCAGGTGAAGATCCTGCGCGTGCTGCAGGAGCGCACGTTCGAGCGCGTCGGTGGCAGCAAGCAGATCGAGGCCGACGTGCGTGTCATCGCCGCAACGCACCGCGACCTGGAGAAGATGATCGAAGAGGGCACCTTCCGGGAGGACCTCTACTACCGCCTCAACGTGTTCCCGATCGAGATGCCGCCGCTGCGCGAGCGCAGCGACGACATCCCGCTGCTGATCAACGAACTGGTCTCGCGCATGGAGAACGAGCAGCAGGGGTCGCTGCGCTTCAATTCCGCGGCGATTCTCTCGCTGTGCCGGCACGAGTGGCCGGGCAACGTGCGCGAACTTGCCAACCTCGTGGAACGGCTGGTCATCATGCAGCCCTTCGGCACCGTCGGCGTGCGCGACCTGCCGGCCAAGTACCGGCACGTGGAGGACGGCGAGGCGGAGGAACTGGAAGCGGCCGAGGAATCCGAGCCCGCTTCGGCGCCGATTCCCCCGGAGCAGAATCCCGCGCTGCTGCCCCTGAACGGCGTCAACCTGAAGGAGCACATCGAGGAAATTGAACGCGCGCTCATCGAGCAGGCGCTGGACGACGAGGAGGGCGTCGTCGCGCGCGCCGCGGAGAAGCTGCAATTGCGGCGCACCACGCTGGTCGAGAAGATGAAGAAGTACGGGAT
>JBFKKR010000209.1:0-1606 GCA_041682035.1 Pseudomonadales bacterium | reverse complement strand
GGTCGACCCCACGCGCCGCGGCCGTCTCGACCAGCAGCCGGATCAGCGAGACCGAGACGCTCACGCAGCCTCCCGCACGCCGTCGAGCAGTTCGACGAAGCGTTGCGTGGCGTTGGACTGGGTCCGTTCGCGATGCAGCACATAGCCGAGCTGGCGTTCCATGTGGTCGGCGACGATCGGCAGCTTGCGCAGCGTCCGGTCCTGCATGGATTCCGGCAACAGCGTCCAGCCCAGGCCGACGGCGGCCATCACCTTCAGCGTCTCCATGTAGTTGGTGGCGATGGAGACCTTCAGTTCCAGGCCCCGGTCGCGGAACAGTTCGCCGACGATGCGGCGGGTGAACGTGTTCTCGCTCGGCAGCAGGGCGTCGTAGCCGGGCAGGTCCTCGACCGCGACCTGCCGCCGTCGCGCCAGCGGGTGCCGGGGCGCGGCGAAGAAGCGCAGGGGGTCGGGCCAGACCACCGCGCCACGCAGCGGTGGCTCGATGACCGGGGGCAGGGTGATGATGGCCAGCTCGACCTCGCCCGCGCGCACCTGCTCCAGGCCGATCTCGGAGTCGGTGAACTGGATATCCAGGTGCACCTGCGGGAAGCGGCTGCTGAACTCGCGCAGCACCGGCGGCAGGCGGTGCAGCCCGATGTGGTGACTGATGGCCAGGCGGAGCGCCCCGCTGACCTCGCCGGAAAGCCGGCGCACGGCGCGCTCGGCGTTCTCGACCGAGCCGAGGATGGCTTCCGCGTGCTGCAGCAGTGAGCGGCCGGCCTGCGTCAGCTGGACCCGGCGGCCGACGCGGTCCAGCAGGCGGGCATCCAGGCGTTCCTCCAGCTGGGCGATGCGATGGCTGACGGCGGGCTGGGTGAGGAACAGGCGTTCCGCCGCCTCCGAGAAGGAGCCGGTCCGGGCGACTTCGCGGAAGGCGCGCAGCTGCTGAAAGTCCATAAGAATAAATTATCGAAAATATGAAAATAATCAATTTGTTTTATTTATAGGCGCGCAGTAGCATCGTCGCCAGCCTTGGAGAGACTCCCCATGACCGCACGCACCCTTTACGACAAGCTCTGGGACGCCCACCTCGTGCACGAACGCGAGGATGGCACCGCGCTGATCTACATCGACCGTCACCTGATCCACGAGGTCACCTCGCCGCAGGCCTTCGAGGGACTGCGGCTGGCCGGGCGGCGGCCCTGGCGGGTGGGCGCCAACCTGGCCACGCCCGACCACAACGTGCCGACCACGGACCGTGAGAAGGGCGTGGACGGCATCACCGACCCGGTGTCGAAACTGCAGGTCACCACGCTGGACGACAACTGCCGCGAGTTCGGCATCCGCGAGTTCCACATGACCGACCGGCGCCAGGGCATCGTCCACGTGATCGGCCCCGAGCAGGGCGCGACGTTGCCCGGCATGACCGTGGTCTGCGGCGACTCGCACACCTCCACGCATGGCGCCTTCGGCGCGCTCGCCCACGGGATCGGCACCTCGGAAGTCGAGCACGTGCTCGCGACCCAGTGCCTGATCCAGCGCAAGATGAAGAACATGCTGGTGCGCGTGGACGGCCGCCTGCCGGGCGGTGTGTATGCCAAGGACATCATCCTCGCCGTGATCG
>JBFKKR010000208.1:0-1629 GCA_041682035.1 Pseudomonadales bacterium | reverse complement strand
CACCGCGTCGCAGAGCACCTCGTTGCCGGCGAAGCTGCCGTCGCGCACCGCCAGCGAGATGCGGGTGAAGTCCTGGTAGACGACCCGGCCGGCGCCGATGTTCATGTGGCCGACCTCCGAATTGCCCATCTGGCCGGCGGGCAGGCCGACATCCTCGCCGGAGCCCGAGACCAGCGTGTGCGGGCAGTCGCGCCAGAGACCGTCCCAGACCGGGGTGGCGGCCGCATGAATGGCGTTGTGTTCCGGATCCTCGCTGTGCCCCCAGCCGTCGAGAATGATCAGCGCCAGCGGTCTTGGAGTGTCAGTCATGGGCAAAAACCTGTCCGATTCCGGGAGACTTGCCCGATTCTACATCCTCGCACGCCGTTCAGAGGTATAATCGCCGACCTTTCAACCGTAACGCTTGCAAGACATTCCGCATGGAAAGGCTGTTCGAATTTGTCGGCAATCACGCCATCCTGGTCTCGATCTGGCTGGGGCTGCTGGGCGCCCTGATCTTCACCGAGTCGCGCCGCGGCGGCCGTCCGGTGAGTCCGCAGCAGGCCACCCACCTGATGAACCGGGAGGAGGCGCTGGTGCTGGACGTGCGTGACCGCAAGGCCTTCAACGGCGGCCACATCACGGGGGCGACGAACATTCCCTACTCGCAGCTGGCGGGCCGCCTCGGCGAACTGGATTCGCACCGCGAGAAACCCATCATCGTCGCCTGTGCGATGGGCCAGCACAGCGGCGCTGCCGGCAAACTGCTGAACAAGGCCGGCTTCCAGCGCGTGATGCGCCTGCAGGGCGGCATCAACGAGTGGCGCGCCTCCAGCTTCCCGCTGGTGCGCAGCGCGCAGGAAAAGAAGGCCGATGCCGGCGAGCGCGGCAAGCGGAAAAAGAGCCGCAAGGGCCAGGCGGCATGACCGCTGCGCCGCAACCGCCCGCGCAGGTCGTCATGTACGCGACGCCCTACTGCCCGTTCTGTGTCCGCGCCCGCCGCCTGCTGGAAAGCAAGCGGGTGCAGTGGCAGGAAATCGACGTCGCCGCCGAGCCGGAACGGCGCCGCGAGATGTCCCGGAAAGCCGGTGGACTGCACACCGTGCCGCAGATCTGGATCAACGGCGAGCATGTCGGCGGCTGCAACGACCTCTACGCGCTCGAGCAGGGCGGCATACTCGATGCCCTGCTCGCGGCCGGACCGAAAGCCTGAAGGAGTGAGCAATTGAGTGAACAGCAGGGCGCAGCCGCGCAGGAAGGCAAGGAAGTACAGGTCGCGGTGCAGCGGCTGTACCTGAAGGATCTCAGTTTCGAGTCGCCGCAATCGCCGGACGTGTTCCGCAAGCCGTTCAACCCGCAGGTGAAGATGGACCTGAACACGCGTCACCGTGATCTCGGGGAGGACCTGCATGAAGTGGTCCTGTCGGTGACGATCACCGTTTCCGGCGAGGAAAAGCCCTTTTTTCTCTGCGAGGTCCAGCAGGGCGGGGTGTTCCTGGTCAGCGGGCTGGACGGGGCCCGGAAGGAGCGCGTGCTGGCGACGTTCTGTCCGGAGGTGCTGTTCCCGTACGTCCGCGAGACGATCGACTCGCTCGCCGTGCGCGGCAGCTTCCCGCCGCTCATGCTGGCGCCGGTGAGTTTCGAGGCGCT
>JBFKKR010000207.1:0-1642 GCA_041682035.1 Pseudomonadales bacterium | reverse complement strand
TCTCGTCCTGTGAAAGCAGGTCCTGCATCGGTCTGTCCCGTTATTGCATCACGAACCGGGTGAACAGCACCGTTTCCACGCTGCCATCCCCGGTTTCCTGCTGAACAACATCCTGCACCGCCTCGAGCAGGCTCTGGCGCAATGCCTCCTTACCCTCGGTCGTGCGCAGGGAATCGAAATCCCGCCCGCCCAGCAGACTGATCACGGTGTGATTCACCAGCGGTTCGTGCAGCTTCAGCGCATCCACCACCGCCTCGCTACGGGTAGCCAGCGACAACTGCACCTGCAGCAGGCGCGTGCGCCCGCCGTGCTGGAAGTTCACCGTGAACGGCTTGAGGTTGACGTACTCGAGCTTCGTGAGGGCCGGCGTCGCCGCCGCGCCTTCCGCCTCGGCCTCGGCCTCGTCGCCGCTGTCGTCCCGCAGCAGGAAGAGCGTCAGTCCCACGCTGAGCAAGATCAGCACGAGGGCTCCGGCCCCCATGAGGATCAGGGTCTTGCGGCTGCCATCGCCGCTGCCCTTGTCCTCGAGGGAGACGTCTTCGAGTTCGAGTTCCTTTTCTTCTGCCATGCCTGTACGGGTTCCGTCATTTTTCTGACTGGCACAGGGGAATCAGCAATTCTTGTGCCAGTGCGGGGTTGAACAACATTCTTCAATTTTTTCAGCCATTTAGCCTGGGAAGGCTGGTGCATTGCGCACCTGGCGGAACACTGGCACACCAGCCCGACCCGGGCTGACTTCAATTATCCAATGCCGGCACGGACTTTTCACGCACCGCAGCGGCCGGCCCGCACCGGTGACACCAGCCGGCCACGCGCGGGCGTGGCCGGCCGTCCGGTTCAGACGTACTGGTCGACCAGCGCGTCGCTGTCGCGCACGGTGACCGAGACCATCGTTTCGTCGTCGGCGGCCTCGCCCTGGACCACCCCGCCGCCCGCGTTCCCGCGCCCGGTCCCGGTATCACGCTCCGCGGCGCGTTGGTCCGCGGAATGATCGGACACGTTCACGTCGGCCAGGTCCAGGCCCGCCTCCGCCATCGCGTCGCGCAGGCGCTGCGCGGTCTGTTCCAGCGCTTCGCGCACGCCCGCGTTCGGGCTCGAGAAGGACACGCTGGTCTGCTGGTCGTTACTGACATGGATCACCACCCGGACCGGTCCGAGCTCCGGCGGATCGACCTCGATCTGCGCCGACTGCACGCCGCGTGCCGCGAGTTGTGCAACCCGCTGCGCCATCGCGGCGTCCCAGCCGGGGCGCGCGAACGACGCGCGCGCATGCTGCAGGGATGCCTTGGCTGCCTCGGCGGCGGCCACGGAGGCCGGGTTGGAGGCCACCCCGGCAGCCGCCGTCGCCGGGTTACTGGCCGGCGTTCCGGCGGCTGCCCGCGCATCCAGTGCCCCCGCGCCCGGGTTCCGGGCAGCCAGGGCCTTCTCCACCTGCTCTGCCGCCACGGCGGGCATGCGGAGCTGGACCGGCATCTCCGCCGTCGGCTGCGCACGCGGCGCGGCCGGGGGAGCCAGTTCCGGGGCGCGGGCCGCGCCGCCGGATTCAGACGGCCTGGCGGACGCCTCCGGCGCGCGCAGGTCCAGCGAGACGGTCTGCGCGGAACGCATCTCGCCGCCGGCCGCTGCAGCAGGCTGGCGCGCG
>JBFKKR010000206.1:0-1769 GCA_041682035.1 Pseudomonadales bacterium | reverse complement strand
CCGCGGCATGACCATCCGCGTCGTGTCCGAGCGCATCGACACCCACTGGTACGAGGCCACCGTGCTGGCGCCGGCATTCGCGGAGATCACCGGCATCAACGTCTCCCACGAACTCACCGGGGAGGACGACGTCATCCGCAAGATCCAGGCGCAGATGAACCTGGGCATCGGCATCTACGACGCCTACATCAACGACAGCGACCTGATCGGCACCCACTACCGCATGGGCCAGGTGGTGCCGCTGTCCGACTTCATGGAGGGCGAGGGCAAGGACGTCACGCTGCCCACCCTCGACATCGGGGATTTCATCGGCCGCAGTTTCACCACCGGGCCGGACGGGAAACTCTACCAGTTGCCCGACCAGCAGTTCGCGAATCTCTACTGGTACCGGCATGACTGGTTCTCCCGTCCGGAACTGCGCAAGCAGTTCCGGGAACTCTATGGTTACGAACTGGGCGTGCCGAAGAACTGGTCTGCCTACGAGGACATCGCTGATTTCTTCACCAACAAGGTCAAGCGGATCGATGGCCGCCGTGTCTACGGCCACATGGACTACGGCCGCAAGGACCCCTCGCTCGGCTGGCGCTTCACCGATGCCTGGCTGTCGATGGCCGGCGCCGGCGACAAGGGCATACCCAACGGTCTGCCGGTGGACGAGTGGGGCATCCGCAGCCAGGACTGCCACCCGGTCGGCGCCAGCGTCGAACGCGGCGGCGCCGTGAATGCGCCGGCGGCGGTGTACGCCCTGCGCAAGTACGTGGAGTGGCTCAACCGCTACGCGCCGCCGGAGGCGGCGGAGATGACCTTCACCGAGGCCGGCGCGGTGCCGGCCGAAGGCTATATTGCCCAGCAGATTTTCTGGTACACGGCCTTCACCGCCGCCATGAACAAGCCGGGCCTCCCCGTCACCAACAAGGACGGCACGCCCAAGTGGCGCATGGCGCCGTCCCCGCATGGTCCCTACTGGCAGCAGGGAATGAAACTGGGCTACCAGGACGCCGGCGCCTGGACGCTGCTCAGGAGCACGCCGCTGGACCGCCGCAAGGCCGCCTGGCTGTACGCACAGTTCACCGTCTCCAAGACCGTCTCGCTGCGCAAGACCATGGTCGGCCTCACGCCCATCCGCGAGTCCGATATCCAGTCGCCGGTGATGACGCGCCTGGCGCCGCGGCTGGGCGGACTGGTCGAGTTCTACCGCAGCAAGGCGCGCGTGCTGTGGTCGCCCACCGGGATGAACGTGCCGGATTACCCGCGCCTGTCCACGCTCTGGTGGGAGAACGTCAGCCTTGCCGTGCAGGGAGAGCTCACCTACCAGGAGGCGATGGACAAGCTGGCCGCTGAAATGGACGATGCCCTGCAGGAGATTGCCGCGCACGGCCAGCAGCGCTGCGAGCCGCGCCTCAACAAGCGGGAGCAGCGCGATACCTGGCTGCGGCGCCCGGGCGCGCCCAAGCCGCCGCTCGACAACGAAGACGAGCCCGGCGCGACCTGGAGCTACGAGGAATCACTGAAGGAAAGCCAATGGGCGGATTGATCCGGGGGTCGCCGCGCCGGCCGGCGGGAACCGCATGGGTGCTCGGTTTTCTGCTGGTCGTCGCCGGGCCCGTTGCGGCCATGCAACTGATGACAGAGGAACTGCCGCCGTACGCCTACCAGTCAGGTGACAAGGTCGAGGGCCTGAGCATCGAGCTGGTCGATGCCCTCTTCAAGCGCGCGAACATGCGCTACGAGATTCGCGTGGTACCGCTCAAGCGCGCGCTGCAGACTGT
>JBFKKR010000205.1:0-1770 GCA_041682035.1 Pseudomonadales bacterium | reverse complement strand
TGGCGGCGCCGCCGCTGGACGCGATGCCGGTACTTCGCCACGCAGGCCCGGCGCAGTGACCGCTGCGGTGCCGGACGTCGAGACAGAGGCCGCCGCGCCGCCGCGTTCCTCGCGGCGCGCCCGTCACTGGCGGCTGGTGCTGATCGTGTTCCTGACCGGGTTCGCCCTCGCCGAGGTGCTGCAGCGCAGCGCCCTGCTCGAACCCCTGGATTATCTCTACACGGACGCCTGGCACCTGCTCTCCGGCCAGCGGTTCGAGCCGCGCCACGTCGCGCTGGTCACCGTGGACGACTGGACGCTGGCGCAGCACGCCGACCAGCCGCTGTCGTTCTGGTCGCCGCTGTTTGCAAAGGCCATCGCCAACCTGCGCGCCGCCGGGGTCAGCCAGATCGGGGTCGACTTCCTGCTGGCGATCTCGCCGGAGAACTGGGTGCGGCAGCTGGACGAGACCGTCGCCGAGGTGCTGCGGGACTACGATCTCGCCATGCGGCAGCAGCTGAACGCGGGCCAGGTGGTGCTGGTGGCGACCAGCACCCGGGCCGAGCGCGCGGACCGGTTCGACCGCCTGGTCCTGCCGCAGGTGAACTTCCTCTACTCGGTGCCTGACTTCGACCTGCAGGCGTACATCGGGCTGGCGGACCTGGTGATCGACGGCGACGGCGCCGTGCGCCACTTCGCCATTGCGCCGGACCTGCGGCTCAGCAGGGAGGAGCGCGAGGGCGCGCCGGCCTTCGCGCTGTCGGCGCTGCTGGCCCTGCGTCACCTGGAACTGCCGCTGACCGCCGATTCCTGGCAGTTCGGGGACACCGGGGTGAGCCGTGCCGACGTGCTCCCGGTGCGGTACGCCGGGCCGCCGGGCAGCATCCCCAGGGTCTCGATGTCGGTGCTGCTGCGCGACGACGCACTGTCGCAGCCGGAGGTGCAGGCGCTGGCCGGCAAGGTGGTCATCCTCGGCGCGGATTACTCCGGCATGGGCGACGTGCATTTCACGCCCTACAGCCGCACCCTGATCGGCGGCGCCACCGGGCTCATGCCGGGGCCGGAGATCCAGGCCAACGTGGTGGAGACGCTGCTCGCGGGACGCTTCCTGCAGGCGCTGCCCGAGTCACTGCGGCTGCTGGTGCGCGCCGCCACGCTGCTGCTGGCGACCCTGCTGTTCCTGCGGCTGACGCCGGGCCGCGGCGCGCTCTGCCTGCTGGCGCTGCTGGTCGCCAGCGTGCTGCTGGGCCTGGTCCTGTTCCGGTTCGACCTCCTTTGGTCACCGGCGGCGCTGCAACTCGCCCTGGTCGCCGCGTTCATGATGGCGTTCGCGCAGCGGCTGCGCGGCGAGGAGCGCGAAAAGGCGCGCATCCGGGGCCTGTTCGACCGCTACGTGTCCGATACCGTGGTGGACATGCTGGTGGATTCCGACGAACTGCCCGAACTGGGCGGCAAGGACGTGCAGATCACCATCCTGTTCTCGGATATCCGCAATTTCACCACCATCAGCGAGGCACTTGCGGCCTCGGAGGTGGTCGAAATGCTGAACGAGTACTTCGAGCGGATCTGCCGCCACATCCTCGATGCCGGCGGGACGATCGACAAGTTCATCGGGGATGCGGTGATGGTCCAGTTTGGCGCGCCGCTGCCGTTCGAGGACCATGCCCGCCGCGCGGTGCAGGCGGCGCTGGCGATGAGCCGGGAGGCGGACGCCTTCGCGGTCTGGATGAAGGCGCGCTTCGCCGACCGCGATCTGCCCGCGTTCAGGATCGGCATCGGGCTGCACACCGG
>JBFKKR010000204.1:0-1798 GCA_041682035.1 Pseudomonadales bacterium | reverse complement strand
TTGGGGGAGGGCGGCAGGCCCGTTCACCGGCGCCGCGACCACGGTCTCGCCGGTGATGACGCGGTCGGCCGGCGCCGGTTGATCGATTCCGCGTCCTGCCGGCGCGCCGTTTTCGGCTGGAAGCGGTGTTCCGGTTGCTGCCGGCTGTTGTGCTGTTCGCGTGTTGCTCATCGGTCCGCCTCGGGAAAATGAATCTGTAAGAGGCGTTAAGCAATCGGCGTGCCAACATGCAAGCTGTTGAAATATAATTACTTATTGAATTTTTTTGCGAGCGGTTTGGTTGTCGGAATGCAAACGCCGCTTGCAGATTGAGAATCGCGACGCGCTAGTTTTCGTCGTTCCAGGCTGCCCGCTTTCGGTAGATCGTGGACGGGCTGACCTCGAGCAACCCGGCCGCCTGCGGGATGTTGCCGTCGCAGGCCGCGATGGCGGCCTCGATGGCGTCCCGCTCCACCCGCCAGAGCGGCTGGATCGCGGTGGGGGATGCGGGAGCATCGTCGCCGGCCGGCCCGGCCGGTTGCATGCCGGCTGCGTTCGGCGCCACCCCGGGAGTCGCTTCATTCAGGGGCGGGGGCAGCATGTCCTGCGTAACCACCTCGCCCTGGTTCAGGATCACGATATTGCGGATGACGTTCTGCAGTTGCCGGACATTGCCAGGCCAGTCATAGCTGGCGAACCGTTGCTCCACCTCGGGACTGAAGCGCCTGAAACTCCGCCCCTCCTCCTTGGCGGCGGACTGCAGGAGGTGCTCCGCGATCGCCAGCACATCCCCCTCGCGGTCGCGCAGCGGTGGCAGGTGGATCGGGATGACGTGCAGGCGATAGTACAGGTCCTCCCGGAAACGCCCCTCGCGCACCATCTCCAGCGGATCCCGGTTGGTGGCACAAACGAACCGGACGTCCACCGATTCGATCTTGCTGCCGCCAACCTTCTGGAAGGTGCCGGTCTGCACGAAGCGCAGCAGCTTGGCCTGCAATTCGAGATCCATCTCGCCGATTTCGTCAAGAAACAGGGTGCCGCCGTCGGCCCGCGTGGCGGCGCCCTTGCGTTCCGCCACCGCGCCGGTGAAGGCGCCCTTGGTGTGGCCGAAGATCTCGCTCTCCATGAGGTCGCGCGGGATGGCGCCACAGTTGATCGGGATGAAGGGCTGGTCGTTGCGCGGGCTCTGCAGGTGGATCGCCTCCGCGCAGACCTCCTTGCCGGTACCGCTCTCGCCGGTGATGAAGATGGTCGCCTTGCTGGGTGCGGCAGCCTCGATGATGCGATAGACCGCCTGCATGGGCAGGGAAGCGCCGATGAAACCGTGGTAATGCTCGCGGTGCAGCTGGTCGCGGAGGCTGTCGAGCGCGCTGCTCAGCTGCTGTTTCTCGAGCGCGTTGCGCACCGTGACGCGCAACCGCTCGGCATCGCAGGGTTTCTCGATGAAATCGAACGCACCGTACCGCATCGCTTCCACGGCGCTGTCCACCGAGCCATGACCGGTCATCACGACCACGGACACGGGCATGGCGCGTTCGCTGATCCCCTGCAGGATTTCCATTCCGGACATGTCCGGCAGTTTCAGGTCCAGCAGCACGACCGGTGGCGTGTGCCGTTCGAGCAGGTCGAGCGCCTGCGCGCCGGTTTCCGCGACCAGCGTCTGGAGCGGCTCGTCACGCAGGTATTCCTGGTACAGCGTCGAGATGGTGCTGCTGTCCTCGACGATCAGAATCTTGGGCTTGTTCCGGCTCATGCAATCAACCCACGGCTGTCGGCGCAGCGTAGCATCTGTCCCGCGACGGGGCCACGGCCGGGCCCC
>JBFKKR010000203.1:0-1805 GCA_041682035.1 Pseudomonadales bacterium | reverse complement strand
GGCTGTCCGGGAGAATCGCCGGCTGGGTCCGGCAGGTGCACCGGGATCGCGGCTTCGTGGTGCTGCGCGGCCTGCCGGTGGCGGCCTGGGGCGAGGAGGCCGCCTCGCTGTTCTTCTGGTGCCTCGGCTGGCACCTGGGCGTCCCGGGCGCGCAGAACCGCTACGGCGACCTGCTCGGCCACGTGCGTGACACGGGCGAGGACCCGGCCGATCCGGCGGTGCGGGAGTACCGGACCCCGGTAAGGATCGGCTTTCACTGCGACGCGGCCGACATGGTCGGGCTGCTCTGCCTGCGGCAGGCACTGGCGGGCGGCGAGAGCCGCATCGCCAGTTCGGTGACGATCTTCAACGAGTTGCTGCACCGTCATCCGGAACTGGTGGATCGCCTGTTCGCGCCGATCGCGCTGGATGCGCACGCGGAGGGCGGCCTGCGCTGGTTTCCCATCGTGCCGTGCCGATTCGACGGCGAGACCCTGCGCACCTTCTGGCACGGCGGCTACTACCGCTCCGCGCAGCGTTACGAAGACGCGCCGCGCCTGGATGCGCAGGCCACCGCGCTGATCGACGCGTACGACGCGATCGCTGCCGAGCCGGGCATCGCGCTGGACATGCGCTTCGCGCCCGGGGACATCCAGCTGCTCAGCAACCACACCGTGGTGCATTCACGCACGCAGTACACGGACCACCCTGAACCGGCGCTGCGTCGCCACCTGCTCAGGCTGTGGCTGACCGTGCCCGGCCGCGAGCCGTGGCCGACCCGCATCCGGCGCGCCCGGGATGCCGCCCGCGTCGCCGGCCGCCTTGTTTCACAGCGGGTCCGGCAACGGCAATGGGTCCGTGACGCGCGCCACCCCTGAATGAACCGGTCCCCGGGTCCGCAACAGGCCTATACTCTGATCATTAAGTGTTCAATTGATGCCGGGTCCCGATCAGGGCCGGCCCGGATCCGGTCAGCCAGCCCCGCCCGGATCCGTCGCACTGTGCTGCGGAGGTTCGCGATGTACATGCCCCGGATATTCGTCACGCTGTTCGCCTTCCTCGTGGCCCTGCCGGCGGCCGCGCAGGACCCCACGACCCCGGCACAGGCGGACGCCGCCGTCGCCGAACAGGGCTACCCGCTGCCCCGCGACGCGGTGAAGCGCTTCGCCGGATTCATCCCGCTCACCGACCTGGCCGGACCGGGCAAGTTCGCCGGCATGAACCGTGCGCTGCGATTCCTGCACGTCACCGACATGCAACTGGTCGACGACGACGCGCCGTTCCCGATGCGACAGGGGCTGCTCGACGAGGTCTACGCGGCGACGATCTCTTCCGGCGGCGAGCGGCCGCAGGAGGAGTTCGCCGACGAGATCATGCAATCGCTGATCGAGGTGGCGAACGCACAGCACCGGCTGGATCCGCTCGATTTCGCGGTGCACACCGGGGACAACTTCGACAACGCGCTGGAGAACGAGGCCATGCGCTACCTCGACCTGCTGCGCGGCACCAGCACCACGAACGGCCCGGTCTCCGGGCTGGCGTGCCAGCCGGACGGGCAGAGCGCCGGCACCGAGGACTTCGCCAACGACCAGGTGAACGCCTGCACGTCCCTGCCGGTCTCCCTGGCCGGAAAACTGCGTGGCTTCGATCCGTCCATTCCGCAGTACGTCTCCACCGGCAACCACGACCTGCTGATCCAGGGCAACGTCGCCGTGCTGCCGAGTTTCAGGGAGATGGCGCAGGCTTTCGGACGCCATTTCCTGCATATCGACGAGTTCGTGAACATCCATTTCGACAGCCGGGACCGTTGCGCAGGCGGATCGGAG
>JBFKKR010000202.1:0-1807 GCA_041682035.1 Pseudomonadales bacterium | reverse complement strand
TCCGTACATGCCGTTCATGGTGTCGAGGTACGCGGCGTTGACGAGCCGGGACACGGCCGGGTTTTCCGGATCGCGCAGCAACACGTCGCGGGTCGGCTCGGGCGCATCGGCAAAGCCCGCCACGCCGAACTGCTGCGCGCGCGCATTCAGCGCGGCGAGCCCCTCGCGATAGACCTGCTGCAGGCCGGTCACCGGCCCGTTGAATTCCAGTTCCGGTTTGCC
The DNA here is from genome assembly GCA_041682035.1 of Pseudomonadales bacterium. GTDB lineage: Bacteria > Pseudomonadota > Gammaproteobacteria > Pseudomonadales > JBFGWM01 > JBFJWR01. The sequence continues at coordinate 1,585 of JBFKKR010000202.1, read as the reverse complement.
GGCCGAACCTTCCAGCACGAGGCGCCAGGCGGTTTCCTCGTACGGATCGAGCGGCAGGAACTCGAGAAAGTCGTTGGTCGCGTTGCCGCCGCGATCGGAAAAGGGGCCGCCCGCGTAGATGAACGGCGGGTCGGAGCGGAATGCACCGAGGAAGGCATCGATGAAGCGTGCACAGTTCGCGGCCAGGGCGCCGGGATCCGAATCCGCCGGAATGATGCGGTCGACCAGCGCGGCCAGGGTGCGCAGCTCTTCCCCGTCCAGGAAGGACGGCATGGGCGTCGGCGCGGCGGCCGCCTCGCGCAGCGAAACCGGCAGCACGGCGGAGACGAGCACGGTCGCCCCGCCCCGGAGGACGACGCGGCGCGATACCGGCGTGGAGAACAGGGAACGGGGCTTGGACATGACCGCCAACCTGACCAGGAAACGAACATCCGATCAGACTAGCAAACTGTACCCGGGGGGACTTCGCGAAAATGCAAACCGAGCCAAAGCTCAACACGCTCCCGGAAATTCCTTCAGCGGATCAAGCACCTGCAGCAGTGCGACGCGGGGCGCGGGTCATGTCTTCCGGCGCGCCTACTGGTCCGGTCCGCAGTAGTGCATGCAGAAGGCGCCCGGCGGACGCAGGTGCCCGGCGATTGCCATCACCCCCTCACATGGCCACATCGACCGACTCGCCGGGCGCCGCGTTCCTGGCGGCGTCGGCGAGTTTCCCGATGCAGGTCGCGGCGGTCTCCCGGGTGGAGGGCGCCAGGATGGTATGTGCCCGGACCGGGTCGAGCTGCGCCGAGATGCCCAGGATGGCCAGCATGTTGGCGAGCAGTTGCTTCACCAGCGGCAGCCGGATCACGCTGCCGATGCGGCCTGGCTTGCGTGGGACGTAGAAATAAAGATCCGGCGCTGCGGTGAACAGGAACGCGCGATCGCCAAGTGACTTGCGCAGCATGTTCGCGAAACCCATCCGGGCATCCGCGAGCAGGCCGGCATCGGCCATTTTTTTCCAGTCCGACTCCCGGCCGCGCAACTGGATGACACCGACTTCCAGGCCGGCGCGCCCGCCCGCCGCGGCCTCGATCCGCTCCGCCAGCAGCAGGTCGCCAGCTGCCGCGTTCCAGCACTTGGCATCCTCGTCCAGCCATCGCGAGCGACCGGTTCGCGCATCGATCTCGCCCGCATTGAAGGGCATTTTCTCCGTCGCCGGCACACGCAGTTCCGCTTCCAGCCAGCCGGCCAGCGAGCGCAGGCGCATGCGTTCCACGGAATTCAGCCGGCGCGGCTTCGAATCAATCAGGCACAGGGTCCCGAGCGGCAGGCCCTCCGCGGTGTGCACGGGAATGCCCGCGTAGAAGCGCACATAGGGCGGACCGGTGACCAGCGGATTGTCGCGGAAGCGTTCATCCTGGCACGCGTTCTCGACCTGGAAAATCTCGCGAGCCAGTATCGCGTGGCCGCAGAAGGAGATATCGCGGCCGGTTTCCGTCAGCGCCAGCCCCTGCGCGGACTTGAACCACTGGCGATCCCGGTCCACCAGGGTGACCAGCGCGATCTCCACGCCGAACGCCTCGCGCGCCGCCTCGGTAATCGC
>JBFKKR010000201.1:0-1892 GCA_041682035.1 Pseudomonadales bacterium | reverse complement strand
CTCGGCTACTACACAAACTTCATGAACCTGCTGGACCTTGCGGCCGTCGCCGTGCCCACCGCCTTCACCGGTGCGGGTCTGCCATTCGGCGTGACGCTCCTCAGTGATGCATTCAGCGACCGCATGTTGCTGTCGATTGCAAGCCGGATCCAGGCGGAACTGCCCCTTCCGGCTGGGGCGGGCGGCACGCCCGCCGTATCGCCCCCCCCGCCGCCGCCCGTCGGCGACCCGCGAACGATCGAGTTGGCGGTCTGCGGCGCCCACCTGGAAGGCCTGCCACTGAACTGGCAGCTGACCGAGCGCGGCGCCGTGCTCGCGGAACGGACCCACACGGCAGCGTGCTACCGGATGTACGCGCTGACCGGCGGTCCGCCGTTCCGGCCCGGGCTGATCCGGGACATGGAGCGGGGCGCCGCAATCGAGGTCGAGACCTGGCGCGTGCCAGCACGGGAGTTCGGCTCCTTCGTTGCGAACATCCCGGCCCCGCTGGGCATCGGCAAACTGGAACTGGCCGACGGCCGCTGGGTGAGCGGCTTCATCTGCGAACCCGGCGGGACCGAGGGCGGCGAGGAGATCACCGGCCTGGGTGGGTGGCGCACCTACCTGCAGGGAATACCGGGCGCGCCCTGAGATCGGTCACGCGACATCGCCTGCGATCAGTTGCTACGAAGTGCCGTGGATCGTGGCGAGAACCCGCCGGGCGCCGCCATTGTCGCGGTGTTCGCCCAGGCAGATGCCCTGCCAGGTGCCCAGCGCCAGCCGGCCATCGCGCACCGGCAGCGTCAGCGATGTGCCGAGCAGCACGCTCTTGATATGCGCGGGCATGTCGTCCGCCCCCTCCTGCGTGTGCCGGTAATGCGGCGCCCCCTCCGGCGCGAGTTGCCGGAAATGGCGCTCGAGATCGCCACGAACATCCGGGTCGGCATTCTCGGTGATCAGCAGGGACGCCGAGGTGTGCTGCAGCAGCAGGTGAAGCAGGCCGGTCTGCACACGCGCCAGGTCGGGCAGCGCCTGCACGACCTCGTCTGTCACCAGATGAAAGCCACGCGACCTTGGTTGCAATTCGAGGACCGACTGGTACCAGAGAATCTCGCGCTCGAAAAAAGGCATCACACGTCGTCGCCGCAGTGGCGCGCCAGGAAATTCCGCAACGGGGCCTTTGCCACTTTTTCGCCAAAGGTTTCCTTTCCGGGAGTTCCGCCATCCTGCGCGTCAGGCGCCGCGGCGCCCTCGACCTCCGCGCGCACCGAAGCACAGCGCACCGCCCGGCTGATTCGACGCTGATCGGCATCCCCGGCCATCTCGGCGCGCAGTTTCTCCCGTTCCGCGGCATCGCGGGCCATGGCCTGCAACAGGCGTCGCTCACGTTCCCGGAACAGGGCCTCCTCCGCGGCGGCGGCGGCTGGGGACTGCAGGGATGCCTCGTTGATCTGCTGCACGTCCCGCGCCTGCCCACGCGGGGGACGATCGCCGAACACCGTGGTACCGGCCTCGTCCTTCCACTGGTACACCTCGGCCTGCGCCAGTGGCGCGAGACACGCCAGGAACAGGGCGGAACACGTACGTCGGGCTGTGGGCATGGCCGGATCCGGACTCGTTGCACTCTCGGGAATATACCGCACGCGACGGCCGCCGGCTGCGGCCCTGCAAAAGAAAAGGGCGCCCGCAGGCGCCCTTTCCGTCAGACCCGGGGGTCTTACTTGCCGGTGAACTCCGGATATGCGTCCATGCCGCAATCCACGACGTCCATCCCTTCGTATTCCTGCTCTTCGGTCACCCGAATACCCAGGATCAGCTTGATGGCGAACCACACCGCCAGGCTGGCGGCGAAGGTCCAGGCAAAGATCACGCCCAGGCCCATCAGCTGCGCACCGAAGGTGGCATCGCCGTTG
>JBFKKR010000200.1:0-1924 GCA_041682035.1 Pseudomonadales bacterium | reverse complement strand
TTGTACGGATTGCGGATGCCGAGCCCGGAACCGATGGGCGCGGCCAGCGGCATCACCGCGACGCAGCCGATCCGTTCCAGCCGCTTGGCGATGATGGGATCGTCCGAGGTGTACACCATCACCTGGAAATCGTCGCGCACCAGTTCCTCGGCCGCTTTCAGGGTGGCGGTGATGTCCGGGAACAGGGTTTTCTCGTCGCCCAGCACCTCCAGCTTGACCAGCGAATGGCCGTCCAGCAGTTCCCGCGCCAGTTTGCACGTACGCACGGCATCGCGAACGGTGTAGCAGCCCGCGGTGTTGGGCAGGATGGTGTAGCGATCCGGCGGCAGCACCTCGAGCAGGTTCGGTTCACCCGCGTTCTGGCCGATGTTGGTACGGCGCAGCGCCACGGTGACGATCTCGGCGCCGCTGGCCGCGACCGCGGCGGCGGTTTCCTTCAGGTCCGAATACTTGCCGGTGCCGACCAGCAGCCGCGAGCGGTACTCGTGGCCACCGATGCGCAGGGGCCGGTCCAGCGGCGCCGTCCCGCGGCCGGCCTTGCGGCTGCTCTGCGCGCCCTGGTTTCCGACTGCCTCTGTAGATTCCATGCTTCCTCCGCGCCGGCGGGCGCCGGCTCAGCCCCCGCCGATGGCCCGCACGATCTCGATGCGATCACCGTCCTGCAGCGCCTGCACCCGGAGCCGGCTGCGCGGGATCACTTCCTCGTTCACTTCTACCGCAAACCGCTGCGCGCCCAGTTCCAGTGTATCCACCAGTTCCGCCAGGCTGCATTGCGCCGGCACGGCCAGCGGTTTTCCATTCAGCAGAACCTGCATGGGCGGACTCTCACGGCATGGGCACATCGCGCAGGACGGCAACCAGCAGTGCCGCCCACCCGGCGATCAGCAGCAGGCCGCCGAGCGGCGTCACCGGGCCGAACCATTTTACACCGGTGACCGCCAGCATGTAGAGGCTGCCGCTGAAACAGGCGATGCCCAGCAGGAATGCGGCCGCGGCTGCCAGCAGCCAGGCCGAATCGGTGCGGAACAGAAGCAGCAACACGGCGAGCAGTGCCAGCGTGTGCACCATCTGGTACTGCACGCCGGTCTGGAACGCGGCCAGCATTTCAGGGGCGAGCCGCCCCTTCAGACCATGCGCGGCAAATGCGCCCAGCACCACGGCCAGCAGTCCGCTGAATGCCGCGCAGGCCCACAGCAACCGGATCAAAGCATGGCGCCCTGCGAGGACGGGTCCGCCTGCAGGCGCGCGGGATCGAAGTAGCGGAAGCGGACCGCCTCCTTGTCGCGGAAGAAGACGATGGCGCCGGCGCGCGCGTAGACCCAGGCCTGCCCGGCGCCGTCGGCGCGGCCCTCGACCGGGCTGGCGAGGTCCGGTTTGCCGAGCGCCTCCAGCACCGTCTCGTGGCCGATCGGCGCCACCGGCACGATCTCGACCCGCCGTACCGGCAGCTGCTTCAGGCCGGCATCGGTCAGCGACGTGAACGGAATGCGGTCCGCCGCCAGCGCTTCGTCGGAAAAGAGGCCGCTGGCGCGCGCCTGCAGCAGCAGCTGGGTCTGCCGCTCGATCGGCATGTCCGGCTGTACCAGCACCGTCATCACCGGTTCATCGTCGCGGTAACGCGTCGCCTCCAGCTCGATGCTGAACCCGTCCGGTGTGCGCTGCAGGTAGTAGATGCCGCTGCCCAGCTGGTCCACAGCATCGGCGAACGAGGAGTGTCCGGGCTTCAGTCCCAGGACACTGAACGAGCCGTCCTGCTTCTCGACCCAGTCGATGGCGTCGCGCTGCCAGGCGACCTCGATGACTTCACGGCCGAAGTAGAAGGTCGCGGTGAACAGCAGGGCCATCAGCGTGGCCACGCCAAAGTGGGATTGTTTCAAGCGTGCGTCCTGCGTTCATGGAAACGGGCGGCGGCCCCCGGGGCGCC
>JBFKKR010000199.1:0-1939 GCA_041682035.1 Pseudomonadales bacterium | reverse complement strand
ATACAGGCCCAGGCGGGCCTGGATGCGGTGGCCGGCGTGGTCCGGTGCGCGGATGTTGAGGCCGAGCGCGGATGGATTGAAGCCGGTCCGCACCCGGAACGAATCGATGTCGTCCTCCAGCGTGTCGCCGCTGATCACGACACCGCCGGTGTTGGCGCCTGCGGGCGGCGCATCGCCGGAGATGTTCACCATGTACGCATTGACCCGGCCATCGGTGGAGACCGCCCAGCCGTTCTTCTGGCCCAGCAGGATCCCCGGCAGGTCCGGGTCGGGTGTGGGTTCAGGCCGCTTTTCCGCCCGCTGTGCCACCGGCGCCGGCAGTTGCTTCGCCCGCGCCAGTTCCTCCCGCGCATGGTCCAGTTCCCGGCGCGCGGTGCGGGCGTCGCGCTCGGCCTCGTCCAGCCGGCGCAGCAGCCGTTCCTGGTTGGCCTGCAGTTGCTTCACCATGTCGTAGAGTTGCTCGACCGTCGGCGTCTCCGCGTGCAACGGTCCGGACAGCGCCAGGACGCCGAGTGCCACGATGGTTGCCGCGCGCGGGCGTGTGCTGGTTCCGACTTCCCTGTCCATGCTGTTCCCTCCTAGCGCTGGAAGCGGTAGCTGTCCATGATTCGTTTCACCTCGCCCTGGGCATGCATCTCGCGCAGTTCCTGGCGCAATGAGCGCACCACGTTCGGGGCCACCCCCGGGTTGCAGGCGATGCCGCGCAGGGTGGTCAGGAAGATGAACTGCTCGCGGATGTCGCGGATACCGGCGCGACGGGCGAAGTAATGCCCCGACACCGAGTCCGTCGCCCACAGGTCGATGCGGTTGCGCCCCAGCTTGCGTGCGTTGAGCAACTCCTCGCGCACGACCTGCAGGGCGGTGAAATCGAAGGTGGCCAGGTAGTCGTGCAGTGCGGAACCGGCATAGATGCCCACGGACAGGTCCTGCGCATCCTTCAGGCTGCGGATCACCAGCCCGCTGTCGGGCAGCGAGTAGAAGGCGTTCCGGGTGATGAGCAGGGGGCTGACCCAGGCATACTGCGCCTCCCGCTCCTGTGTCCGCTCGAGCGGGAAGATGCATGCGTCCGCGCGCTGATCCACAGTCTGCAGCGCGCGCTTGAGCGGTACCACGCGAATCTCGTAGCGCATGTTCGCGCGCTTGAATAGGGCATCGACCAGCTCGATGCTCAGGCCCTCGACCTTGTCACCTGACTGGTAGGCGTACGGCGGCAGTTCCTCTGTCATCAGCTGCATGGCTGCAACGGGCCCGGCGACGACCAGCAGCAGGCCGAGCACCCATGCACCCCCCGCCAGCCGGCGCGGCGACCCCCGGATCAATCCGCCCATTGGCTTTCCTTCAGTGATTCCTCGTAGCTCCAGGTCGCGCCGGGCTCATCCTCATTGTCGAGCAGCGGTTTGGGCGCGCCCGGGCGCCGCAGCCAGGTATCGCGCTGCTCGCGCTTGTTGAGGCGCGGCTCGCAGCGCTGCTGGCCGTGCGCGGCTATCTCCTGGAGGGTCTCGTCCATTTCCTCGGCCAGCTTGTCCATCGCCTCCTGGTAGGTGAGCTCTCCCTGCACGGCAAGGCTGACGTTCTCCCACCAGAGCGTGGACAGGCGCGGGTAGTCCGGCACGTTGATCCCGGTGGGCGACCACAGCACGCGCGCCTTGCTGCGGTAGAACTCGACCAGTCCGCCCAGCCGCGGCGCCAGGCGCGTCATCACCGGTGACTGGATGTCGGACTCGCGGATGGGCGTGAGGCCGACCATGGTCTTGCGCAGCGAAACGGTCTTGGAGACGGTGAACTGTGCGTACAGCCAGGCGGCCTTGCGGCGGTCCAGCGGCGTGCTCCTGAGCAACGTCCAGGCGCCGGCGTCCTGGTAGCCCAGTTTCATCCCCTGCTGCCAGTAGGGACCATGCGGGGACGGCGCCATGCGCCACTTGGGCGTGCCGTCCTTGTT
>JBFKKR010000198.1:0-1985 GCA_041682035.1 Pseudomonadales bacterium | reverse complement strand
GTGGGCCAGGCGCTGACCGAGGCGAAGCTGGATGTGCGTGACCTCGACCGTTCGCGCGCGATCTACTACGTCTCCATGGACGGCAAGAAGGCGGAGGATGCCGAACCGGGGTTCTTCGACCGCATGCTCGGCAGCGACGAGGAGGGGATGGATCCCTCGCTCGCCAATGCCCTGCGCCTGCACCTGGAGCAGTCGAGTGCCGGCATGGTCATGGTGCGCGTGCGCAAGGCCGACGGTGAACTGGCGCCGGCCGATGTCAGCGAGAACCTGCTGAACGCCGTGCGCGAAAACATCAGCTGACGCGGCTGCGGTCGGGCGGGTTACAGGCGTGCAATTCGCTTCGATCGGCAGTGGCAGCGGCGGCAATGGCACGTTGCTGGCCTGCGGCAATACGGTCCTGCTGGTCGACTGCGGCTTCACCATGACCGAGGTCGGCCGGCGCCTGCAGCGCCTGCGCTTCGACCCGGAGCGGCTCTCCGCGGTGCTGGTCACCCATGAGCATCGCGACCACGCCAGTGGCGTGAGGAAACTGCAGCAGGAACTGGGCGTGCCGGTATACACGACGCGCGGCACGGCGGCATCGGATGTACTGGGAAAGAAACTCGAGGTGACCCTCGTGCACGCGGAGCAGCCGTTCACCGTGGGAGACTTCGAGGTGACGCCGGTGCCGGTGCCGCACGATGCGCGTGAGCCGGTGCAGTACGTGTTCCGCGCCGGCGGCAGGACGCTCGGACTGCTGACCGACCTGGGCATGATCACGCCGGTGGTGCGTCAGCATTACGCTCAGTGCGACGCGCTGCTGCTGGAGACCAACCATGACCCGGTCATGCTGGCCGAGGGGCCGTACTCCAACCGCCTGAAGAAGCGGGTGGCGGGGAGGTACGGCCACCTGAACAATGGCCAGGCAGCCGACCTGCTGGCCGGCGTGGAACAGGAGCGGCTGCAGCACCTGATCGCCATGCACATCAGCCAGAAGAACAACCAGCCGCTGCTGGCGCTGGACGCCCTGCGCGACGTGCTGCGGGTCGACGACTCGATCCTGCGTGCCGCGACCCAGGACGAAGGTTTCGGCTGGACCACCATTCACTGAACCGAATCAATCACTGGAGGACCCGCATGGAAAAGGGCAAGGAACTCTATACCGGCAAGGCCAAGTCGGTGTTCGAGACGTCGGACCCGGATCGCCTGATCCTCCTGTTCCGCGACGATACGTCCGCGTTCGATGGCAAGAAGGTGGAGAAGCTCGACCGCAAGGGCCGGGTCAATAACCGATTCAACGCCTTCATCATGGGAAAGCTGGCCGAGAGCGGCATCGCCAACCACTTCGAGAAACTGCTTTCCGACCGGGAATCGCTGGTGAAACGCCTGCAGATGTTCCCGCTCGAGTGCGTCGTGCGCAATATTGCCGCCGGCAGCATCTGCCGCCGTTTCGGCGTGGAAGAGGGCAGGGACCTCAGCCCGCCGACGTTCGAGTTCTTCCTGAAGAACGACGCCCTGGGCGACCCGATGATCAACGAGTACCACATCCGCGCCTTCGGCTGGGCGGACGAGGCCAGCGTGAAGAGGATGCAGGAACTCACCTTCGCAGTGAACGGGGTGCTGAAGAAACTGTTCGCCGATGCCGGCATGCTGCTGGTCGACTACAAGCTGGAGTTCGGCAGATTTGGTGACGAGATCCTGCTGGGCGACGAGTTCACCCCGGACGGCTGCCGCATCTGGGACATGGAAACGCGCGAGAAACTCGACAAGGACCGTTTCCGCAGGGACCTGGGTGACGTGATCGAGTCCTACGAGATCGCCGGGCGCAAGCTGGGCGTGAACTTCGACTAGCCCGAACCGGGAATCAGCAGGCGCACCATGCACACCTTTGTCGATGATCAGCATTTCAGCCACGTGGTAGACCGTCTGCTGGCCTGCTACACCAATCCGGCGTTTCTGCAGGAGAAGTATGCGCAGCTCGGCCGGCGGGATATCGAACTGCGCGC
>JBFKKR010000197.1:0-1996 GCA_041682035.1 Pseudomonadales bacterium | reverse complement strand
TTCCGGCAGGGCAGGGTCCCAGAAAATACGGCCGCGGACACAGTCCATGACGTAGAACGCAGTGCCGATCACGCCGTCGTCCTCGCACAGGCAGTAGGTCCTTGCGACGGGAACCGGCGTGTCCTGCAGGGCGCTGATCACACGGTACTCGCGGTCGACGGCATGTGCGGACTTCAGCAGCTTGCCCGGCGGCTTCCGCCGCAGCACGTATTCCCTGCCGCCGGCGGCGAGGTGATAGGTCGGGTTGGACTGGCCGCCCCTGAACTGCCGGACTTCCAGTGTCCCGCTGAAACCCTCGACGTGCGCCTGCAGGTAGCGCGCCAGGGACTCCACGTCGAAGCGGTGCTTCTCCTGTACCGGCATCGTGCCACTGAAGGTATCGGCTGCGATTTCGCTCATAACAGGGGCCCACGTCACGCAGGAATTGACACGGATTGTGACAGAAAAAAATTGCCGGTGGCTACCCGGAAACCCAGCCGGCCGGCCGCGTCGGCGGTTTGCGCACGTTCCTGCGCACCCGCAGCTGTGAGTGGAACAGGCGGATCCATGCATCGAGGTAGTGACGAGCGCGGCCGGCGTCGCCACTCATGCGGTGCACGGTGCCCATGCTGGCGAGTGCCAGCGTCAGCATGACGAACAGGTCGGTCGGATCGAGTGAACCCGCAGAGCGCTTCACGAAGTAGTGCTCGACCGGTCCCTGTAGGTCGCGCAGCGCCATGTCACCCAGCTTGCGCAGTTCGGTGTTCAGTTCCGGGTCGTGCTGGCTGGCCTGTACCAGTTCAAAGAAGGCGTTGAACATCGGCGTGGAAAAGACTTCCTCCCAGGCCGCGTTCAGCAGGGCGCTGATCCGTTCCTCCTCGTCGGAAATGCCGAGCAGCACTTCCCCGAGACTGCGGTAGGCGCGCCGCAACAGGTACTTGGCGCTTTCCAGGATGAGTACGTTCTTGTTGGGAAAGTGGTGCACCTGCGCACCCCGGGAAACGCCGGCGCGGGTGACCACGGCGTTGAGGCTGAGGTTGGCGTAGCCGCTCTCGGCCAGTTCCTCCAGGGTCGCGATGATCAGGCGCTTGCGCATCGCGCGCGTGCGCTGGGCCTGGGTGCGACGGCGTGGCTCCCGGCCTGCCGCAGACGAATCCGAACTTTTTGTCTTTGCGCTGACGGATGCCATATTCAGGGAGTCGAAAAGGGTTTGCGAAATTCTAGCCCGGTTGACGCGACCTGCCGCTTGACAGCGCCACGCCACTGCGGATAAACATACCGGCCAGACTGTATGTTTACAAGCGGAGGCTGCCCCGTGATTCCGAGAACCATCTTCAGTGACGAGCACAACGCGTTTCGCGATACCTGCCGCAAGTTCATCGCCGAGGAGATCGCTCCGAACGAGGAGAAGTGGGCCGCGCAGCAGCACGTGGATCGCGGGATCTGGAACCGCGCCGGTGAGATGGGCATGCTCTGCATGACCATGCCGGAGGAGTACGGCGGGCAGGGTGTCGACCGCCTGTTCAGCGCGGTCCTGATGGAGGAACTGGCCTACGCCGGCGTCAGTTCCATCGGCTGGCCGGTGCACTCCGATATCGTCGCCAACTACATCAACAACTTCGGCTCCGAAGACCAGAAGCGCGACTGGCTGCCGGGCATGGCCAGCGGCGACATCGTCGGCGCCATCGCCATGACAGAACCCGGCACCGGCTCCGACCTGCAGGGCATCAGGACCACCGCGAAGCGCGACGGCGACCATTACATCCTGAACGGATCGAAGATCTTCATCACCAATGGCTACCTGTCCGACATGGTGGTGGTCGCGGCGCGTACCGGCGACAGCGGCGAGGGCTTCAAGGACATTTCACTGCTGATCGTCGACGCCAAGAGCGAGGGTTTCTCCAAGGCGAAGCCGCTGAAGAAGATCGGCATGCACGGGCAGGACACCTGCGAACTGTTCTTCGACAACGTCCGGGTGCCGAAGCAGAACCTGCTGGGCGCCGAGGGCATGGGCTTC
>JBFKKR010000196.1:0-2011 GCA_041682035.1 Pseudomonadales bacterium | reverse complement strand
GACACCACCAGCACCGCGCGCGCGGCGCCCATCGCCACGGCGTTCACCGCGGCCTGGATGCCGAACGTGGCGGAGGAACAGGCCACGTTCATGTCGTACCCCCAGCCCTCGATGCCCAGCGCGTTCTGCACCTCGATGGAAATCGCCGGGTAGGCGCGCTGCAGGTTGGAGCAGGCCACCAGCACGGCGTCGACATCCGCTGCTTCGCGGCCAGCGCGCTGCAGGGCGTCGCGCGCCGCCGCCACGCCCATCTCGCAGAGTATGGAGGGTTCCTCGTTGGGGCGGTCCGGGATGTCCGGCACCATGCGGTCGATGTCGAGGATGCCGGACTTGTTCATCACGTACCGGCTCCGGATGCCGGACGCCTTCTCGATGAACTCGACGCTGGACTCGGCCAGCGGCTCCATGTCCCCGGCCTCGATGCGCGCGGCATTGCGGTCGTTCTCGGCCCGTACCCAGGCGTTGTAGCTCTCGACGAGTTCCGCATTGGAGATGGATTCTGCGGGTGTGAACAGCCCCGTGCCGGTGATCACTGCGGCCATGGATGGGTACCCGTTGGGTGAGGTTGCTGTTGCCTAGGATAGATGATTTGTCGACCGGACAGAACGCCGCGCCCGGCCCCGTTTTCAGGCGGTCCCGTCCCGCAAGAGCCGCCGCAGCACCTTGCCGATATCGGACTTCGGCAGTTCGTCGCGCGGCTCGAACAGGCGCGGCACCTTGTAGCCGGTCAGGCTGCGGCGGCAGTGCGCCTCGAGCTCCTGCAGCGGCAGGTCCCGGTCGCGCAGCACCACGAACACCTTCAGCGCCTCGCCGCTCTTCTCATCCGGGACGCCCACGGCAGCGCTCTCGATCACGGCCGGGTGGCTGTTCACCACCTCCTCGATCTCGTTCGGGTACACGTTGAAACCGGACACGATGATCATGTCCTTGACGCGATCGACGATGCGCACGTAGCCGTCCGGCTGGATGCACGCGATATCGCCGGTGCGCAACCAGCCGTCCGCGTCCAGCACGTCGGCGGTTTCCGCGTCCTGGTGCAGGTATCCCTGCATCACCTGCGGACCGCGCAGCCACAGTTCACCGCTCGCCTCGCCGCCGGGCGGCAGGGGATTTCCGCTGTCATCGGTGATGCGCAGTTCCGTGCCCGGCAGCGGCAGGCCGACGGTGCCGGGCTGGATCGCCAGCGGCGGGTTGACCGTCACGACCGGCGACGCCTCGGTCAGACCGTAACCCTCGCAGACCCGGCAGCCGGTCAGCCGCTCCCAGTCTTCGGCGACCTCCGGCTGCAGCGCCATGCCACCGGAGAAGGTCAGCTTCAGCGCGGAAAAATCCAGCGCCTTGACGCCGGGATGGTCGCAGAGGGCGCGGAACAGCGTGTTGAGCCCGGCGAACAGCGTGAACGGCTGCGCCGCCATGTCATCGCAGAAGGCCTCCAGGTCGCGCGGATGGGAGACCAGGATCACGTGCGCGCCGATGTGCACCATCGCCATGCAGCAGAGCGTGAAGCTGTAGATGTGGTAAAGCGGCAGCGGTGCGATCAGCACCTCGCGGCCCTCCTCGATGACTTCCTCCATGACCGTGCGCACCTGCAGCATGTTGGCGACCAGGTTGCGGTGGCTGAGCATCGCGCCCTTCGCCAGGCCGGTTGTTCCGCCGGTGTACTGCAGGACGGCGGTCGCCTCGCGACGGGGCTTGGTCAGGATCGGGTTGTTGCGGCGTCCCAGCGACAGCACTTTCGTGAACGGGATCGAGAGCGGGATGTTGTAGTCGGGCACGCTGACCTTGCGGTAGCGCATCGCGGTGTTGCGGAAAACGCGCCGCACGGCGCTGTCCATGTCGAACAGGCGGGTGATGATCACGGTCTCGATATTGGTCTGCGGCAGGACGCGCTCGACCTTCTCGCAGACGTTCTCCAGCACCACCAGCCCGCGGACCTTCGCGTCGTTGAACTGGTGCTCCATCTCGCGCTCCGTGTAGAGCGGGTTGGTGTTGACGACCACCAGGCCGGCCT
>JBFKKR010000195.1:0-2059 GCA_041682035.1 Pseudomonadales bacterium | reverse complement strand
GGCGCGCTCGGTGAACGCCACGAGCCGGAGACCCACCTGATCCCGATCATTCTCCAGGTGGCCAGCGGCAAGCGCGAGCGGGCCTACATCCACGGCACGGACTACCCGACGCCGGATGGCACCTGCGTGCGCGACTACGTGCACGTGCACGATCTCTGCGCCGCCCACCTGCTCGCGCTGCGACGCCTGCACCGTGGCGCCGAGAGCGCGGTCTACAACCTTGGCAACGGCAGCGGATTCTCGGTCAGCGAGGTCGTGCAAGCGGTGCGCCGGGTGACCGGTCGGCGGGTGGCCGTGGTCGAGGGGCCGCGTCGTGCGGGCGATCCCGCGGTTCTTCTCGCGGACAGCTCCCTGGCCCGCGAGGAACTTGGCTGGCTGCCGAAGTATTCCTCCCTGGATGCCATGATCACCCACGCGTGGAACTGGGAGTTCTCCCGCCTCTGTGTAAACGGGGGCGCCGACAATCCGGCGTGTGCGGCCTGATGGCGGGTGTGACCTTCGCGGCGGAAACCGCCTCGACCGGTCTCGGCGCGCGCCTCCTGGCGTTCCTGCCACGGGCCGCTGGCGGCGCCCTGGCCGTGCGTGGTCTGGGCATCGTCGCGGGGTTCCTGTTCCAGCTGCTGATGGCCCGCGCCCTGGGCGCGGATGGCTACGGGGTCGTGGCCCTCGCCCTTTGCCTGCAGGCGGCCGCGATGGTTCTCGGCCGGGTCGGGCTCGACACCATCGTGATGCAGGTTGGCGGTCCGCTGCAGGCCGCCGGGCGCAGGGCTTCCCTGGCAGGCCTGTATCGCCGCGCCGCGCTGACCGCGATCGTGGCCAGCGCCGTGGTCGCTGCGGTCCTTGCGATCTCTGCCGAATTCCTCGCGACGCGGGTGTTCAATGAGCCTGCACTGACCGCCTTGCTGCCCTGGCTGGCCCTGAGCGTGGTCCCCGGCAGCCTGGCCTGGGTACAGGCCGGCATGCTGAAAACCCTCGAGCGGCCCGCACAGGCCTACTGGGTGGAGAGTGCGCTGCTTCCGCTGGCCATGTGCCTGGTGCTGGTCGGGGTCGCCCCCGGCCTGGCAGCGGACCCGGAGGGCCTCGCGAGGCTCTATCTCGTGGCGACCTGCGTGGCGGCGCTGATCGGCGCCCGGCTGGTCGACAGGTGCCTCCCGCGTTCGGCGGCGCGGAAAGCCGCGTCCCTGCCGCGATTCGGTGCAGACTGCGTGGCCGTGACCGGGATCGACGTGTTGAACTTCCTGATCGCCTGGTCCGCCACGGTGATCGTGGCTGCGGCCGCCAACAGTACCGAGACCAGCCTGTTCAGCGTGGCCAACCGCCTGGTGCTGCAGATTGGCACCGTGCTCATCGTGCTGGGCAACGTGTATGCCCCGCGGTTCGCGGCGCTGCATGAACAGGGCAACCGGCACCAACTCGAGAATCTGGCACGCCGCGTCAGCCGCACCATGATCGGGATCAGCGCGCTGCCGGTGGTCGCCCTGCTGCTCGCGCCGGGCCTCTTGCTCAGTGTCTTCGGCGAGGAATTTGTCGTTGCCGAGTCCACCCTGCGACTGCTGACGCTTGGCCAGCTGGTGAACGCTCTCACCGGACCCGGTGGCTACCTGCTGGTCATGGCCGGCCGGGCCCGGCAACTGCGCGCGGTGCTACTGGTGACCCTGGTGCTGACGGTCCCCGGCGCATGGCTGCTGGCCGGATCCTTTGGCGCCAGCGGCGCCGCACTGGCTATCGCCGTTGGCGTGGTCACCAACAACCTGGTCATCAACCTGCTGGTGGTCCGTCACCTGGACATCCAGCCGGTTCCGTTTCTCCCGTCACGGCAGGCCGCGGCGGTTCCCACTCAATCCCAATCTGTTCAACAAGGAATTTCATCATGAACAATGACCTGAGACCCGTATTCATCGGCGGTTGTGACCGTAGCGGTACGACCATGCTGGGTGACATGCTGGGGGCCTCTACCAACGCGTTCGCGACCCCGGAATCGCAGTCTTTCCACGAGTTGCTGCCGTTGATGCACGTGCGCGCCTTCGCGACGCCCGTCGAGGCGGCCCGCTGGCTGGGT
>JBFKKR010000194.1:0-2062 GCA_041682035.1 Pseudomonadales bacterium | reverse complement strand
GAGCATAATGAGAAGGAACCCCGTAATTCGCATGCGTGCTTCCGCCGAGGCCGGTTTCCAGACAGGTTAGCCGCTTCCGCTGCGGTTTGCCGACGGCAACCGAAGCGCGCGGGGCGCCGATTCTGATGGTGTATTCTTTTTCGATCAACAGGCGACCGCCGAGGTTCATCATGCCCGACCCGCATACCGCTGCGCAGTTCATGCCGCACGGACAGTGCTACCTGTGGACGCCGGAGATTCTCTACGTGCACGTGATCTCGGATGCCCTCATCGCCATTTCCTACGCGTCCATTCCGGCAGCGCTGATCTACTTCGTGATGAAGCGCACCGACCTGCGCTTCAGCTGGATCTTCGTGCTGTTCGGCATTTTCATTCTCGCCTGCGGCGCGACCCACCTCATGAACATCTACAACACGTTCGTGCCCGCCTACTACGCCGCCGGCCTGATCAAGCTGGTCTGCGCCGCAGCGTCGGTCGGCACGGCCGTCGTACTGTGGCCGCTGATCCCGGTGCTGTTGCGGCTGCCCAGCCCGAGCCAGCTGGAATCGGCCAACAATCTCCTCGCCCACGAGGTGGAGGAGCACAAGCTGGCGCGCGAGGAACTCGCCGTGCAGGCCGAAGAACTGGAACTGCAGGCGCGCCAGCTGGAAGATATCAACGACCAGCTGCACGCTACCAACCAGCACCTGGAAGAGTTCACCTCGGTGGTGGCGCACGACCTGCAGGAGCCGCTGCGCAAGATCGTCACCTTCGGCGACATGCTGCAGAGAAGCGCCGATGAAAACCTGGGGGAGAAGGCGCGGGAGCGCCTGGGCCGAATGATCTCGGCGTCGCAACGCATGCAGGTGCTCATCAACGACCTGCTGAGCTACGCCCGCATCAACCATCGCGAGCCGGACTTCGGCGCGGTCGATCTGAAGCAGATCGCGCAGGATGCCGCCGAGAACCTGGAGGACCGGGTCCGGCGCACCGGCGGCGAGATCCGCATCGAGAGCGAACTGCCGACCATCGAGGCGGACCGCTCGCACATGACGCAACTGTTCCAGAACCTGATCGGCAACGGGTTGAAGTTCCACCGCCAGGGTGTCCCGCCGGTTGTCACCGTGCGCGCGGAGCCGTTGGAGCAATGCAGCCTGTTCCCCGGACGCGGCTGGAAATTCCAGGTCTCGGACAACGGCATCGGCATTCCCGCCACATACCTCGAACAGGTGTTCGGTGCCTTCGAGCGGCTGCACTCACGCAGCGAATTCGAAGGCAGCGGCATCGGGCTCACGGTCTGCCGCAGCGCGGTCGAACGTCATGGTGGACGGATCACGGTCGAGAGCGTCGAGGGGGAAGGGAGCACGTTCGAATTCATCCTGCCGGAAACTCAAAATGCCGCGCGCTTGAGCGCCTGAGCGCCTGAGCGCCTGAGCGCCTGAGCGCGGGACCGCGCCTATTGCAGGGGCGTACCCGCCGGGCGGCCGCCCGGCGTGGATGTTTCTCCGCCGTCCTCCGGCGGCAGCACCACCGATGTGTGGACCACGCCGACGCAGCAGTTCTTGCCCTGTTCCTTCGCGGTCAGTACCGCGTTCTGCACTTCCTCCAGGAGGCTGTCGCGGGACACACCCTTGAAGGGCTGCACGCTCGCCACGCCGACGCTCACCGTCAGGATGTCGCCGGTCGTGGACCCGGCATGGCGAATCGCCAGGCCGCGCACCCTGTCCAGCATCTGCTCGGCGACGAAGCGCGAGCCGTCTTCGTCCGTGTCCGCCAGCACCATGCCAAACTGCTTCGAGCCGATGCGCGCGACCAGGTCGCCGGGGCGCACCACGCCATGGCTCAGTTCGAGCGCAATCTGGCGCAGTGCCTCGTTACCCTGGTCGTGGCCGTAGAGTTCGTTGTACGCACCTAAATCATCGAGGTCATATACCACCAGTGACAACGGCGTGCCGTAACGGGCGGCGCGATTCCACTCCTGCTGGTAGAACGACAGGAAGCGCCGCTCGTTGGCGAGGCCGGTGAGGGAGTCGGCGGACGCAAGTTTTTCCAGCTGCTGCCGCGCTTCCGCCAGGTCCGCCAT
>JBFKKR010000193.1:0-2099 GCA_041682035.1 Pseudomonadales bacterium | reverse complement strand
GTGCTTCGCGCAGTCCCAGTCGCCGGTACGCCGGGCGCCCGAGGCCGAGCCAGGCCAGTCCGAGCCGGCCCCTGCCGATACAGTGGCTCAGCACACGGCCGGGCAGGCCCAGTTTCGGAAACTGGTACTGCACCTGCTCGGTGTAGCTGTGCGCGAGTTCCTGCGCCAGCGGGTTATCCTCCGGAGCGGTCAGCGCGGCCAGGAAGATGATCCGCATGCCTTCCTTCTCCAGTTCGGTGTTGAAGGCCGGGTCCACGCCGATCAGGTGATTCGCATAGCGCCACAGGTGCATGAATGCAGCACGTTCGGGTCGCGTGAAGCGGACCCCGAACATGCGGCAGGCGAGCAGGCAGCCGGCCGCGAAAGCCTGTCCGGTCGCTGCCATGTGCGCCTGGTTGATGGGCAGGCCATGCGTGGCGCGGTCCCACGCTGGGTCGGTATGCAGCTTGCGGCGCACCACCGCGTGCAGCAGGCGCACCCGGGCGGTGGTCTTGAAGCCCGCCGCGTCACGCGCCAGCCCGCCTTCCTTCGTGACCTCCAGCCACCAGGCGCTGGTTTCCAGTGTGCGCTTGCGCGTGCTTCCGTCGCGCAGTCCGCCGGTCATGACCAGAGCCTGGTTCATGGCTGCCGAAACGCCGTATCCCCCCAGCAGGAAGATCTCGCCGAGCAGGAACGGCACGGCGATGCCGGCCCGGTTGATGGCGCGCTGACCCAACCGCACCCGGTCCATGTCGAGCCAGTCGGGCATGGCTTCGATCTCCTCGAAGAATGCCCGCAGGCAATCCGGCGCATCCGGCACCGCGTCGATGCCCTGTTCCAGTGCCCGCTCGAACAACTGCATGCCATGAGCGAATCCCGCCTCGGCCATCCAGCCGGCGAGGGCATCCGCCAGTGGGTCGCCTTGGTGCATGGCGGCGGTGTACCGGGAGAGATCCGCTTGCGTGATCGGCCGCTCCCGGCCCAGCAGCATGCGGGCGGTGAGCCGGACCCGGCGCAGGCTTTTCACGTTGCCGGCCGCCGGGTGCGTGACCCGGACGGCGTTGCTCAGTCCCTTGACGATGGCATTCATGCGCGGACTCCACGTTGACGGGGCGGAAGTGCCTGCAACCAATCTAGGGCAAAACAAAATAAAAAGCGACTGATCGCTTTTTTTATGAAAGGCGATTATTCTGGACCGGTCCCTGTGATTGGACGGCCCCTGCAGGCCGTGAACCGGAGCAAGCGCACGATGCAGCCAGTGGCCACCCAGGAACCCCAGCAGGCGCGCGCCATCGAGACGCGCCGCAAACTGCTGGTGGCCGCCCGCGACATGCTGATCGAGGCGGGCCTGCACGGCACCACCACCAATGGCGTGGTGCAGCGGGCGGGGGTCTCGCAGGGGGCGTTGTTCCGGCACTTCCCGTCCAAGGCCGTGCTGCTGGCAGAGACGCTGGAGTTCATCGGCGAGGAACTGCTTGCCCAGTTCGTGGCCGGATTTTCCCGGGTGAGCCCGGAGGAGGATTTCGTCGCGGCAGGCGTGGAGGTGGCGTGGAACGTCATCGACCAGCCCGCCACGAGCGCCATCCTGGAAATCCTGGTGGCCTCGCGCACCGACGAGACGCTGCGGGCGCTGATCGAACCGGCTGCCAGCCGGTTCTACGAGAAGATATACCGCGAGCTGTCGCGCTTTTCGCCGCCGCTGGTGGAAATGCCGGTCATGACCTCCGTGCTCTGGATGATGATCGATGTCATGAACGGCCGCATGTTCGCGAACCTCGCGGGCCGCAACGAAGCCTTCAACCGGGCGCAGCGCGAACTGCTGGTGCAGATGGTACGCGACAAGCTGATGGCGTGATCGGCCGGTCCGGCGCCTACAGGTACTGCTTCAGTTCCAGCTTGCCGATGGCGTTGCGGTGCACCTCGTCGGGCCCGTCCGCGAAGCGCAGGATGCGTGCCCAGGCGTAGGCATAGGCCAGCGGGAAATCGTCTGACAAGCCACCGGCGCCGTGCACCTGCATGGCCCAGTCGATCACCTGGCTGGCCATCTTCGGCGCCGCCACCTTGATCATGGCGATCTCCTTCGCGGCCACCTTGTTGCCGACGCGGTCCATGCGGTCGGC
>JBFKKR010000192.1:0-2102 GCA_041682035.1 Pseudomonadales bacterium | reverse complement strand
GCGCGATCTGCAGGCACTGCAGCGCGGTCAGGCCGGCCAGCGGCACCGCCGCGGCTTCCTCGAACGTGAGGTTCTCCGGCATCCGCGCGATGCGCCTTGCCGCGATGCAGGCGTACTCGGCGATGGCGCCGGTGCGGATGTTCATGTCCATGCCGTAGACCCGCTCGCCCACCTCGATGCCGGTCACCTTGCGGCCGGCCTTGCGCACGATGCCGGCGAGGTCGTCGCCCAGGATGAGCGGCCGCAGCGGTCCGGCCACGCGCGGGATCAGCCGGTTGAAGTTGGTGTTGAGCTTCCAGTCCTTCGGGTTGACCGAGGAGGCGTGCACCTCCACCAGCACGTCGTGCGGGCCGATGTCGGGCACCGCGTACTCGTCGACGAAAAATCCGTTGCCGCGGCCGAGGCCGGTGTTGGTGACTGCACGCATGACGGGCTCCCGGTTGCCGGCAGGAAGTTGCCGGAAATTGCTACCGGCTGTGAGCTTAGCGGGACGCGCCGCGAAACGCATGGTCCACGCCCGTACGAAAACCGGCCGGGTGTGCAATCGGCCCGCGCGTCGGGCGCGGCGTCATCCGGTAGCGGGGAATGGCATACTGCCGGTTGAGCCCATGCCGCGACCGGATGCCGAAATCCCTATGCATTCCCCGTCCCACCTGCGCGCGATCCGCTGGTTCCTCTGGCTGACGCTGCTGCACACCGTCCCGGCGCCGTTCTTCCTGTTCGTGGTGGCCGGTACCGTGCCGGCAGCCGGGCTGCTCGTCAGCGGCGTGGCGGGCCTGTTCGGCCTGGACCGCGAGGGGCTGATGATGGGCCTGGTGCTGGGCGGGCAGGGGCTGGCCTACGCGGGCATCTTCTTCCTGGTGGCGTGGGTGCTGGCCGCCCTGCTGGTGCGCATCCGCTCGGTGCCGCTGCGCAGTGGCGTGCTGGTGGTGCTCGCCGGGGCGGCACTGATGCTGGCGCTGCAGCCGGTGTTCGTCATCGGTGGCCACGGCGGTGAGCACTGGCACGACCTGCCCGGTCTGCTGGAAGGGTTCCACATCCCGTTGCTCGCCGGGCAGGTCTATGCGGGCGTCGTGATCGCGCTGCTCGGCCTGCTGCTGGTCCTGCAGGGTCTGGATGAACGCGCCTGGATGGCGCGGCTGCCGTCGTCGTGGACCGTGCTCGGCATCGCGCTTCTGGCGATGCTGGCCGGGTCGCTGTGGATGCACCGCGTCATGCTGGTCTGCGCGCCGGCCGCGAACGCGGAATTCGCCTGGGGACAGCTGTGCGTGGCGCGCGCCGCGCGGGCGCAGGCCGAAGATGCGGGCAGGGTTGCCGCGCCCGACGCGGTGGAATGGTACCGGCGCGCGGCACGGCAGGGCTCCATCGAGGCGATGCGCGAACTGCTGGAGATCTCCCGCGACCCGGATGACCGCCGCGAATGGCTGCCGGTGCTCGCCGCGCACGGCGATCCCGGCGCGATCGCCGATTACTGGGTGCTGCTGAACCGCACGGGCGGCACCACGGAGGAACTGGCACAGGCTCGCGCGTGGCTGGTGGATGCTGCCGACCGGGGCCACGCCGGCGCCGCCGTGGCGCTGGCGCGAGACCTGCTGGCGCGCGAGGAGTGGGATGCCGCGCGCGAACGCTTCGATCAGGCCGCCGACCTCGGCGACATCGAGGCGATGCGCGAACTGGCGTGGCGGTACCAGCAGGGCGCGCCCGGATTCCCGATCGACCTGGAGCGGGCGCTGGCGCTGTACGAGCGCCTGTCCGATCCGGCGCTGGCCGAGGGACCGGATGGAACACACCGCCGCCACAACGTCGCCGGCTACGTGGAACGCGCCGCAACCCTGCGCAAGCTGCTCGACGGCGTGCAGTCCGGTGACGCCGAAGCACAGCTGCAACTGGCGCGGCGCATCCTCGATTCCAACCACCGCGACGAGGCGGGCGAGGCGCGCGTCCTCGCACTGCTCGAACAGGCTGGTGAGCAGGGGCTGGTCGAAGCGCAGCACCAGCTGGGTGAACTGCTGGTGCTGGGCTACCGGGGATTTCCCAAGGACATCGCACGCGGACGCAAATGGTGGAACCGCGCCGCCGCGCAGGAACACGTGCCGACGCTG
>JBFKKR010000191.1:0-2122 GCA_041682035.1 Pseudomonadales bacterium | reverse complement strand
CGTTCCGCGAGCACGGCGCCGCGCTCGGTCAGCTGCCAGTTCAGTGGCAGGCCTTCCAGGTGGGCGCCGCAGACCGCCAACTCGATCGTTCGCGGGTCGCCGACGGGCGGCGGCGGGGGCGATGCGGCGGGCGTGCCACCCGCCCCTGCCGGAAGGGGCAGTTCCGCCTGGATCCGGCTCGCAATCGACAGCAACATGCGGTCGCTGAATGCATCACCGACGAGCGTCACGCCGAATGGCAGACCCGCACCGGTGAAGGCGGTGGGCACGGCGACGGCCGCAAGGTCCAGCAGGTTCATGAAGTTTGTGTAGTAGCCGAGTTCGTTGTTCCGCCGGACCGGATCTGCCAGGATCTCCTCCACCCTGAACAGCCGTCCCGCGGTCGGGGTGAGCAGCGCGTCCAGCGGCTCGAGCTGGGATGCGCACAGGTTTTTCAGGGCCTGCAGCCGGTACCCGGCCTGGAACAGGTCCGTCGCCCGCAGCGCCCGGCCCGGCCCGATGATCTCCCGGATGATGGGGAGCAACGCCTCCGGCTGCCGCGTCAGCATGGCTTCCACTGCCAGGTACCGTTCCGCGACCCACGGGCCTTCGTACAGAAGGCGCGCTGCCTCGGCGAACGGTGCGTAATCGATCTCCACCAGTTCGATCCCCGCACTGCGCAGTTGCGCCAGTGTGCGGGTGTAGGCTTCCTCGTAGCCGGCGTCCCCGAAGAAGCGCAGTTGCGCCGGGGGAAGCACGCCGAGAGTCAGTTTCCCGGCGCGCCGCCCGAACTGGCGGGCCTGGTTCGAATAGGGATTGGCCCGGCTGTGGGGATCCGCGGCATCGATGCCTTCCGCGATCCGCAGAATCTCGTTGGCATCACCGCTGTCGAGCGCGAAGATGCTCATGCAGTCGAGGCTGCGGCAGGCCGGCACCATGCCGGTCGTGGACAGCAGCCCGCGCGTCGGTTTCAGGCCGACCAGGTTGTTGAAGCACGCCGGCACCCGGCCGGAACCCGCCGTGTCGGAGCCGAGGCTGAAGCTGGCCAGTCCGAGTGCAACGGCGACCGCCGAACCGGAACTGGAGCCGCCACTGATGTACTCCGGGTCGAACGCGTTGCGGCATGGGCCCCACGGCGAGCGGGTCCCGTTCAGGCCGGTGGCGAACTGGTCGAGGTTGGTCTTGCCCACCGGGATCGCACCCGCCTCGATCAACCGCTGCACAACGGTCGCCGAGCGCCCGGGAACGTAGCTGAAAGCCTCGCATGCGGCCGTGGTGGGCACGCCGGCGAGGTCGATGTTGTCCTTGATGGCGAACGGTATGCCCCACAGCGGTGTATCCCTGATCGGCCTGGCCGAAAGCGCGTCGAGGTAGGGCCGCAGTTCGTCCTCGCCGAGCCGGTGGATCCAGATGCCGCGATCTGTGTACCGATCGGCCTGCATCCGGATCTGCCGCAGCACTTCGGCCGGCGTGATGGATCGCTCCAGGTACGCGGTGCGCAACGCGTCCAGCGACAGTTCATGCGGTGTCATCGTGGTTCTCCGTCGGAGCGAGGATAACCAGCGCCTGCCCGGCCTCCACGCGCCGCCCGACATCAAGCAGTACGTTGCGGATCTCGCCGTCACAGGGCGCCTGCACGGCGATCTCCATTTTCATCGACTCCAGCACGAGAAGCGTGTCCCCGGCTGACACGGCTTCCCCCGTCCCGGGGCCGGATTGCCAGACACATCCGGAGACCGGGCTGTCGACGACCACACTGCCTTCCGGCCAGTCGGGCTCCTCGGCGTGGTCGACGGGGTTCTCCTGCTCGAAATGGAATTGACCGTCACGGTGCCAGCGAGCGAGTTCCCCGGCGAAGGCCTCCTCGCGCTGGCGGCGAAAGCGGTCGATCTCCTGCGCATTCTGATCGAGCAGCTCCTGGTATTCGGACAGCCGGAACTCGGTGGTCTCGATACGCAGCGGATAATCGCCGCGCGGGAAGGTCCGGCGGATACGCGCCAGTTCCTCGTTGCTCACCTCGTAGAATCGAATCTGGTCGAAGAAGCGCAGCAACCAGGGCTGTTCGAATTCTGCGGTGGCGTGATAGCGGTTCCACATCTGCAGGGTACGGCCGATGAACTGGTATCCCCCCGGGCCTTCCATG
>JBFKKR010000190.1:0-2158 GCA_041682035.1 Pseudomonadales bacterium | reverse complement strand
GTGACACCCTCGCAGGCGAACACGAGATCGTCGTAGAAGCCGGCATCGTAGGCCGCCGCCAGTTTCTGGTGGCTTTCCATCGCCAGCCGGTCCTGGTCGGTCCGGCTGATGCCCCATTCCTGCGCCATCAGTTCGCAGTGCTGGCCCATGGATTTCTTCGTGCGCGGTTCGCCGGCACCCGGCGCCGACGGGGCCAGTTCCTTCAGGCGGAAGCCCTTGAACGCCTTCAGACGCTGCTTGCCCGTTTTCGCCGCATTGACCTTCAGCAGGCGCTTGTTGAACTTCTTCGACAGCACGAGGGGCGCGTCACTGGTCGTGTCGGTGCCACAGGCAATGGCACACTCGATCTGGCCGGTGGCGATCTTGGCGCCCAGGCCCAGCGCCGCCTGCAGGCTGGTGCCGCAGGCCTGCTGCAGCGTCACGCCCGGTGTGAGGGGAGACAGCGACGTGCCGAGCACCGCCTCGCGCGCCAGGTTCCAGTCGCGTGAATGGGTGATGACGGCGCCGCCGACGACCTCGTCGATGACCTGGTCGTGCAGCCTGTACTTGTCGCTCAGCGCTTGCAGGCTGCGGGTCAGCATGTCTAGATTGGACAGGTCGGAATAGTCGGTGTTGGACCGGCAGAAAGGAATGCGGGCGCCGCCAATGACAGCCACTTTGCGAACTTCGCTCATCCGGAATCTCCAGCAAGTCTGAATCAGGTCGCGCCAGCCGGCGCCGTGGAGTCCGAAGTATGGAGCGGCAGGCCGTGGGCGGCAAGGCGGCGGGTTGTTCACAATATGAACGGAGCAGACCGCCCGTGAAACGGCACCTCGTCTTTACCCTCGCCGTCGCCGGCCGCCGGTTTGCCT
The DNA here is from genome assembly GCA_041682035.1 of Pseudomonadales bacterium. Lineage (GTDB taxonomy): Bacteria > Pseudomonadota > Gammaproteobacteria > Pseudomonadales > JBFGWM01 > JBFJWR01. The sequence continues at coordinate 1,307 of JBFKKR010000190.1, read as the reverse complement.
GCCCGTGGATCACGCGGCCGGCATGACCGTCACCGGGCTGCTCTGGACGTTCCTCGCGCTGCTGGGCGGCATCCTGCTGGCACGTCCGCTGGCGCGCCTGCTGCGGCTGCCGCTGCCGCCGGTACTGGTGCTGATCGGCTTTATCGGCTCCGAGGCCGTCGTCGCGCTGGGCCTGGACACCGGCCTGCGTGCCCGGAGTTTCCAGGAGCTGGTGTTCTTCGTTTTCCTGCCCGTGCTGGTGTTCGAGGCGGCCTACCAGATCGACCAGGCGGAGCTGCTGCGGCAACTGCCACGCATTCTCATGCTGGCGATCGGCGTGATGCTGGGCACGACATGCATCGCGGCCGGCCTGCTCTATTTCGGGATCGGCCACCCGACCGGTTTTCCCTGGCTCGCCGCCCTCATCACCGGCACCATCATCGCCGCCACCGACCCGGCCAGCGTGCTCGCCAACATGAAGCGGCTCGGCGGTCCCCACGACGCACGAATCCTGCTCGAGGGGGAGAGCCTGTTCAACGACGCCTCCGCCATCGTGCTGTTCGGGCTGCTGCTGTCCCTGGCGCTGGAGCCGGATGCGTCGTTCACGGCCGCCGGCAGTTTCTTCGCCTTTGTCGGCGTGTTCTTCGGCGGCATCCTGTGCGGGCTGGTCGCGGCAGCCATCGGCTGGCTGCTGCTGCGCTGGTTCCGGGACGCGGAATCGGTGGTGCTGATCACCCTGTTTCTCGCCTACGCGGCCTTCCTGGTCACCGAGTTGACCCTGCACCTTTCCGGCGTGCTCGCCACGCTGACCTGCGGGCTGTGCCTGTCCCGCATCGCGCGCCCGCTGCTCGCGGAGGAGACGCGGGAGGAAATCCGCTTCTTCTGGGAATTCGGCGGCGGTCTCTGCGGGGCCGTGGTGTTCCTGCTGATGGGCGTGACCATCACGCTCGCCATGTTCGAGGAGCGCTGGCTGGCCATGCTCATCGGCATCGCCGCCGTGCTGCTGGCGCGCTGCGTGTGCGTGTTCGGGGCGTTCGCACTGATCCGGCCGGTCCTGGCCAAACCGGTCAGCAGCCGTTACCAGTGGCTGCTGGTCTGGAGCGGCACGCGCGGCGCGGTGACGCTGGCGCTGGCACTGTCACTGCCGCTCGATCTCGAGTCGTGGTGGACCATCCAGTCCATCGCCGTCGGCGTGGTCTGCTTCTCGCTGTTCGTGCAGGCCCCGACCGGCGGACTGGCGATGCGGCAGCTGGGATTCCTGCGGCCATGAACAATCCGCCCGTCTTCACGCTGACCACGGATTTCGGCACCCGCGACGGTTACGTCGG
>JBFKKR010000189.1:0-2214 GCA_041682035.1 Pseudomonadales bacterium | reverse complement strand
GCCGGCAGGCATCACCGGACCGGCAGACGTACGGCACCTCGCGCGCCACCAGGTGCCCGGCAGGCCGGCTCGCGCCGTCCGGCAGCGCAAGGCTGATGGTCAGGCGATCGAAGGTCCGCACCGGGAAGTCGACCGGGTCACTCGCGACCGTGCCGCCGGCGGGAAGCAGCACGCCCGGCTGTCCGCCGAAGGTGACGGCGCGCCCTCCCGGCAACTGTGCCGGCGGCCCCGCGGGGGATTCCCGCGCGACCCAGGCTGCGCTGATTCGTACCGGCTTTCTTCCCGTGCGATTCTGCAGCCGTATCCGCAGTTGATTGCCGCTGCCGTGAACACGCAGGTTCTGGCGCAGCGTACCGGCCGGCAGCCGCGGGCCCGGCCAGGCATCCGACGGCGCGGCATACCAGCCGGCGTTCCAGTGTTCGGGCATTTCCTTTTCCGGTTCCAGTGACTCGCTCGCCGATGTTCCGGTAATGCACCGGCGCTCCTTGCAGCGCATTTTTTACCGTTGCGACAAGGTGCATGCACCCGGGAGGATATAGGAATTCCCGCCCCGCCGGGCGTAGTCTGGAAGTGGATCGAAGAACGGAGACGACCCATGAGCCTGGTTCCTTTCCTGTCCACGCTGCAGAACCTGGAACCCGTCGGCGGTGGCGCACCGGGCGCCTCGCGCGCACAGGTCACCGAGGACTGGCTGCAGGGCCGGTCCGGTTTCGGCGGCCTGATGGCGGCGTTCGCGGTCACCGCCATGCGCCGCGCACAGGAGGGCGACCGCCCGCTGCGGGCGCTGGTCACCTCGTTCGTCGGGCCGGTGGCGCCGGGCGCGGTGGATGTGCGTACCGAAGTCCTGCGGCACGGCAAGTCCGTCAGCTGGGTCGAGGCGACCCTCCTGCAGGAAGGACAGGTCTGCACGCGCTGCACCGGTTGTTTCGGCGCCGGCCGCGAGTCCACGATCCACGTGCCGCCGGCGCGACGGCCGGATTGCGTCGGCCCGGAAAAGGCGCGCCTGTTCCCGTTCATGCCGGGCATCACGCCCAACTTCCTGCAGCACTTCGAGGTGCGCTGGGCGATCGGCCAGATGCCGATGAGCGGCTCGAAGGAATCGCAGATGGGCGCCTGGGTGCGCTTCCGCGACCCGGCGGGTTTCGGCGAGTCGCACATCGTGGCGCTGATGGACCTGCTGCCGCCTGCCGTGATGCAGATGCAGCGGGAACTGAAACCCATCAGTTCGCTGACCTGGCACCTGGAAATGCTCGACGAGCTGAGCGGTGAGGATGCCCTGGACGGCGCCGGCTGGTGGTTCTTCCACGTCGCGGCGCAGGCCTCCGACCGCGGCTACTCGCAGCAGAGCGCCACGCTCTACACGCCGGCCGGGCGCGCGCTGGCGATGAGCCAGCAGTCGATCGCGGTGTTCGCCTGAGCCGATCATTCCATCGAGGGGAATCCGGCACTTTTTCCGGATCAGGACACCTGCGCCGCGGTCCCGGACTATCCTCGATGGACTGGAATGATCAGGCAGGGAATCCCATGGCATGAACGTGACAGGCTTCAGGCCGCCTTCCAAGGCCCGGATGCGCGCCACCTTCGCCGTCGCCCGGCGCTGGTTCCACCCCGAGTTCCTGGGGCTGTGGGAACTGGATCTGTCGCGCCCGGCGCTGTTCGTCGGCAACCACACGCTATTCGGGCTGATGGATGCGCCGCTGATGATCGAGCACCTGTACACGCAGTACGACGTGATGCTGCGCGGGCTGGGCGACCGGTTTCATTTCGACGTGCCGGGGTGGGGCAGGCTGCTGGAGCGCAACGGCATGGTGCTGGGCACGCCGGAGCACTGCGCCGCGCTCATGGAAGCGGGCGAGAACATCCTGGTGTTCCCGGGCGGCGGGCGCGAGGTGATGCGCCGCAAGGGCGAGCGCTACCAGCTGATCTGGAAGCAGCGCACCGGCTTCGCGCGCATGGCCGTCCAGCACGGGTATGACATCATCCCGTTCGGCTCGGTCGGGCCGGATGAAAGTTTCGACATCCTGCTGGATGCCAATGACGTGCAGAAATCAGCGGCCTGGAAATGGGCCTCGGAACGCTTCGGGCTGGACAAGGCCACCCGCAACGGCGACATGATCCCGCCTGTCACGCGCGGCCTCGGGCTGAGCATGATCCCGCGCCCGCAGCGCTACTACTTCGGCTTCGGCAAGCGGATTCCGACCGAACACCTGCAGG
>JBFKKR010000188.1:0-2217 GCA_041682035.1 Pseudomonadales bacterium | reverse complement strand
CTGACGAACACCACGCCCGATGCCGTGCCGGGTCGCTGCCGGCCGGTCACCAGCCCGGCCACCTTCACGATGGCGCCGGAGCGCAGTTGCGGCAAATGGACCGCCTTGGCGCAGCAGCGAATCTCCTCGCGGTGCGACAGCAGCCGCAGCGGGTGCGGGCCCAGCGTCAGGCCGGTGGCACGGTAATCCGCCAGCAGGTTCTGCGCGGGGGTGGGTTCGGGCAGGTAGACAGCATCCGGTTCACCGACCTGCGGGGCCAGCAGGGGGCGCGGTGATTCGACCCCCTGCACGTCCCACAGCGCATCGTGGCGGTGTCCGCTCAGCGTGCGCAGGGCGTCCGCATCGGCCAGGCATTCCAGCTCGTGGCGGTCCAGCTGCGCGCGGCGGGTGAGGTCCTCAGCATTGCGGAAGCGCCGCTCCGCGCGCGCCTGCATGATCCGTTCACCCGCTTCCCGTCCGATTCCCTCCACCAGCCGGAAGCCGAGCCGGACCGCCGGCTGCGTGCCGTGCTTCGACGGTGGTTCCAGGGTGCAGTCCCAGTCGCTGTAGAGCACGTCCACCGCGCGCACCTCGACATCATGGCGGCGCGCGTCCTGCACCAGCTGTGATGCGCTGTAGAAACCCATCGGCTGGCTGTTGATGATGGCGGCGCAGAACGCCGCCGGCTCGTAGTGCTTGAGCCACGAGGAGACGTACACCAGCAGCGCGAAGCTGGCGGCGTGGGATTCCGGGAAGCCGTACTCGCCGAAGCCGCGGATCTGCGCGAATACCCGCTCGGCGAAATCGCGGTCATAGCCGCGTTCGGTCATGCCGCGGATGAGCTTTTCCTCGAACGGACCGAGCCCGCCCTTGCGTTTCCAGGCTGCCATGGCGCGGCGCAGCTGGTCGGCCTCGCCGGGCGTGAAACCGGCGGCGACCATGGCCAGCTTGATGACCTGTTCCTGGAACAGCGGCACGCCCAGCGTGCGTGACAGCACGCCCTCGATCTCCTTGTTGGCATACTCCACCGGTTCCTCGCCATTCCGCCGCCGCAGGTAGGGATGCACCATGTCGCCCTGGATCGGCCCGGGCCGCACGATGGCGACCTCGATGACCAGGTCGTAGAAGCAGGCCGGCTTCAGGCGCGGCAGCATGCTCATCTGCGCGCGGGATTCGATCTGGAACACGCCGACGGTGTCGGCGCGCTGGATCATCCCGTACACGGCCGGGTCCTCGGCGGGAATCCTGCCGATGGTCAGCTGCGTGCCGCGCACCGCGTTGACGAAGTCCAGCGCGCGGCGGATGCAGGACAGCATGCCCAGCCCCAGCACGTCGACCTTCAGCAGGCCGAGCGCGTCGATGTCGTCCTTGTCCCACTGGATGATGGTGCGGTCCTCCATGGCGGCGTTCTCGATCGGTACCATGGCGTCGATCGGACCTTCCGAGATCAGGAAACCGCCGACGTGCTGCGACAGGTGGCGCGGGAAGCCGAGGATCTCGTTCACCAGTTGCACGAAGCGGCGCACGATGCCGGACTGCGGGTCGACGCCGGCCGCGTGCAGCCGCTCCTGCAACTGCTCGGCCTTGTCCCACCAGGCCAGGCTCTTGCTGAGCTGGTCGACGAGGTTGAGTTCGAAGCCCAGCGCCCTGCCGACATCGCGGATGGCGCTCTTGGGGCGGTAACTGATCACCGTGGCGGTCAGTGCGGCACGGTGGCGGCCGTACTTGCGGTAGATGTACTGGATCACCTCCTCGCGCCGCTCGTGCTCGAAATCGACGTCGATGTCGGGCGGCTCGTTGCGCTCCTTCGAGATGAACCGCTCGAACAGCACCTCGATGCGGCCGGGGTCCACCTCGGTGATGCCGAGGCAGAAGCAGACCGCCGAGTTGGCGGCCGATCCACGGCCCTGGCAGAGGATCTTCCGGCTGCGCGCGAAGCGCACGATGTCATGCACCGTGAGGAAGTAATGCTCGTAGGCAAGTTCGGCGATCAGCGCCATCTCGCGCTCGATCAGCGGCCGGACCTGCGCCGGGGCGCCCGCCGGCCAGCGCTGCAGTACACCTTCCTCGACCAGCCGGCGCAGGTGCGCGGCCGGTGTCATGCCGGCCGGCACCAGTTCGCGCGGATACTCGTAGGCCAGTTCGTCCAGCGAGAACGTGCAGCGTTCCGCGATGCGCACCGACTCCTGCAGCAGCGAGGCGGGATACAGCGGCTGCAGTTCCGCCAGGCTGCGCAGG
>JBFKKR010000187.1:0-2233 GCA_041682035.1 Pseudomonadales bacterium | reverse complement strand
TCGACGCCGAGCCTGTAGTGCCCGGGTGACTCGCCGCTCTCGACGTGCACCACGCGCCCGTACAGCGCGAGCGGGGTCTGCTCGGGGAACAGCAGCAGGCGCAGCAGGATCACCTGGTCCGGGGGCAATGCGCGGTTGTCGTCGAACTCGATGCCGCCCTCGCTGAGGGTCACCAGGCGGCGCGGCATGTACTCCAGTTCGGGGGTGCTGCCGGCGAAGGCGCGCGTGAGGATGTCGAAGCGCGCTTCCTGCATGCGCAGGTACTCCGCCAGCATCCGGTCCTGGTCGCCGATTTGGCGCAGCAGCTGGCGCGATTCCTGGGCGATCCGCTGCAGTTCGCGCAGGGTCCGGAAGTCATCCGGCAGCAGCGCGTGCGGATCCTCCCCGGACAGCTTGCCGGAGACCGTCTCGTACTGGAGCGCGACCGAATCCTGGACGCGGAAAAACTCGCGGCGGTTTTCCGGTTCGTTCATGCAGGCCTGCTCCGGCTGGACGCTGGTTGAAAGTTTAGCATTCCGCGGCCGGGGAACCGGCGATCAAATATGATTTAATGCCGCCCATGTTCAGACCCCTGCCAGTGTTCATCGGCCTGCGCTACACCCGGGCGCGGCGTCGCAACCACTTCGTTTCCTTCATCTCGCTGAGCTCCATGCTGGGCCTGATGCTGGGCGTGGCCGTGCTCATCATCGTGCTGTCGGTCATGAACGGTTTCGACCGGGAACTGCGCACGCGCATCCTCGGCATGGTGCCCCACGCCACCGTGTCCGCCTACGGCGATTCCGTGCGGGACTGGCCGGAACTGGCGGCGCAGATCCGCGACGACGCGGCCATCGCCGGGGTGGCGCCGTTCGTCTACCTGCAGGCGATGATGACGCGCGGCTCCAGCGTCTACGGTGCGCTGGTGTATGGCATCGATCCGGCCACCGAGCCGGAGGTCAGCATCATCCAGGACCACATGCTGCAGGGCCGCCTCGATGACCTGCGCAGCGGCGACTTCGGCGTCATTCTCGGCAGTTCACTGGCGCGCCGGCTGCGGGTCAGCGTGGGGGACCGTGTCACCATGGTGCTGCCGGAGGCATCCGTCTCCCCGGCCGGGGTGTTCCCGCGGCTGCGGCGGCTGCGCGTGGTCGGCCTGTTCGAGGTGGGCGCCGAACTGGACGCCAACCACGCCTACCTGCACTACGAGGACGCGGCCCGCATGGCCGGACTGGGGCAGGGCGTCCACGGCCTGCGCCTGAAACTGCACGACCTGTTCCAGGCGCCGCGCGTCGCCGCCCGCATCGCCGCCGCGCTGCCGGGCGATTTCGGCGCCACCGACTGGACCCGCAATCACGGCAACCTGTTCCAGGCGATCCGCATGGAGAAGACCATGATCGCGCTGCTGCTGCTGCTGATCGTCGCGGTGGCCGCGTTCAACATCGTCTCCGCGCTGGTCATGGTGGTGAACGACAAGAAGGCGGACATCGCCATCCTGCGGGCGATGGGTGCGAGCCCGGGCCAGGTGATGGCGATGTTCATGGTGCAGGGCAGCCTGATCGGCGTGGTGGGAACGCTCTCCGGCCTGGCGCTGGGCGTGGCGGGCGCGCTGAGCGTCAGCGATCTCGTCGCCTGGCTGGAGGAGAAACTGAATTACCAGTTCCTGAGTTCCGACGTCTACTTCATCAGCTACCTGCCATCGGAACTGCGCTGGCCGGATGTCGCCATCGTCACCGGCGTCGCTTTCGCGATGAGCTTCCTGGCGACGCTGTACCCTGCCTGGCGCGCGGCCCGCACGCAGCCGGCGGAGTCGCTGCGCTATGAGTGACCTGGTACTGCAGGCCGACTGCATTTCCCGGCTGTACCGCGAGGGTCCGCAGGACCTGCAGGTGCTCGACCAGCTGTCGCTGGCGGTCGGGCGCGGTGAGACGGTCGCCATCCTGGGCCGTTCCGGTGCCGGCAAGACCACGCTGCTGAACGTGCTGGGCGGTCTCGACCGGCCGGACACCGGCACCGTCCGCGTCGCCGGCGAGGACCTGTACGGCTGCCGGGAGAAGGCGCGCGGCCGCCTGCGCAACGCCCACCTCGGGTTCGTCTACCAGTTGCACCACCTGCTGCCGGAATTCACCGCGCTGGAGAACGTCGCCATGCCGCTGCTGCTCGGCAACCGGCCGGTCACGGTGGTGAAGGACCGCGCGGCCGCGCTGCTGGAGCGGGTCGGGTTGGGCGGCCGGCTGGAACACAAGCCGGGCGAGCT
>JBFKKR010000186.1:0-2286 GCA_041682035.1 Pseudomonadales bacterium | reverse complement strand
TCCTGCGGGTAGGAGAGACACCCGGACAGCAGCAGGCACCCCGCCCAGCCTGCGCCGGCGCGGATACCGCTCACCCTGGGAAATTCCTTCATTGTCGGCCGCGCTTCCTGCGGATACTGGAATGGTCCAGGCGCAACACGATGCGCTCCCCGGCGTGCTGCAGCGCCACGCGACCGGACTGGATGCTGAGCACGCGCGCGCCGGAAACCCGGTCGCCCACGCGCACGCGCGCCCCGTTGATGATCGCGCTCGCCCCGGATGGACCCACTGCAACATACTGTAGACGAAAGCTCGGGGCGTCGTTGGCGGCGCTTTTCTGCGGGATCGCCGCGTCCTGCGGCCGCGTCGGGTCGGACATGCCGGCCGCCACCGCGACGGGCGCGAGCAGCAGCGCCAGCAGCACCGGCAGCGCCCTCACGTGCCGATCTCCAGCACTTCCCGGGTCGCGCTGAGGGTTTTCAGCCGCAACTGCACCCGGGCCAGCGGGTGGCCGGTCACCTCGTAGTCGAGCCGGTCCCAGATGAACCGCCAGTGGGAGGCCTCCAGCGCCTCGATGTACGCCAGCAGCGAGAAGTAGTCCGCCTCCAGCGTGATTTCGACGGCGTGCTCGTAGATATCCTCGCCACCCACCTGGCCACCGCCCGCCGCCGGCTCGGCGCCGACCTGCCGGGGCGGCAGGCTCCGCAGCGCCAGCAGGCGCACGCCCGGCCGCTCCTGCAGGATCGCGTGCAGTGCCTCGACCATGTATCCGGGGGAAATCCACGCGTCGGAACTGTCCACCAGCTGCCGGCCGACGGCCCTGGCCTGTTTCCAGGTCGCGTTCACACGGTCCTGCAGGGCCTGGTTCGGGTTCGCCTGCAGCTGTGCATTCAGCATCGTCTGCTCGCCCTCGGCCGCCTGCAGGCTGGCGCGGGCACTGACCACCTCGGCCTTCCGTGCGCGGATATCGGCCTCGATCGGCTGCAGCAGCAGGAAGTCCCATGATGCGATCACCACCCCGCAGACAGCCACCAGCACCAGCACGCGCTCGCGTGGCTGCAGCTGCTGGTACCACGCATCGACGCGCTCCAGGTGTGGTCTGAACCATTCCCCGGGCATGTTCACGCGTCCGCCCCGGGCCGGGACCGCAATTCGAACTGCAGCGGCTGCCGGCCGCCTCCACTGCTTTCGTTGACACGGAAATCGTCGAAGCGCTTGCCGACGAACGCGGTCGCCGCCTTCAGCCGCTGCAGCAGCCCGGGCACGAGTCCCGCCTCCACGGCGCGTCCCTGCAGGCTCAGCGACTCCCCGCCCTGGCGCAACTCGATGCGGGTCAGCCAGAGACCGGGCCGGGCCTGCTCGGCCAGCCCGCGCAGGTAGGCGGAGAATCGCGGCGCATCGGGCCGGTCCTGGGCCCGCACCAGCGCCAGCAGTTCCTGGCGCCGGCGCAACATGGCTTCCGCCTCGGCCAGCCGTGCCTGCAGCACCGCGCTTTCCCCGGGGGCAGGGGCCGTCCGCAGGCGTTGCAGCGCGTCCTGCTGCACCGCGATGCTGCCGGTGACCGCCTGCGCCTGCCGGGCGGCGCGCAGGTGCTCGAACGCCAGCAGCCCGTGCAGCAGGATCATGCACACCACCACGGCGCCGACGATGGCGAGGGCCTGCCGGGGCGGCAGGACGACGCGCGGCCGGACGAAACCATCCTGCAGAAGATCAACCTGCTGCCGCAACGGGAGCCTCCTCGGTGCGCAGCGTTCCGCCGATGGCAGCCACGCAGTACAGTTTCTTCACGGCGCTGAGTGCTTTCTCGCTCATCGCCAGCATGTCGCTCTCGAGGGGGAAGACCTCGGCACCGATGGTGTTGCCCAGCTTGTCCATCAGGATGTCCATGTGCTGGAGCAGGGGCACCACCGCCAGCCGCGACACCGCCGCCTGCCGCAGCTGGACCTCGAAGTAGTCCAGCGAGCGCTGGATTTCGACCACCAGTTCCTCCAGCACCGCCTCGCGCCGGACCGGGTCGCCGGCGAGGGCGCTCATCGAAAAATTCACCGACCGGCTGAGGTAGAGGTTGCCGTCGCGCACGATGGTCAGGTCACCGTCGTTTTCCCGCAGCGCGAGCAACGCGCCGGCACGCGGGTTTTCGCAGTACCGCTCGATCACGTTGCGCAACGCGAGTTCCCGGATATCGACGTGCAGCGGCCGCAGGCCGGCATCGCGCAGTTCATCCAGCAGCTTGCTCACCATGGCTCGCCGCGCAGTCACCACGAACGCGGTCTGCGGACCGCCGCGCAGTCCGTCCTCCGGCATCAG
>JBFKKR010000185.1:0-2433 GCA_041682035.1 Pseudomonadales bacterium | reverse complement strand
GTCTCGGTGATCTCGTTCGACGAGGCCCGCGAGGTGGCCAGCGTGAAGGTCGGCGATCACCCGCAACGGGTGCGCAACGGCAAGCTGCTGATGAAGTGATCCCGGCCGTGGCCGCCGCCACGGCAGGAATACGATGAACGCGCGGTTCCTGGGCGCCTGCCTGTTGCTGCTGGCCGCCGGCCTGCCGCAGGTGGTGCCGGCGGGCGCCGGGGCGCCGCACGCCACCCTGTTGTTCACGTCACCGGCGCGCGCCGATACCGCGCAGGTGGCGGTCGCCCGGCACGACGGGGAGGACCTGCCGCCTCCCGGTACGCGTTCCCTGTTCGATCACCACGTGGCGCGGCTGGGCGCCCTGCCCTATCCCTTCGCAGCACTGATCGATTCCTTCCGGCCCTTCGACCGCTGGAACAGCGGCAGCGTCTCCCTGCTGGTGCCGGACGGCCGGTCACTGCGCCGCGCCGAGGCGGACTTCCGGCAGCCGCGCGCGCTGGTGGCGGCGCAGGTGGACGCACCGTTTGCGCCTTTTGAAATCGAGCCGTTCTACTCCGGCCGGTTGTTCCTGGGGTTCGTCGAGGCCGCTGACGAGATCGAGGTGATCTCCTACAACGAGGCGGCGGGCCGCTTCGAGTATCAGCTCGTGGAGAATTACTGCTCCGGCTGCGTGCCGCGGATCGTGTACGCGAAGCGCGTCGTCTGCCTGACCTGTCACCATGCCGGCGCTCCCATCTTCTCCAGTCGCCCCTGGGCGGAGACCAATGCCAACATCGCGGTGGCCCGCGAAATCGCCGCGGCGCGCGAGGTGGCATGGCTGCAGGCCGGCGCCACGCGCTACCAGGGCGTGACGCTGTCGACGCAGTTGCTCACCCCGGAGACCTTCGATGAACTCACCGTGCTGGGCGCCGAGATCCCGGTCGTACAGAAAATCTGGATCGAGGCCTGCGGCGCCGACGGGCTGGCCTGCCGGCGCAGCATTCTCGCGCAGGCACTGGGGCTGGTCATGGACCCGGGCGCATTCCACCCGCAGTCGGAGGCCAGTGAACGGACGCGCGCGCTGCAACGCCGGCACTGGCCGCGCGGTGGCGTCCGGATACCGGAGAACCTGTTGCCCAGCCGCGACCCGATTGCCGATCGCAGCGTGATCGACCGACTGGTGCAGGACATCCGCGTCCGTTTTGCACGCTGGCGTCTGCAACTGGCGGGCGAGACGAGCGCCAGCCACGACTCGGCCCGCAAGCTCTCCTTCTTCAACCAGACCACCCACCTGCCTCCGGAACTTGACCCCCGCACGCTGCGGCCGCCGCGCGCGACCCTGCAGGCCGATTCGCTGTATGCCGTGCACGGCGTGGCACGCCTGTTCACGCCCGCTGACCGCAGGCGGCTGCGCGAGTGGAGCAACGATGACACCGCGCGGGTGGAGCAACTGGTGCGCTCCGGCGCTCTGGATGAACTGCTGGGACCGGCGCCGGTCAGCCGCGTGCCGGTCCTGCAGAAGGTCGCGCAGCTACTCGGCCAGGAGGTGCCGGAATACTGCTGCCTCGACACCGGCGGGTTCAGCCCGCCGCGCATGGAGAACACGCCCCCGCTGGCAATCCCCGCCGGTTCGGTGCTGGAGACATTCCAGCGCTACTGCTTCGCCTGCCACCGCGGCAACCCGGTGCAGCGGCTCAACTTCATGGGTGCGGCGACGGCGCAGGCCGTCCTGGAGGAGATCCGCGCGAAACCCGAGATTCGCGACGTGCTGGATTATGCGCGCTACGAAAACAGCGAGAAGGAAGGCACCCTGATGCCGCCGCGCAATTCGGAACAGCGCGCCGCGCTGGATGCCGCCCGCCGGACGGGCGGGGACGACATCCGGCGGATGCGGGATGCCGTTCCGGCGATGTTCGGTTTCTGAGGGTCGAGCCTAACTTCCCCCGTCCCGCATCGCGGCAAGACCTTCGCGATATCGGGTGACGCGAAAATCCGGGAAGCGCTGTTTGAACTTGTCCGACACGAAGAGGTTGTCCACCGCGTAGCGTGGCAGCAGTTCCGCGGCGTCGCGGAGCTGTCTGCTGAACAGTCCGGCCGCCCGCAACTGCCAGCGCTTCAACACCCGGTAACGTGGCTCCACGCCGAAGATCTCCGCCGCCAGTCCGACGAACTGCCGGTAGGTCAGCCGTTCGTCATCGCAAGGCAGGTGCCAGACCTGGTTCCAGGCATCGGGCGTATTGCCGAGCAACGCCATCGCACGGCTCGCATCCGGCGTGAAGATCAGGCTGCGCAGCGTGTCGTCGCGCAGGAAGACCTTCGCTGTTTTCCCGGCCCGCAGTGGCGCCAGGACCGTGACGTTGGTGACGCTCTGCGTCCGGCCCGGGCCGTAGAACTCCGGCGCCCGGCAGACCATGGCTTCGATGCGGCCGCGCTCGACCGCGTCCAGCAGTTCCCGCACCACCT
>JBFKKR010000184.1:0-2437 GCA_041682035.1 Pseudomonadales bacterium | reverse complement strand
GGGCAGTGGCGCAGCACGTGCTGGTAGCAGCGCACGCGCGAGTAGTGGTCGATGTCGCCCGGCTTGGTCATGCCGACCACCGGGTTGATGAGCAGGTTGCAGCCGGTCTCCCGGGCCGCGCGGAAGGTCAGCTCGACGTGGGCGCGGTGCATGGGGTTGCGGGTCTGGAACGCGACCACCTGGGTCCAGCCACGCTCGGAGAACTGGCGGCGCAGCTCGGCCGGCGTCTGGCGCAGGCTGTTGAAGTCGTAGTGCCGGGGCTCCTCGACGCCGCGCAGCCGGCCGCCGAGGTTCACATTGCCGGCCTGGTTGTGCAGGTAGAACACGGCCGGGTGGGCGCTGTCATCGGCGCCGTAGACCTTCTCGGACTCGCGGGACTTGTCCGGGGTGTAGATGGATTCGATGTCCAGCAGTGCGATCACCACCCCTTCCGCATCCCGCAGGGCGATGGTCTCGCCGACCTTGCGCTCGCCAGCGAAGTGATCGCTTACATCCAGCGTAATCGGTATGGGCCATAGGGTGCCGTCCGCCAGGCGCATGTTCTCGACCACGCCGTTGTAGTCGGCCTCGTTCAGGAAACCCTCCAGCGGCGAAAACGCGCCGTTCAGGAGCATCTCGATATCGCACATCTGCCGCTCGGTCAGGTCCCACGAGGCGCATTGAGTCGCTTCCTTCTGGGCGGCGGCCACCGCCTCGCCCTGCAGGTAGAGGTTCTTGAGCGTGCCGCCGTGCGGCGTGATCAGTTCATGGCCCTGGGTCATGGTCGCGATCCATCCGGAAAGAAAGAGCAGCGATTGTACCGGATCGGCGCTCAGGATTTGAGCGTGGGACGATCAAAAAAGAAGCCGGGCAGGTGCCCGGCAAGGGTGGAGACGACGGGGAGAGCGGGGGGCAGGTCAATGACCCGAATGGGGCCGCATGCAGGTGGCTGGCTCCCTGTGACCTACATGCGGGCCCCATCCGCGTCGTACACCTCGATACCGTCCTGTATCACCAGCTGGACCAGTTTCCCGCCCAGGTAGCAGCTGTAGATGGTCACACCCGGGTAGTCCGAATCCTTCAGCTGACGCTGCCAGTGCGCAGCGTTGCAGTCGCCGCGCGGGTCGCTCAGCTGGACGATATCGCCCGGGGCGCCCTGTACCTGGATGCAGGGGAACGACTGGCTGCTCAGCCGGGCGATGTCCCGGCCCCAGACCTGCAGGATGTAGGTCTGCCGGGAATGGGGGTGGCCCAGTTGCATCAGGCACAGGCCGGGATCCTCGGCCAGTTCGTCGGCCAGGTCGACCAGCAGTTCGGCATCATCGATCGCGAGGGCATTCATGGGTACAGCTCCATTGGGTGATCTGATGGTTTCAATGTACCGATGCGGGCGGCGGGGGGCTGTGAACGGGGTCACAGAATTGGACATGGGCTCTCAGAGCCGGCGCGGCGCGTCCATGCGGAAGTGCAGAATGCGTATCACGGCGATGCCGTAGCTGGTTTCACGGAAGTAAACGTGATGCCGGCCGATCAGGATGCGGCGGTAGCCGGGGCGGATGTGACTACAGGAAGGGGCGAGCGCCGGGTTGCCGGCGACCAGGGCACAGCCTTCCACGACCTGGTCGATGTAGGCGTCCGCCTGCTTCCTGCCCCAGTTTTCCTCGGTGTATTGCCAGATGCCCTGCAGGTCCTGTTCGGCAGCCGGGGAAAATCGGCATTCAGCCCTTGCTGACATCGGCGGCCATCCTGGCCTTGAAACGCGCAACGTCGAGTTTGCGCGGCTTGCCGCTTTTTTCGCCCTGGACCAGGGCCGCACGGATCGCCTCCACGTCCAGGTTACGCTCCTGATCCTGGCGGATCAGGTCACGAATGTACTCGCTGTCATTGGTGAACTGGCCGGACGCCACGCGGGAACGGATCCAGTCGTCCTGCACCGGCGTCACGGTGATGGTCTTGCGGATCGCACTCATGCTGCGCCTTTGGTATGAAATAGTATGATGATCTGAGTCTGGCACGGGCTTCCGGGGCGATCAACCGGCGCGGTGGAAGTTCCAGGCAGTCCCGACAATCCGCTCCAGTTCCGGGTACGCCGGCCGCCACCCCAGCTGCGCTGCCGCGGCCTGCTGGCTGGCCACCAGTACCGGCGGGTCGCCCGCACGGCGCGCCTCGATGGTGTGCGGAATGCTGAAGCCGACCACTGCCTCCGCTGCCCGGAGTACTTCCAGTACGCTGTACCCCTGCCCGTTGCCGAGGTTGAACGCGTGGCAGCCGGGATGGTTCTGCAGGAAGTCGATGGCGCACAGGTGGGCGGCGCACAGGTCCGTGACGTGTATGTAGTCCCGCAGGCAGGTGCCGTCCGGGGTGTCGTAGTCGTCGCCGAAGATCTTCAGGGTCTGCGCGGGGTGCTTCTCCGGGTTTTGCGCGTGCAGCGCGGCCCGCAGGATATTCGGAATAAGGT
>JBFKKR010000183.1:0-2478 GCA_041682035.1 Pseudomonadales bacterium | reverse complement strand
TACCAGTTCACGCCGAGCGTGAGCAGCTCGATCTCGATGTCCCGCACGGTGGCGACATCCAGGTCGCTCTCCACCGACTCGTACTTCGCGACCAGTTCCCAGGCGCCGCCCTTGCCCTTGGGCTTCACGGCGTCGAACTTGCCGTCCTTCCACTTGTAGGAGCGCGGTTCGCCGGTCAGCGTCCAGGTGCCCTGCAGGTAGTAGCCCTTGTTCTCCGGGCTCAGGGCGGAACCGGCCACGTCCATCTCGCGCACGAAATACTCGCCCTGCAGCGAGAACGGCCCGAACACGCCGGCCGCCTCGAGGCCGATGGTCTCGTCGTGGTTCAGGTCGGCGCGGACACGCGGACGCAGTCCGGCACCGCCGCCATCCTCGGCCGTGTGCACGCCCAGGCGCGTGCGGAAGACGGTGTCCTCCGTGCCGCCGCCGCCCACGTTGGCATTGGCGTCGAAATAGGCCAGCGCGAAGTGCAGGATCGAGCCCTCGTCATGCACCGGCGAGAAGCTCATGCGCGCGGCGTGGGCGAACTCCTTGCTGCCGTCGCTGCCGTCGAATTTCTCGGCATCCACCAGCGCCAGTTGCCAGCCGAACATCCCGGCGAAGTCGCCGCTGACCTGGATCGCCTGCTGTTTGCCGGCGGCCGGGTGGAAGTCGGAGATGATCGAGCGCTCCGGCGTGGCGATCCACTTCGAACTGGTGAGCTGCTCCAGGCCGAAGGGCGAGTTGAACCGCCCGGCCTTGAGCGTGGCCAGGTCCCAGCCGGTGTAGGCGATGCTGACCTCGTCGACACCGTTGGCGCCGCCGTTCTCGCTGTCGTTGGTATCGCCCAGTTCGGACTTCAGGACGTAGTGCCAGTCACGGTAGGCCGTGCCCGACAGTTCCACGCGGATGCGGCGGAATTCCATGCGTTCGCCATTCACGCCGTTGTCGACCTGATTGTAGATGCCATCCGCGGAATCGAGGTCGAACATGATGCGGCCGCCAAGGTCGAACTTGAACGCGCCATCCGCCGTCTCGGCGGTGAAGCCGCTGTCGGTCTTGAGCAGGATATCCGGCCCGTCCGAGGTCACCACGCCGGCCTCGACGGCCCCGGCCACCATGAGCGGTGCAGCCAGCGCACCCCAGCGAATCACGCGGTTTTCCATGAATACTCCCTCCGTGGAAATGAATCGTGGCCGTTGTCGGCTCCTGGTCTGCGGTCACGGCGGTGACACGAATCCTTCATGGAAATCGTAGACGGCGTTCAGAAAACGCGCAAGTTGTTGATGTCGGTGAAGATATAGCAGAGGGGCGCCGTCATGGCGCCCCGGCCCCGGCCCCGGCCCCGGCACCGGCCATTCTGAAGGCTATTCCCGGTCGCGGAGGAACAACCGGATGTAGTAGTCCAGGCTGAGGAACCGCCCGGCCCCCATGAAGAACAGCACCGAGAGCATCAGGAAGTAGGTCACGGCGAACTCGATGCCGTTGTTGAGGATGACGAAGTTGCCCTTCTCCGTGAGCCAGTTGTAGTTGCCATGCTGCTGCAGGATGCGCTTCGCCGCCGCTGCACGTTTGGCCACCTCCTCGCTGTTCTGCAGGCTTTCCTGGGCACCGGGGAAGCCAACGTACGCCGCCGCCTTGGCCGCACTGGTGTCCGGGTTGCCGGGGGCGATGGCGAACCAGCCGTTGTCCCAGTGCGCGGTCAGGGCCGCCACCAGCATGGTCGCCATCAGCGGCACGGACAGCCAGCGCACGGCCAGCCCGATGACCAGCGCAATCCCGCCGAAGAACTCGGTGTACGCGGCCAGGAACACCATCAGTTCCGGAAACGGCAGGCCCAGCCCCCAGTCCGGGTTGCCGAACCATTGCACCACCTCGGCCTTCGGCACGGGGATCGCCCCGGAGAAGTCGAGCTTGCCGGCGCCGGCCATGATGAAAACCGGCGCGAGATAGAGCCGGATCGCGGTCGGGGTGAGGAAATCGAGCGCCCGGAAGGACTCGATCAGGTCCTGCAGGCGGTTGGCGAACCGGATGGGGAGGGACTGGGACATTGGGGGTCTCCGATGAAGGGGCCGGGTTTTCTGTAAATGTGCAGGTCAGAATCTATTCGGGCTCTTGTCAGGCTGAAGCCTGCCCTGCGGTTTTTCGCTCTGCTTGTGGGTCAGGTTTCAACCTGGCCTGGTACCGAGAATCACATCTTTTGCGCGCAGATCGCGCAATGTCCGTGCGCCGCCATCGATCACCACCTGTGGGTCCGGGTGCTGCATTTCCGCCGCCAACTGCTCCAGCGCCGCCTGCCCGCTCACCGGCTGTGCATCCCCGAGCAGTTGCAGCATGCGCACCGTGACGGCATTGGATTCCATGAAGCGGATCTCGTCCTGCCGGTTGCGCCAGGCCACCAGCCAGACCGGCTGCTCTTCCGGCGCGTCCGGAACAAACGCCGGCCCGATCCGGTGCACGGCATACTGGTAGGACAGCGGCCAGGCCAGCGGACTCACC
>JBFKKR010000182.1:0-2546 GCA_041682035.1 Pseudomonadales bacterium | reverse complement strand
TCGCGATCTCTGCTTTCGGATCGCTCAGTCGCGCGCCGTCGACGCGCACCGCGCCCTGCCGGATCATCCGCAGCGCCTCACTGGTGCTGGCCACCAGGCCGGCCTCCTTCAGCACGTTGCCGATCGGCATCCCGCCACCCGGCACCTCGATGGTCAGTTCGGGCATGTCTTCCGGCAACTGGCCCTGGCGGAACCGGTTCACGAATTCGTCGCCGGCCCTGCGGGCGGCCTCGGCGCCGTGGAAGCGGGCGGTGATCTCCGCCGCCAGTTCCATCTTGATGTCGCGCGGATTGCGGCCCGTCGCGGCAGCTTTTTTCAGCGCCTCGATATCCGGCAGGCTGCGGGCGCTGAGCAGTTCGTAGTAACGCCACATGAGATCATCGGATATAGACATGAGCTTGCCGTACATCTCGCCGGGCGGCTCGCTGATGCCGATGTAGTTACCCAGGCTCTTGCTCATTTTCTGAACACCATCGAGCCCCTCGAGTATGGGCATGGTCAGGACCACCTGCGGCCTCTGGCCGTACTGCTTCTGCAGTTCACGACCCATCAGCAGGTTGAATTTCTGATCGGTCCCGCCGAGCTCCACGTCGGCCCGCATGGCGACGGAGTCATAGCCCTGCAGGAGGGGGTAGAGGAATTCGTGGATACTGATCGGCTGGCCATCGCGGTAGCGTTTGCCGAAATCGTCCCGTTCCAGCATGCGCGCCACGGTCTGGCGGGCCGCCAGCTGGACCAGTTCGGCCGAGGAGAGCTCCCCCAGCCAGGCGGAATTGAAGACCACCCGGGTCCTGTCCGGATCCAGGATGCGGAATATCTGTTCCTTGTAGGTCTCGGCGTTTCGCGCCACGTCCTCCTCGGTAAGGGGCGGGCGGGTCTGGCTCTTGCCGGTTGGATCGCCGATACGGCCGGTGAAATCGCCGATCAGGAAATGAACCGAGTGGCCGAGCTCCTGGAACTGCCGCAGCTTGTGGATCAGGACCGTATGGCCCAGATGCAGGTCCGGCGCGGTCGGATCGAAACCGGCCTTCACGACCATGGGCCGCCCGGACGCCAGCCGCTCGACCAGCTCCGCCTCGACGAGAATTTCCTCGGCGCCCCGCCGGATCTCCGCCAGGGCATCGTCTATGCTAGTGTGCGCCATCGGATTCGCCGGCTGGATTCGGGATCATGGAAACGCGCGAATAGTAGCACCCCGGCGCGGGCTTCTCAGCGGGATTACTGAAAATTTTCCCTGCCAGTAGGGTAATTTCATCCTTAAAGTTCGGTATGTTATCGGCATCTGCGAAGAACTTACTATAATGATGCTACTCAAACTCATGTTTTTCAGGGATGAAAACATGTCTGAATACCCACGCGGACACCTGTTGATCGCTGCCGGTGTCGCCATTCTGAGTGCACTTCCCCTGCTGCTGGTGCCAGCCGGAAAATCCACTGCGAGCCGCATCGAGGTGCCGATCGAGATCGGAAAAACCGCCGGGCCAACCCGGGTCAGTCCAACGGCGCCCCTGCCGGAAGACCCGGAAATCGAGGCCCTGCCGGCCACTGCGTGGGGCACGGCGGCGCGCGCCGTTCACCTCGACCAGGCACTGGCGCCGGACCGCCCGGACTGGCGGACGGAGGCGGTCCAGCCGGGTGACAACCTCACGGCCATCTTCAAGCGAATGGGATTGGGCCCACAGGCCGTCCACGAGGCATCGAACGCGGGGAAGGATGCCCGCCGGCTGCGCGACCTGCGCCCCGGTGAAACGCTGAAGGTCCGGCTGTCGGCGCAGGGCGACTCCTTCGAGGAACTGGTCTACCAGCCCAACCGGCTGGAAACGCTGACGCTGAACCGCGCGGGCGACACGGTCCGGAGCGAATACCTGAAACGCAAACCCGAAGTGAAACGCTCCTACGCCACCGGCACCATCCGGGATTCTCTGTTCCTGGACGGGCAGAAGGCCGGCCTTTCCAACCGGAAGATCATGGAACTGGCCGGCATTTTCGGCTGGGACATCGACTTCGCTCTCGATCTGCGCGAAGGCGATACCTTCGGCGTACTGTTCGAGGAACGCCACCTCGACGGTGAGCAGGTCGGCGAGGGCAACATTCTCGCCGCCTACTTCTCCAACCGCGGCAGGGAACTCACCGCGGTGCGTTACGAGGATGCCGACGGCAACGCGGACTATTTCGCACCGGATGGCGATAGCATGCGCAAGGCGTTCCTGCGCACGCCCGTGGAGTTCGCACGCATCAGTTCGCATTTCAACCTGCGCCGCAAGCACCCGATCCTGCACACCATCCGGGCCCACAAGGGGGTCGATTACGCGGCGCCGCACGGCACACCGATCCGCGCCGCCGGTGACGGGCGCGTGACGTTCGCCGGCACCAAGGGCGGCTACGGCAGGACACTGGTCATCCAGCACGGCGACAGCTACAGTACCCTTTATGCCCACGTGAAGAGTTTCAAGCGGGGCATCCGCAACGGCAGCCGGGTACGCCAGGGCGAGGTGGTCGCCTACGTCGGCAGCAGCGGGCTGGCGACCGGGCCGCACCTGCACTAC
>JBFKKR010000181.1:0-2552 GCA_041682035.1 Pseudomonadales bacterium | reverse complement strand
TTGCTGCAGCCGTCGGTCGAGTCGCAGTTGTCGTAGCCGATGATTGCTGCGACCCGCGGGTCGCCCTGCGTGCGGGTGGAATTCTCCGCGCCCAGCGAATGGCCGGCGATGCCGATGCGCGCGAGGTCCAGCTCCGCCGCGAACGGGTTGTCGGCGGAGAACAGCCAGTCCAGTGCAGCGCCCGGGATGTGGTCACCGACACCGTTGACGGCAAGCACCGCGTAGCCTTGCTCGGCCAGCGGCTGGGAGATCCACCACATGTGGTTCTTGTCGCTCAGGAAGCCGTGCAGGATGACGGCGACCGGGTAGGGCGGCTGGTGCGTCTGCAGTCCGTCCGCCAGGTCCGGGCAGTCTCCCGCCCCGCAGGGCAGGTAGAGCTCTGCGTTGGTGGCCGAGTTCGGGTTGAACTCGGATTCGGCGCCCGGCACGTCCAGCGCCCGGTAGCGGAAGCGCACGCCGTGCAGCCGTGACGGCTCGCGGTAGGGATCGCCGCCGTAGAGTTCCGGCCCCTCGCCGGCGTTCACCGGGTGCTGGAAGTAGTCGATGCGGCGCTGTTCCGTGCAGTAGATGTTCTGCAGGTCGCGCAACACGAATTCCGGGGTGCCCGGCGCCGGGTCGCCGGCCGCGGCAGCGCAGCGGGTGATGACATCATCTGCCGGGTCTGCGGCGCCGGCCGGCAGGCCGGTGAGCAGGAGCAGCGGGAAAAGGGCGGAGGCGGTTGCGCGCAAAACCATGGGGATACCGAAATAATCAGGCTGAATGTCCAGTATCGGGAAATCGCCGCCGATTACCATCGTAGTTTCTTGCTAATCGGGATTCGCGGCCCCGGTTCACCCCGGATTCAGGGATTCCGGCTACGCTTGCCGCCCAGGCACTGTGGAATCGGAGGCGGAGATGCAAGGCACCAAGCGCTGGGTGGGGCGGATCCTGTTGCAGGGATTGTCCATCCTGGTCCCGATCGCGGTCGCGATCCAGATCCTGGCGTGGCTGCTGCAGGGTGCCGAGCGGCTGACGATGACGCTGACCGTGGACGTGTTCCCGTGGCAGATCTACGTGCCGGGCATGGGCGTGCTGCTGCTGCTGACGGCGGTTTTCCTGGTCGGCCTGCTCATGTACCCGTGGGTCAGTGACCGCCTCGACGGCGTGCTGCGGCGCGTGCCCCTGTTCGGTGCGCTGTACGGGCCGGTGCGCGACCTGATGCGGCTGTTCTCCGCGGATGCCCGCGACCGGCTTGGCTACCCGGTCATGGTGCGCATGCCGGGCAGTGATTTCGAGACGCTCGGCTTCGTCACGCAGAAGGATGGCGGCAGCCTGCCCGACGGCCTGTTGCAGCCCGGATACGTGGTCGTATACGTGCAGCTGGCCTCGCAGATCGGCGGACTCACGCTCGCGGTGCCGGAATCATCCTGCCGGCCGCTGGACATCTCCACCGAGGAGGCGCTGCGCTTCGCCATCACGGCGGGCGTGTCTTCGCCGCGGCAGAAAGGCGGGCGGGCCGAACCCGATCACCAGTCGATCGGGCGGCCCTCGTAGTCGACGAAACTGAGGACACCATCCGGCGTCCGTGCATCGAGCACCGCGTCCAGGCGTTCCGCCACGAATGCCGCAGCGAACAGTTTGCCCGCCGGTACATTGGCCTGGAACGGGCGGGACAATGGCGTGTCCGTCGTCCCCGGGTGGAAAGAAACCAGCTTCACCTGTTTCGCGCGCCGCGAGAACTCCACCGCCGCACACTGCAGCAGCATGTTCAGTGCGGCCTTGGAGGCGCGGTAGCTGTACCAGCCGCCGAGCCGGTTGTCGCCGATGCTGCCCACGCGCGCGCTCAGTACGGCGATGCGGCAGTCCTGGCCCAGCGCGATCAGCGGCAGCAGGTGTTTCAGCCACAGTGCCGGCAGGATGCTGTTGACGCCGATGACCTGCGCCATGGCCGCGCGATCCAGGTCCTCGATGCGCTTTTCGGGCCGGACCCGGTCCGCGTGCAGCATGCCGAGGAAGATCCCGATCCGCTCCGGCCGGCAGTTCTCGCTCCGCAGTCGTTCCACGATGCGCGCGATGTCTGCGTCGCCGTGATCGCAGCGCAGCGGGGTCACGTTCGCGTGCGGGTGGGGCGCGCCGGCGCGGGAGACGGCCCAGACCCGCCATCCGCGCTGCGCAAGCCGGGCGGCCCAGGCGTTTCCGATGGCGCTGCCGGCGCCGATCACGATGGCTGATGGCATGAACCTTCTCCCACTTCACGGGTTCCGGGGTGAGCGTAGCGCAATCCGTGCCGCCAGATGCGGGATGTGGGCAGGCCCGGTTCGCAGTGCGCTGTTCAGTTGGTTAAAATCCCGCCCTTTATGCAGCAAGATCAGGGTGACCCCTTGACCAGAAGCCAACGGGCCCTTCGCGAAACCACGCCGGCGCCGACCGCGCGCGTGTGGGCGTGGCTCCTCCTGTTGCTCGCCGCGCCCCTGCACGCCGATACGCTCGAACTCGCGGATGGCAGCCGCCTGTCGGGCGAACTGGTCCGCATGGACGGCGCGGTGGTGGTGTTCCGGACGAAATTCGCCGGG
>JBFKKR010000180.1:0-2587 GCA_041682035.1 Pseudomonadales bacterium | reverse complement strand
GGAGGGCATCACCTTTTCTTTGCAGCCGGGCGAGATGGCCTTCATCACCGGCCACTCCGGCGCCGGCAAGAGCACGCTGCTGCGCCTGATTCTCGCGGTATTGCGGCCCACGCACGGGCAGGCAACCGTCAACGGCGTGGACCTGAACCGCATCACCGCCCGCCAGGTCCCTTACCTGCGCCGCGGCATGGGCGTGGTGCTGCAGGACCACCAGTTGCTGATGGACCAGACGGTGTTCGACAACGTCGCGCTGCCGCTGCGGGTGGCCGGCTACCGGCCTCGCGACATCGGCCGGCGCGTGCGCGCGGCACTGGACAAGGTGGGCCTGCTGGCCCGCGAGCGCGCCCTGCCGATGCAGTTGTCGGGCGGCGAACAGCAGCGCGTCGGGATCGCCCGGGCGGTGGTGAACAAGCCGCGCCTGATCGTCGCCGACGAACCCACCGGTAACCTCGACCCGCACCTGTCGGGGGAGATCATGCGCCTGTTCCGCGAGTTCAACCAGGTCGGTGCTTCGGTGCTGGTTGCGAGCCACGACCTGGCGCTGGTCGCCCGCATGCAGAAGCGGGTGCTGACGCTGGATCGCGGCCGGCTGGTCAACCAGGGACTGATCCGCGAGGGGATGCCGGCATGAGCCCGGGCGCGGTGCGAAAGCAGGCGACGCGCGTCGTCCGGGAGTCGCCCGCCCGGGTGGACCCGCCACGGCCGCAGAGTGCCACCAGCGGTGCCCCGCAGGGCGGGCTGCGTCCCTGGCTGCTGGCCCATGCCGACGCCCTGCGCGATTCCGCACTGCGGTTGTGGCGCGCCCCGCTCTCATCGCTGCTGACCTGGCTGGTGCTGGCGATCGCGCTGGCGCTGCCGGGCGGGTTCCAGGTCTGCCTGGAGAACCTGCGTGCCCTGGGTGGGTATTGGGAGGGCAGCTCCCGGATTTCGCTGTTCCTGCGCATGGAGACCAGCGAGCGCGACGGCCTGGCACTGGCCGAGCAACTGGAGCGACACGCCGGGATCGCCGGCGTTCACTTCGTGACCCGGAAGCAGGCGCTGGAGGAGTTCGAGGCGGTCTCGGGCATGACGGCGCTGCTGGAGGAGCTCGGCGAGAACCCACTGCCGGCGCTGGTCATCGTGCGGCCGGCCGGCACCGGTGCCGGCCTGGAACCGGTGCGCGCCCTGCGTGACGAACTGGCGCAGCGGCCCGAGGTGGAGGTGGCGCAGCTCGACCTGGAGTGGCTGGCGCGGTTGCAGGAGATGATCGAGCTGGCGCGCCGCTTCGGCGAGGGCCTGGCCGCCATTCTGGGCCTGGCGGTACTGCTGCTGGTGGGCAACGCCACCCGCCTGCTGATCGAGGACCGGCGGCGCGAGATCGAGGTGCAGCAGATGGTCGGCGCCACCCGTGCCTACATCAGCCGGCCACTCCTCTACAGCGGCGCCCTGCTGGGGCTGGGCGGCGGTTTCCTGGCATGGATGATCCTGCTCCTCTTCATGGGCTGGATCTCGCCACCTGTGAATGAATTGGCGAGCCTTTATGATAGTGAGTACAAACTAACTGGGCCGGGGCCGGGACTGGTCGGCACCTTGCTCGGAGGCGGCGCGGCGCTCGGCTGGGCGGGCGCATGGGTGGCCGTGTTCCGGCACCGGCACAGCCGCCGGCCCGCTTGAAATCTGTCCGGCGGGAACTATTCCACTGGCTAGCACTCTCATACGCAGAGTGCTAAATTGGCCTTGAATCGAGGAATTGAGCCGCGCACGCCCCGACGGGGGGCGGGCCACCAGGCGGAAAGCCTGGGGACAACTGGAGGAAACGGGAAACCGATGAACAGCCGCAGCCGGGATCTGATACCAGCCCATGTCATGGCGCCGGGACAGAATTTCGACGCCTACCTGACAGCCATCCACAGTGTGCCCATCCTCAGCGAGGAGGAAGAGCGCGCCCTGGCGGAGCGTTTCTTCCACGAGCAGGACCTGGACGCGGCGCGCCAGCTGGTGCTCTCGCACCTGCGCTTCGTCGTGCACATCGCCCGCTCCTATCGCGGCTACGGACTGCCCCTCGGGGATCTCGTCCAGGAGGGTAACATCGGCCTGATGAAGGCCGTGCGGCGCTTCAACCCGGAGGTGGGCGTGCGGCTGGTCTCCTTCGCGGTGCACTGGATCCGCGCCGAGATTCATGAATACATCCTGCGCAACTGGCGCATCGTCAAGATCGCGACCACCAAGGCCCAGCGCAAGCTGTTCTTCAATCTGCGCAGCGCCAAGAAAAAACTGGCCTGGCTGACCCAGGACGAGGTCGAGGCCGTCGCCCGGGACCTGGATGTCAGTCCGCAGGTGGTTCGTGACATGGAGGGACGCCTGACCGCGCAGGACGCCGGTTTCGATGGCGAGGCGGATGATGACGACGGCACCGCGCCGGCGCATTACCTGCAGGACCATCGTTACGATCCGGCCGACCTGCTGGAACACCAGGACTGGGAAGAGAAGTCCACGGACCAGCTGATGCACGCCCTCGACGGGCTCGACGAGCGCAGCCAGGACATCCTGCGGCGGCGCTGGCTGGCCGAGGAGAAGGCCACCCTGCACGAACTGGCCGCTGAGTACG
>JBFKKR010000179.1:0-2657 GCA_041682035.1 Pseudomonadales bacterium | reverse complement strand
GTCTGGATCAGCGCCATCATCCTGGTCGCGCACGTGCTGGAGATCCCGGTTGCGATGCAGGTGCTGAAGGACAGGAACCCGGCGCCCGGCCGTCTCCTGCTCGGCACCCTCCTGTTCGGTTTCACCTGGTGGCTGCCGGCGAAAAAGGGCATCTACGAGGTTTTCTAGCGCCTGCAGTCTTCGCAGGTCAGTGCTGGGGCTTGCCGAGACTCTGGAACAACTGCTCCGTCGCCGCATCCGCCGGGTAGAAACTCTCCACCCGCACCTCGTCGGTGGTGATGTCCTGCGGCGTGCCGAAGGTCGAGATCATCGAGAACATGCTGACCCGCGCCGTGCCCAGTTGCAGTTCCATCGGCAGGACCGGGGTCAGTGGCCGTGACCAGTCGGGTTCGTGCCACTCCGGGGGCATGTCGGGGTCGTCCTTCAGATCATCGAGCAGGGCCTGCAGGGCTTTGCTCCCGGTGGCGAGGGCCTCGCGCCGCGTGCGCTGGATCAGGTGCGGGGCGAACTCCTGCCAGTTGCGGATATGCGGGCGCAGCCCCTGCGGGTGGAGCGTGAGACGGACGACGTTGCGCGGTCCGTCACCGCAGACTCGATGCCAGGCATCCTCCAGGTCTCCGAGCAGCGAGAACAGCAACGGCACGGCCTGATTGCCCATCAGCATGTTCCACTCGCGGTCGATGACGATGGCCGGGTAGGGCAGGTGGTGGGACAGCTGCATTTCCAGCGCCGCGCGGACCGGCGCCATCTCCTCCCCGTCCAGCGAGCTCTCGCGGAAATACGCTGCGAACCCGGCGGCGGTCAGCAGCGCGTTGCGGTCGCGCAGCGGTACCTCCAGGCCCTCGGCAAGGCGCAGGATCATGTCGCGGCTGGGGGCGGCCCGGCCGGATTCCAGGAAACTGACATGGCGCTGCGACACGTCGCTGGCCAGGGCGAGATCAAGCTGGCTGAACCTGCGGTTGCGGCGCCAGGCGCGCAACAGTTCTCCGAACGGACCGGGACTTGCGGTACTCATGCCCCGAGTATGGTCCCGGGTGCGCGGTCCGGCCATTACCTCCGGGGTAATTGCTGCAATTCAGCGGCTGACGGATTCTGGTCCTGCAATCTGCAATCCGAGGAGAAACCACGTGAACTGGAAAGTGATTCTGCTGATCTTCGTGCTGGCCGATTTTGGCCTGTACTCCGCCTACACGATGCTGGAGGTCGGCTACGTCGGCATCTTTGCCGCGGGCATCGCCAACGTCGGCGCCGGCCAGATCTTCTTCGACCTCGTCATCGCCTGCACCCTGGCCTGCATCTGGATGATCCAGGACGCGAAGGCGCGCGGCACGAACGCCTGGCCTTTCGTGGTCATCACGCTGTTCGCGGGCTCCTTCGGCCCGCTGCTCTACCTGCTGCGCCGCGAGTGGGGTGGCAGCAAATCAACTGTAGGTCAGGCTTTGGCCTGACAGGGGCTGATGGTTGTCAGACTGAAGTCTGACCTACGGAGGTTGTTGTAGGTCAGGCTTTAGCCTGGCTGCATCAACAAGCCCTCGATCCATTCACTAGACTTCCCGGTGTCTGCCGCAACGGGCCGGGGTGGTTCATGGCTGAATTGCGATTCGATTTCCTGCTCTCGGAGGACGGCAAGCTGCGCTGGGGACGCATCCTCGTCGCCGCGGTGCTGTTCATCCTGTTCCTGGCCTGGCGGGTATCCACGCAGAGCGTGTTTGGCAGCGATCGCATCCTGGCTTCCATTCGCGAGGAACTGATTGACGACTACCGCCAGTCGGTACTGAAGAAAACCGGCTACTACGGGGAAGAGATCGCGCAGAAAGCGCGGGCGGAAGACTCCACGGAAGACATGGATTTCGACAGCCTGTATTACGGGGATTCCGGGGAAGGGTCCGGGGCGGAACCCGGGGAAACGCCGGCCTGGCAGCAGCTGCGCGACATGGAGGTGGAGTTCAGCAACGTATCGATGTCGGCGCCCCTGCTCAGCTGGAGCGCCAACGAGGACGTCATCGTGCGCTTCGACTACACGCTGCGGGCGAACGGCGAGGTGCAGGTGCAGGAAGTGAAGCAGTACCGGTGGGTGGAGCGGAAACGGGGCATGACGATCTGGGACAGCGGCCCCGTGCGGTATTACCTGAATTATTTTTGATGTGGATGGCGGGCTGTGGGTGTCAGGCTTCAGCCTGACACCGGCAAACCACCGATTACTGGCGAATCGCCTCGATGTCGAGCAGGAGTTCTAGCTCGGCCGAGGCCGGGCCCAGGTCCTTCTTGATGTTGAAGTCCTTCAGTTTGATCTTCAGGGTGCCCGTGAAGCCGTGCCGGTAGCCGCCCCAGGGGTCGGGACCACCGCCGACGTGCGAGACCGGGAAGGACACCTCCTTCGTCACGCCATGCAGGTTGAGCTTGCCGGTGACGGTCGCCTGTCCGGGAGCGGTCACCTCGACGGACGTGCTTTCGAAGCTCGCGGTGGGGTACTTCTCCACGTCGAGGAAATCGTCGTTGCGCAGGTGCTTGTCACGCTCGGCGTGGTTGCTGTTGACGCTGGCGGTGTCCACCGTGACCTGGATCTTCGAATTGGCGGGGTTCTCCTCGTCGTACTGCAACGTGCCGTGAAAGCGGTCGAAGCGCCCGTACAGCCAGCTGTAGCCGAGGTGCTTGAT
>JBFKKR010000178.1:0-2709 GCA_041682035.1 Pseudomonadales bacterium | reverse complement strand
GCGCCGCGTGTTCATCTTCCCGACCCGCTTCGGCGCCTGGCTGGGCATCCTGCTGTTCTGCCTGCTGGTGGGCGCGATCAACTACGAGAACAGCCTGGTGTTCGCGCTCTGTTTCCTGCTCGGCAGCCAGTTCGTGGTCGCCATGCTCTACACGTTCCGCAACCTGTCCGGCTTGACCCTCAGCGCGGGTCACTCCGAGTCCGTCTTCGTCGGCGAGGACGCACCGTTCGAGGTGGTGTTCTCGCGCGATGGCGAACGCGGCTACGAGGCGCTCTATGCCGGTTTCCCGGATGCCCCGGTGCAGCAGGTCGACCTGGTCGTGGAAAGCGAGTGCCGCGTGCGCCTGTACGCGCGCGCCAGGCATCGCGGGCGCATGAAACCGGGGCGGATGCTGGTGGAGACGTACTACCCGGTCGGCATGCTGCGGGCCTGGACCTGGGTCGATCTCGGCATGGAGTGCATCGTCTACCCGAGGCCGGTCGCCGCCGGCAAGCTGCCGGCCAGCGCCGGTGGCGACGAGGAGGGCGAGCACACCGCCGGCAGCGGCTCGGACGATTTCGCCGGCATCCGCGAGTACCGGCCCGGCGATTCGCTGCGCCAGATTGCCTGGAAGTCGCTGGCGCGGGAGCAGGGCCTGCACACCAAGGAGTTCGAGGCACGGCTGGACCGGCGCCTGTGGATCGACTGGGATTACCTGCCCGGCATGAACACCGAGGCGCGCCTCTCGCGGCTCTGCCACTGGGTGCTGGAGCAGCATCGCCAGCGCGCCGAGTATGGCCTGCGCCTGCCCGGCGTGGTGGTGCAGCCGGACGTCGGGAACGTGCACCGGGACCGTTGCCTGCGCGCGCTGGCGCTGTACCAGGACTCATGAGAGAGCAGGGGGATTTCGCGCTGCCGCGCAACAGCCTGGTCTGGCTGCTCGCGGCCCAGTTCGTCGTGATCCTGCCGCACGTGCCGCGGCTGCCGGTATGGATCATTGGCGTGCTGGTGCTGTGCGCCTCCTGGCGCGTGATGATCTGGCGCGGGGCGTGGTCGTTCCCGCCCCCGAGCCTGAAACTGCTCCTGGTCATCGTCGCGGTGACCGCCATCGTGGTGCGCTACCGGCCGCTGCTCGGGCTGGATGCGCTGGTCGCCATCCTCATCACGGCCTTCGGGCTCAAGCTGGTGGAGATGCGCCAGCAGCGCGATGCGTTCCTGGTGGTGATGCTGGCCTATTTCATCATCATGACGGCCTTCCTGTTCGACCAGTCCATCTTCCTCGCCGTGCTCATGTCGGGCGCGTTCGTGGTGGTCACCACGGCCCTGATCGGACTGCAGCAGACGCACGGTCACCGGCACCCGCTGCGCACGTTCCGCATGGCCGGCCTGCTGGTGCTGCAGTCCCTGCCGCTGATGCTGGTGCTGTTCGTGCTGTTCCCGCGCATCTCGCCGCTGTGGGCGGTGCAGATCAATGCCGAGGAGGCGAAGAGCGGCATGAGCGACAGCATGAGCCCGGGCGATGTCGCGAAGCTCGGACTTTCCTCGGCGCCGGCGTTCCGGGTCGAGTTCGCCGGCGAGCGGCCCCTGCAGGGCCAGATGTACTGGCGCGGCCTGACCTTCGATTATTTCGATGGCCGGACCTGGAAGCGGCCGTTCCGGGTTGAGCAGGCGGACATGGACCGCATCAAGCGGGGCGCGGCGGGTGACGATGCGCCGCGCCCGGCAGTGGTCGAGGACGAACTCAGGTACAGCGTGATCCTCGAGCCCACCCACCAGCCCTGGCTGTTCGCCATCGGCTGGCCGGAATCCGCCACCCCGGGGGTGGTCACGCGCCCGGACGCGCGACTGATGCGGACCGACCTGGTCCGCGAGAAGTTCCAGTACGAGGTGCGCTCGTGGCGCTATTACCGCCGCGGCGGGGAACTGGACGCACGGGAACACCAGGCGGCCCTGGTCCTGCCGCTGCAGGGAAATCCGCGCGCGCGCACCTTCGCCGAGACCCTGCGCGCGCGCATGGGCAACGACGAGGGCTTCATCGACGCACTGCTGGCCCACTTCGCCCGCGAGGGCTTCGTGTACACGCTGCGCCCGCCCCTGCTCGGCGCCGATCCGGTGGACGCGTTCCTGTTCCAGACGCGCCGCGGGTTCTGCGAGCACTACGCCAGCGCGTTTGTTTTCCTGGCGCGCGCCGCCGGCATCCCGGCGCGGGTGGTGGCAGGTTACCAGGGCGGCGAGTGGAACGAGGCCGGCAACTACCTCATGGTGCGCCAGTTCGACGCCCACGCCTGGGCGGAGGTCTGGTACCCCGGTAAGGGCTGGGTCCGCTACGATCCGACCGGCGCCGTCGCGCCCGACCGGATCGAGCGGGGCATGAACTTCGAACGCGCGGTCGCCAGCGGCGAGATCGGTGCGCTCGATCCCCTGCGCTACCGTGACATGGCGGTGCTGCAGTGGCTGCGCATACAGTCCGACCTCGTGGACTACTACTGGTCCAAGTTCGTGCTCGGCTACGACTCGCGCACGCAGATGCAAACCCTGACGCGCTGGTTCGGACGCATCGACTGGAAGCGCATGGTGATCCTGCTGCTGGTGGCGGTCGGCGCCGTATACCTGTTCACCGCGCTGATGGTTTTCCGCAAGCGCAGCATCCGCCCGCTCGACCCGGTCACGCGCCTGTACCTGCAGTTCTGCGCTCACCTGGCCCGGCACGGCGTGGAACGCCGCCCCGGG
>JBFKKR010000177.1:0-2743 GCA_041682035.1 Pseudomonadales bacterium | reverse complement strand
GTACAATGCGCGACAGGTTTCCGCGGTTCCGGCAGGCGTGGCCTTGGAATGGAGTAAATTGCTGGCGGTCGCCGGTGGCGGCGCCCTGGGGGCGGTCGGTCGCATGCTCTGCGGCATCTGGGCCGCGCGGCTCGCCGGGAGCACGTTTCCCTGGGGCACGCTGCTGGCCAACGTGCTGGGCTGCTTCGCGGTCGGCATCGTGTACGTGGTGCTGGTGGAACGCATGCGCGCCCACGGTCTCTGGGCGGATGCGCTGATCGTCGGTTTCCTGGGAGGCTTCACCACCTTCTCGGCCTTCTCGCTGGCGACCATCAGCCTGTTCCAGGAGGGGGAGGCCATGCAGGCCACGGCCTACCTGTTCGGGACGCTGGCGCTCTGCCTCGGCGCGACCCTGGCCGGCCTGGCGCTGGCGCGCAGCCTGTGAGGCGGAACCGCAGACACTGGATGTTCGTAGATGCTTGATCCGAAGAAACTGAGAAACGACCTGGATGAAGTCTGCAGCGCGCTGCAGAAGCGCGGCTTTGCGTTCGACCGGGAAAAGTTCGGTTTGCTGGAGGCAGAACGGAAGGAACGGCAGGTCGAGACCGAGCACCTGCAGAATGAACGCAACACGATCTCGAAAGGGATCGGCCAGGCCAAGGCCGCCGGCCAGGACATCCAGCCACTGCTCGACCAGGTCGCCGGGCTGGGGGAGAAACTGGACGACGCGAAGCACCGGCTTGCGGCCGTGCAGGCCGGGCTGGAGGAATTCCTGCTGGGCGTTCCCACCCTGCCCGACGCGGCGGTGCCGGCCGGTTCCGATGAATCCGACAACGTGGAACTGCGCCGCTCGGGCGCACCCCGGCGTTTCGATTTCGAGCCCCGGGATCACGTCGATCTCGGCGCTGCGCTGGATGGCATGGATTTCGACGCCGCGGCGCGCATCACCGGCAGCCGCTTCGTGGTGCTGAGCCACGGCCTGGCGCGCATGCACCGCGCGCTGGTGCAGTTCATGCTCGACACGCACATCCAGGAACATGGCTACGAAGAGGTCTACGTCCCCTACATCGTGCACGCCGACTCGCTGCGCGGCACCGGCCAGTTGCCCAAGTTCGAGCAGGACCTGTTCCGGGTCTCCGGGGAGCACCCCTGGTACCTGGCGCCCACCGCCGAGGTGCCGGTGACCAACCTGGTGCGCGACCAGATCATCGCCGCGGAGTACCTGCCGCGCCGCTACGTCTGCCACACGCCGTGCTTCCGCAGCGAGGCCGGCAGCTACGGCAAGGACACGCGCGGCATGATCCGCCAGCACCAGTTCGAGAAGGTGGAACTGGTGCAGGTGGTGCGCCCGGAGGATTCCTGGGATGCGCTGGAGGCGCTGACCGGGCACGCGGAAGCGATCCTGCAGAAGCTCGAGTTGCCGTACCGGGTGGTGAACCTGTGCGGTGGTGACCTCGGTTTCTCCAGCGCCCGAACCTACGACCTGGAAGTGTGGATGCCATCACAGCAGACCTACCGGGAAATCTCCTCCTGCAGCAATTTCCTCGATTTCCAGGCGCGCCGCCTGCAGGCGCGCTGGCGCAACCCGGAGACGAACAAGCCCGAGCTGGTGCACACGCTGAACGGCTCCGGGCTGGCCGTGGGCCGCACGCTGATCGCCATCATGGAGAACTACCAGCAGGCCGACGGCTCGGTCACGGTGCCGGAAGCCCTGCGCCCCTGGATGGGTGGCCAGTCAGTCATCGAGCCACCCAAATGATCCTTGTGCCATGCTCTTTGCATCCCCTGTCCCCCGTAGGTCAGGCTTCAGCCTGACAGCACGATAACCTCATGGACTACCTCCCCGCCTTCCTCAACGTACGCGACCAGTGGACGCTGGTCGTCGGCGGCGGCGAGATCGCCGCGCGCAAGGCGGACATCCTGCTGCGCGCCGGCGCCCGCGTGCGGGTCATGGCGCCCGAGATCGACGCAGTGCTCGCAGACCAGGTACAGGAACACGGGGGCGAGGCGCTGTTCCAGCCCTACACGGCAGAAGCGGTCGCGGACGTGAAACTCGTGGTCAGCGCCACCGATGACCGCGCGCTCAACGCGCGCGTGTCTGCCGATGCACAGGCGGCCGGTGTGCTGGTGAACGTGGTCGACCAGCCGGACCTGTGCACCTTCGTGTTCCCCGCGATCGTGGATCGCGCGCCGGTGATCGCGGCGGTCACCAGCGGCGGCGCCGCGCCGGTGCTGGCGCGCATGCTGCGCGCGAAACTCGAGGCCATCGTGCCGGCCGGTTACGGCAAGCTCGCGGCGCTGGCCGCCGGCTACCGGGACCGGGTGAAGGCGACGCTGCCGACGGTGGAATCGCGCCGCAAGTTCTGGGAGGACATGTTCGAGGGACGGGTTGCCGAACTGGTCTACCAGGGCAACGAGGACGAGGCGCGCGCGCTGCTCGAAACCAGCATCGCCGAACGCGACACCGCGCCGGCAGCGGGCGAGATCTACCTCGTCGGCGCCGGGCCGGGCGATCCGGACCTGCTGACCTTCAAGGCGCTGCGGCTGATGCAGCGCGCCGACGTGGTGCTGTACGACCGCCTCGTCAATCCCGAAATCCTCGACCGCGTCCGGCGCGACGCCGAGCGCATCCACGTCGGCAAGCAGCGCGACGACCACCCGGTGCCGCAGGAGGAGATCAACGCCATGCTGGTGCGCCTGGCGAAGGAGGGCAAGCGGGTGCTGCGGCTGAAAGGCGGCGATCCGTTCATCTTCGGGCGCGGCG
>JBFKKR010000176.1:0-2769 GCA_041682035.1 Pseudomonadales bacterium | reverse complement strand
TTCAGCGCGGTGACCTCGCGGCCGATGCCGATGATCTTGGCCTCGCCGGTCTGCATGTAGTTGCGCAGGTAGCCGTCGTGCTCGTCGTGGTAGGGCGGCGGCATCATGATCTTGATGTTCTGCCCGATCACCTCTGCCGCGGTGTAGCCGAACATGCGATGCGCGGCCGGGTTGAAACTCTCGATGATGCCCTTGGAGTTGATCGTGATGACCGCGTCCGGCACCGTCTCGACGATGGCGCGCATGCGTTCCGCGCTGGCCAGGCGCGCATCCTCCGCACCCGCATCCAGCGTGGTGTCGTGCTCGACCTTGCCGAAGCCGATGAGCTGCCCTTTGTCATCGTGAATCGCGTCGATGACGACATGGGTGCGGTAGGTGGAACCGTCCTTCTTCACACGGTTGCCGGAATCCTCGGTGCGACCTTGTTCGCGGGCCTCGCGCAGCAGGCGTTCGGGTTTGCCCGCATCCTGGTCCGCTTTGGTGAAGAAGATCGAGAAATGCCTGCCGATCACCTCGCCCGCGCTGTAACCCTTGAACGCCGCGGCGGCCTTGTTCCAGGTGCGGATATGCCCATCCGGATCGAGCATGTAGATCGCGTAGTCGACAATGTTCTCGACCAGCAGCCTGAAGGTGCGATCATCCTCGAGCTGGCCTGCCGGTTGCTGCTGGGTGGGCTCATTCATGCCACCCAGTATAGGTAGCGCCCGGATCGGCCGTCAGGCCGCCGCGCCCATTGCCGGTTGCTCCAGCCGCGTGCGGAAATCGCTGTTGTAGCGGGGCTGCACCTCGATCAGCAATGCGATGCTGTCCACGTTCCCCAGCAACGCCTTTTGCAGCGTACAGGGTTCCGGTGGCGTGCGACCGCGGCGCAGCAGTTCCTCCAGGTGACTGGCCAGTACCGCCTCTGCGAGCGGCTTCACAAGTTCCTGCGTGATGGCGGTGCATTGCAGTCCCTTGAAATCCGGAAACGTGATGGCGTACTGGTGTTCCGCGGTGCGCAGCAAGAGCGCCGTGTAGGTGGTCATGGTTGCCTGTCCGTGATCCTGATGGTTCCCAGTATGGGGAGATCCGCGGCGGCAAACCGTGAACCAGGTCAAAATTCCGGAAGCCGGCCGGGTCAGGTCAGAGGACCGGGTCCACCGGGCACATCTGCGCCTCGCGCAGCCGGAAGGTGGCGAGGTGCCGTTGTTCTCGGGCGGTGTCCCGCAACTCGGTCTGGCAGGCGCTGCCGGCGTCGCGGAAGCGCTCGGCATTGCGCATGCGGCTGTTGCAGTGGTCGAGTCCGCCCCCGCCCCGGGCGCAGTTCTCCAGGCCGTTGGCGGCGGTCAGCAGGGCGGAGAGGTCGTTGCGGCGTGCGCAGGACGCCAGCCGCCGGCTCATGGCGCCGAGCTGGCCGGCCTGCTGCCGCGCCAGGGTTTCCGCGGAGTGACAGTCCGTCCATTCCAGGGCGTCCGCATTATCGCGCTCCATCTGGTCGAAGGTGTTCTGGATCAGCAGGACTTCCGCACGCTCCTCGGGTGTGAGTTCAGCGGCGCCGACCGCGCCGCTGGCGACCAGGTCGAAATTGCGAAAGGCCCGGTCGATATCGAAGGCAGGGGCGGCCGCCGGCAGGGCCAGCAGGACCAGCAGCAGGAGCCGGTGCAGGGGTGGCGGTTTCATGGTCGGGCCGGTCGGGTGTCGCGCCCCGGCCGTTGCCGCAGCGCCCCGATGCCTACGCAGGACAAGTGGATGTCCTTTGAAAACAGCGGCTTGGGAGTGTTCATGGGCGCCCTGGCGGTGTCTCGCGGGAACGGCCCCGGAGCGCGCCGGCCACGGGGACTGATGATCAAGTTTTGCACAGTCCGCGGGCGCGCGACAACCGGGAAAACGGGGGGCCGTCAAGGGATTGAGTCCGGCCCCGGAGCGGCCCTATGCTTCGCCCCGACACCTTGAATCCAGCAGGGAACCGCCGGATGAAACTGCTCCGTTCAGACATGTACATGCTCGACACCGACGCGGGCATGATCACCTTCGACCTGCGCCGTTCGCGCCGCCGCACGCTGGCCATCCAGGTGCATGCCGACGGCCAGGTCGTGGTGCGGGCGCCCCAGCGCGCCAGCATGCGCGAGGTGCGCTGCATGGTGCACAGCCGCGCGCACTGGGTGGTGCGCAAGCAGGAGGAACTGAGCGAGCAGGCGCGCGAGTACAACCGCCTGCGCCGGCACCGCCGCCAGTACCGTTACTACCTCGGCCGGGAATACCGGCTGAAACTGCAACGCGCGCGCGAGGCCTGCGTCTGGCTCGGCTGCCAGACCCTCCACGTGGAGTCGCCGGACCTGTCCGAGGCCGCCGTGGATGCGCTGCTCGAGGACTGGTACCGTGCGCAGGCCCAGCGCGTGCTGGAACAGCGGCTGGAGCGCTGCCTGGAGCATGCCCGGCCGATCCTGCGGGTGGGCCGCCCGCAAATGCGTCTGCGGCACATGCGCACGCAGTGGGGCAGCTGCAGCGAGTCGGGTCGCATCACGCTCAACACGGAACTGGTGAAGGCGCCGCGCCGCTGCATCGATTACGTCATCCTGCACGAACTCTGCCACCTGCGCGAACTCAACCACAGTCCGCGCTTCTACGCGCTGCAGGACGCGGTCATGCCGGGCTGGGAGCGGCACAAGGCAGCCCTGGAAAAGGCCAGTCTCTGCTTCTGAGCAGCACCGGAGCCGCTCACAGGGCCAGCAGTTTCGCGCGCAGGTCCTCCGGGATGGTTTTCTTCTTCTGCGTCCCGTAATCGAAGTG
>JBFKKR010000175.1:0-2773 GCA_041682035.1 Pseudomonadales bacterium | reverse complement strand
CTGGTGGACTACAGCACCGACGGCGCCTGTATCGAGACGAAACGGCGCTACGAGGTCGGCGACCAGGTCCGGATCTTCGGGACCAGCGTCGATACCGGCTCCGTGCTGTTCGAGGACAGTTTCCAGATCAAGAACCGCCGCACGGTGTCGGGCAAGAAGAAGAAAGGAGGAAAAACCAAGGAGTTCACCTTTGGTGCCACCGTCGACGGCAGCCTCGAGGAGCAGGTGGACAGCATGTACGCCTATGGCCTGCAGCACACAGCGAACCACACCAACCTGCTGTACAAGGCGGTCATGGACAGCGTGCTGCTGTCCAAGCTGAACGAGGAACGGGACGAGCCGCTGCAGTCACTCGATGACGTCTGACCCGATTGTGCCGCGTGGAAGGATCCCGGCAGGCGGCTAACCACCGCCCCGCCGCACCACCTGCGCGCTGACCTGCTTCAGCAGGGGCAGCAGCAGTGCACGCGGCGCATAGCGACCGCTCAAAGCGTTCACCTTGGCGAAAGCGCCCGGCACGATGACACGCCGGCCGCGCTCCATGGCCCGCAGCGTGTCCCGCGCGACGCGTTCCGGCGTCATCCAGACCAGGCTGCCGCCGACGCCGTCGACACCGGAAATGCCGGATGCGTCCATCAGCCCGGTACGTACCGGCCCGGGCGCAAGCAGCGTGCAGCTGACCCCGGTTCCCTGCAGTTCACCGTGCAGGGATTCGCAGAAGGAGTTGACGAACGCCTTGCACGCGGCGTACGTGGCGCAGCCCGGCATGGGCTGCATGCCGGCCAGCGAGCCGGTCATCTCGATCACACCCGAGCCGCGCGCGAGCATGCCCGGGAGTACCGCCAGCGTCAGGTCGTGCACGGCGACAGTGTCGAGTTCGACCACCATTCGTTCGGACGCCGGGTCCAGGTCACGGATCAGCCCCCAGTTGACGTAGCCGGCGTTGTTGCACAGCACCTGTACCTTCCGGCGGCCGAGTTCCGCGCAGAGTTCGCCACGCGCAGCACGGTCGGCCAGGTCCACGGCGCCGACCTCCGCCTTGATGCCATGCGCCGCCGCCAGCTCGGCGCCCAGCCGGTCGAGCACCTCCCGCCGCCTGGCCACCAGCAACAGGTTGTGCCCGCGCGCCGCCAGCAGTCGCGCCAGCCACTCGCCGATGCCGCTCGATGCGCCGGTCACGACCGCGATCGCGCCCGCTTCGGGTTTGCCCAGTCCCATGCGTATTCTCCAAACGGCTGCTTTCCGCTCCAGTCTAGCCGGTCCGCTGCGCCAGTTGCCGGCGCGGAAAGCGCTGACAGATGGCGCGACTCTCGCCGTAACAGAAAACGATGTCCGGCTCGCCGCGCGGCGGCGCCGGCAGGTCCCGGCCGGGCGGATGGCCCGGCTCGGCGGTGGCCAGCAGGAGCAGCGCGATGATCGCCAGGGGCGCGATCCAAGGCCGCTTGCCACCGGCCACAGCCGGCGGCGAAGCAGCCCTGACCGGGGACCCGTGCCCCGTGCGCCACCGACCGTTTACAAACGCCCCGGAAGCCCTGATCTGTCCTGCACTGCGCATCACGCACCTCCCTACTGGATACCCATCCAGTATTCCGGCGGGAGTGGATCAGGAGGTGAGCCTGGCCGGGCGGGGTCAACCGTAATTGCGCTGGTTGATGCGGAAGGCGACGTAGACCACGCCCATGAAGGCCAGCAGTGGGAAGGCGAAACGGATGTCGACCTGCACGAAGCCCGCCACCAGGCCGAGCGTGCCGCCGAGAATCTGGATGACGACCAGGTTGCCGCCGGTGTTGTTGAGGATCAGGTCCTCCAGCTCGTCGGTGTCGAGTTTCATCACCTGCTCCTCGACCAGGTCGGTGACGTTGATCTGCCGCACCGCGCGCTGGATCCAGCCCTTGACCGCCTCCTGTCCCTCCTTCGAGGCCAGCTTCTCCTCCAGCGCCTGCCGCGCGCCGCGGATCGCGCGCAGCGCGAACTGGTCGATCTGCTGCCAGCTGTCCTCCTGGTCCAGCCAGTCCTGCAGGCGCGCCACCGAGAGCGGCAGCAGGTGCTCGCGCGCGTAGCCGGCCACCACGCCGACCCAGGATTCCACCCGGCTGATCACGCGGTGCTGGATCTCCTCGCTGCCGAGTTCGTCGATCGCCTGCTGCACCAGCGTGTCGAGCACTTCCATGAGCTGACTGCTCGCCTCCGGCTCCTGCACGAAGCGCTCCAGCGCGGCACCGATGGCGTCCCGGTCCACCGAGAAGAAGCGTTTCAGGCCCCTGCCGACCGCGCCGACGGCTTCCCGTTCGCGCAGGTAGGACTCCAGGGCCCCGTCAATCAGGGCAGCCAGCCGGGGAATCTCCTGCTCGAGCACGTCGCGCAGGGCGGTGACCAGCCGTTCACGGTTTTCGCGTTCACGCAGGAAGGCGGCGAGGCGTTCCCGCAGGGATACCCAGATCCCGCGGACACGGTCGGGATCGGCGGCCAGTTCCAGCAACAGGCTCTCGGCCTGGTCGAAACCGAACCCCATCCAGGCATCGCCGTTCCGGCGCAGCAGTTGCACCAGCCGGGTGGTGATCTGCCCGCGCACGGCCCGCTCGTCCAGCAGCCCGTCCACCCAGCCGCCGAGCCGCTCGGTGGCACGGTCGATCAGTTTCTGTTCGTGGATGTAATCGAGGATGATGTCCGGCGAAAGCAGTTGTGTCTGCACGCTCTCGGCCAGGCTGCGGGCAATCTCCGGCTTGTTCCGGGGCACCAGCCCGGACCAGCCCAGCACCCGGCCCTGCTTGGG
>JBFKKR010000174.1:0-2801 GCA_041682035.1 Pseudomonadales bacterium | reverse complement strand
GTGCTGCATCGCGAACGGACCCAGTCCAACGCCACGCAACGCTTCGTCGAACTGCTCGACGGCGTGCGGGAGGCTGCGTGAGCGTCTCGGTCTCGCTGATCCGGCTGCTGGTCGAGACGGCCGCGGCGCGTGGGGTCGACCGGGATGGACTGCTGCGTGACGGCGGCGTCGATCCCGGGCTGCTGAAGGATCCGCAGAACCGGCTCAGCCTGGAAAGCTACAACCGGCTGCACGATCTCGCGCTGGTCCGCAGCGGGGACCCGGCGCTGGGACTGCGCATGGGCGAGACCGCCTCGGTCGCCGCCCTGCGCGTGATCGGCTACCTGTTCATGAACTGCCGTACGATCGAGCAGGCGGTCGAGGTGTTCCGGCGCTACCACCACATCATCAGCGACTGCTCCGACCCCGTGCTGACCAAGGACGGCGCCCGCGCCACGCTGGTGTACGACTTTCCGCGCGGCTCGGCAGCCTGCAACCGGGCCCGCGCCGAGTTCGGTCTCACCCTCATCCTGCGCATCGGCCAGGACCTGCTGGGCCGGGAACTGGTGCCGCTGGAACTGCGCTTCGAACACCCCGAACCCGGCTACCTGGATGCCTACCGCCGCGTGTTCCGGAATGCACCGCTGGTGTTCGACGCCGGGGAGACCGCCATCGTCATGCCGACCGCGGTGCTGGAGGAGGAGCACGCGCACTCCGACGACTCCATCTACCACCTGCTTTCGGAGCAGGCTGATCGCATGCTGGCCGGCCTGCGCGAGACCGGTTTCGGGGACAGGGTCCGCCGCCTGATCGAGGAGCAGTACCACGGCATCCGGCCCGACATGGAGACCATCGCGGGACGCTTCCACATCAGCGCCCGCTCCCTGCGGCGGCGGTTGCGCGAGGAGAACACGACCTATTCCGAGGTCGCGGATGAAGCGGTGTTCGCCATTGCCGCCCGGCGCCTGCGCGACCCGGACCTGTCGGTGCAGGAACTCGCCTATGACCTCGGCTACTCCGAACCCAGCGCCTTCCACCGCGCGTTCAGGCGCCATTTCGGCATGACCCCGCTGCAGTACCGGCTGCGGCGCTCTTCTCCCTAGCCGCCCTGTCCCCTAATGTCAATCGAATGACCGAAGCGGTCACTGGATCTAAGCGCGGAATCCGGACAATAAGCCGCATCGAAACACACCTGACGAGAGGAAGACACGATGAGCAGGAAGACCGCTGACCAATGGTTCGACGCCTACGCCGTGAGCCACCAGAACGAGACCAACAAGCTGATCCACTG
This sequence comes from Pseudomonadales bacterium, assembly GCA_041682035.1. Taxonomy (GTDB): domain Bacteria; phylum Pseudomonadota; class Gammaproteobacteria; order Pseudomonadales; family JBFGWM01; genus JBFJWR01. The sequence continues at coordinate 1,531 of JBFKKR010000174.1, read as the reverse complement.
GATCTGCGTGCCGACCATCTACGCCGTCATCATGGGACTGCTCTGGGACATCCCGGTGCCGGCGGCGGTCGCCGACATCCCGCTGGTGAACTTCGCCACGCTGGGCGCCGCCATCGCCATGGTGTTCTACTTCCGACTGTCCCTCACCATCGGGCTCGGCATGCTGGCCTTCACGGGCCTGAGCTTCGCCACCATCATCGGCTACGAGTCGCTGGGCCTGGGTGGAGTCTGGATCCCGTCGCTGGTGATCTTCGTGGTGGCCTGGATCTTCCAGTTCATCGGCCACGAACTGGAAGGCGCCAAGCCGAGCTTCTTCGAGGACATCCAGTTCCTGCTGGTGGGCCCGGCCTGGTTCCTCGGGCACCTCTACCGCCGGACCGGCATCCCCTACTGAGCCGGACCCCGGCCTGAACGATCCAGCCCGGCACCCGCCGGGCTTTTTCGTGCCCGAATCTACTTAAAAATTGCCACCCGTGCCCCGTTGTATTCAATTCTGTCGAAGCGCATATTACTTGTGACCCTCAATCACCAATGGGCGGAAAATATGGAAGACCTGAACAGTTTCGTGGCGGTGGTGGAACGGGGCAATTTCAGTAACGCGGCCCGCTACCTGCGGCTGACCCCGTCCGCCGTGAGCAAGACCATCTCGCGGCTGGAGGAACGCCTGCAGGTACGGTTGCTCAACCGGACCACGCGGGCGGTCAGCCTGACCGAGGAAGGCCGCATCTACTACGAGCGCGCCCGCGCGCTGCTCGACGAGGTCGCCGACCTCGAGCGCACCGTGCAGGACATGCAGACGGAGCCGACCGGCACGCTGCGCATCACGGCCACGCCGACCTTCGGCAGCAGCATCCTGCTCGACGTGCTGCACGACTACCGCAAGCAGTATCCGGACATCCGCTTCGATATCGACCTGTCGACGGAAGCCCGCGACATCGTCGCCGGCGGGATCGACATCGCGTTGCGCGAGGGGGGCATCGCCGACAGCCGGCTGGTGGCGCGCAAACTCACGGACACCCGCTTCCTGGCCTGCGCACCACCCGGGCTGTTCAACGAGAAGAACCGTCCGAAGAACATCCGCGAGTTCTTCGAACACGACAGCGTGCTCTACATCAACCAGCGTACCGAGGAGATCGCGCGCAGCCTGTTCGGCGACGACGTGTCCCTCAGCGACATCAACCTGCGCATGCAACTGAACAACTTCAACGCGCAACGCGAGGCGGTCAAGAAGGGACTGGGCGTCTCGCTGCTGCCCTGTTACTTCGTGCAGCAGGACGTGAAGGCCGGCCTGATCGACGTGGTGCCGGGCCTGAACATCCCGAACCGCCCGATCTACCTGGTGTACCCGCACCGCAAGCACAATTCACCCAAGGTGCGCTCGTTCATCGACTACATCCTGGCTTACTTCGAGGACGTGCGTCGTGAAATGGAACCGACCCTGCGCGTCGTGAACGGCTGACCGCTACCTGCGGCCACCCCACCACCACAGCACGGTCGCCAGCGCGCTGGTGAAACAGGCCAGCGCGTAGAC
>JBFKKR010000173.1:0-2894 GCA_041682035.1 Pseudomonadales bacterium | reverse complement strand
GGGCCGCCTGATCGGCATCAACAACCGCAACCTGCACACCTTCGAGACCGAGCTGGAAACCACCTTCAGCCTGCTGGAGCACGTCGATGCCGACCGGCTGGTGATCACCGAGAGCGGCATCGCCACACCGGCTGACGTCGCGCTGATGCGCGAAAACGGCGTCTACGGATTCCTGGTTGGCGAGGCGTTCATGCGCGCCAAGCAGCCCGGCGAGGAACTGGTGAAACTGTTCGGCCCCATGTAGCAACGGCGCCAGCCGTGACCGGCGGCCCCGCCACGGCCGTCGCGCGGGCTCGGCAAGCGGATCGCGGCCGGCGCCGCGCCTATCCTGCGACCACCGACTGCCAGTCGAACTGCGGATCCCCGATCGCGACGAAGTACGGGTTGAGGATGTCTTCCTTGTTGTTGTAAAGCAGTGGCCGGAAGTCGGCGGTCAGCAGCACCCCGCCGGCCGCATCCAGCACCGCGTGCGCGGCCGCCGTGTCCCATTCGGAGGTGGGCGCCAGCCGCGGATAGAGATCGGCCTTGCCTTCCGCGACCAGGCAGATTTTCAGGGAACTGCCCATGCTGGCGGTCGCCACCGACTGGAAACAGGACTCGATCCGCTGGATCCACGTGTCGAGTTCCGCGCCACGGTGACGGCGGCTGGCGACGATGGTCACGGGACCGTCCGCGGCGCTGACCACGTCCATGTGACGGGCATTGATTTCGCGCACGCCGTGGCGGTCGGAGACGATCGCGCCGCTGTCCCGCGCGCCCGAGTAGGTGACCCCGGTCACCGGCACGTGCACCACCCCCAGCACCGGCCGGTGATTGTCGATCAGCGCGATATTGACCGTGAACTCGCCGTTGCGGCCGATGAACTCCTTGGTGCCGTCGAGCGGGTCGACCAGCCAGTAGCGGGGCCAGCCGCGTCGCACCTGCCACGACGGCAGGCCCGATTCCTCGGACAGGATCGGCAGGTCGCCCGGCAGGCCGGACAGGCCATCCAGGATGACGCGGTGCGCGGCGAGGTCTGCCGCCGTGAGCGGCGAGTCGTCCCCCTTGGTCTCCACGTCCAGTTCGCCGGCCTGGTTGTAGACCCGCAGGATCTCCCGGCCCGCGTCCTGCGCGATCGCCTCGACGGCACGCAGCAGTTCAACCGGACCCTCGCCGTGCTTCGTCATGGGTTCTCCAACGTCAACCAACCAACCGATATACTGCGGGCATGAACTGGCACGAAATCGACACCGTCCTGCTGGATCTCGATGGTACCTTACTGGATCTGCAGTTTGACAATTACTTCTGGTCAGAACTGGTGCCGGCCCGCTTTGCCCACACGCACCGGGTCGATCTCGACACGGCCCGGCGCGAGGTCGGCGCCCGCATCCGCGCACGCCACGGCACGCTGCAGTGGTACTGCACCGATTTCTGGTCCGAGCAGCTGCAACTGGACATCATCGCGCTGAAGCGCGAAATCCGGCAGCGCATCGGGCCACGGCCGGGCGCGCAGGAATTCCTGGCAGCGCTGCAGGCCAGCGGCAAGACCACCCACCTGGTCACCAACGCCCACCCGGACACGCTGTCGGTGAAACTCGACGAGGTCCCGATCGGCGAATACTTCGACGGCACGTGGACCTCGCACGACTTCGGGCACGCCAAGGAGTCCGTGGCGTTCTGGGAGGCCCTGCACCGGGTGCTGCCGTTCGATCCGGAGCGCTCGCTGTTCATCGACGACAACGAGAGCGTGCTGGACGCGGCGGCACAGTTCGGCATCCGCCACCTGCGCACCATCCTGCGTCCCGACGGCGGACTGCCGGAGCGCAGTCACACCCGTCACCCGGCCATCGCCGAGTTCGCCGACATCCTGCCGACGCGGGCATGACCGACACGCCGGTCCGGCTCGACCAGTGGCTGTGGGCGGCGCGGTTCTTCCGCACCCGGGCGCTCTCCCGCGCCGCCATCGACGGTGGCAAGGTGCGTTACAACGGCCATCCCGCCAAGCCCGGCCGCAAGGTCGAACCTGGCGCCGAGATCCGCCTGCAGCGGGGCCAGGAGGAGATGACGGTGCGCGTACTCGGTCTCAGCACCGAGCGGCGCGGCGCACCGGCAGCAGCCACCCTCTACGAGGAGACCGCCGGGAGCCTGGCCGCACGGGAGGAGGCCGCGGCGCGGCGCCGGGCGGCGCGCGCCGGCTACACGCCCCCGGTGGGGCGGCCCGACCGCCGCGATCGCGGCCGCATCATCCGGTTCCAGAAACGCGAAAAAAGCTGAACCAGCGCAGCGGGGGCAGCGTGCGCGCGAACCAGTCAATGAGCGGGTCGAAGCGCGCTGTCACCCAGGCCGCCGCGCGGCCGTGGTACGGGGTGCAGAATCCCAGGCTCATGGCGAGAAACGCGATGAAGACCCCGCCCACCAGCACATCCGAGAGCGCATGCGCCCCGCCCACCAGGCGCGGCAGGATCAGCAGGATGGCGGCCAGGCAGGCCAGCACGCTGCCGATGCAGACCCGCCGGTAGAGCAGGTACATGGCCCAGGAAATCAGCACCGAGGCGTGGTCGCCCGGGAAGCTCTCCTTGGACGCATCCTTGGTGTCCAGCCCGGGCACGAGTTCGGTCAGGCGGTAGGACGGCTCGAAAACCAGCGAAGGGCTGGGCCCGACCAGCCCCAGGTGCTCGGCGGTGGTGTCGAGAAACTCGCGCACCAGCAGGCCGAGGAAAAGCAGCGAGAAGTACCCGAACAGGGCGCGCCGTACCTCCTCCGGCCGGAACACCGGCCCCGGCAGCACCAGGAAAGCCAGCATCAGCAGGGCCGACAGCAGGTCGACCGGCCGGTAGTTTGCCCAGGCCCAGAAGGTGGTCCAGGCGCCGCCTTCCGCAAGCGTGCCGTTCAGCGCGAGGAAGACGGCCTCGTCG
>JBFKKR010000172.1:0-2944 GCA_041682035.1 Pseudomonadales bacterium | reverse complement strand
TCCCCGAGGACGTTCGCCTTCGGCACCTTCACGTCGTGGAAGAACAGCTCCGCCGTGTCCTGCGCCTTCAGGCCCATCTTCTTCAGGTTGCGGCCCCGCTCGAAGCCCGCCATGCCGCGTTCGACCACGAACAGGCCCATGGTGTGCGGGCTGTCCGGGCTGCCGGTCTTCGCGGCCACGATCACCAGGTCGCAGTTGATGCCGTTGGAGATGTAGGTCTTCTGGCCATTGAGCAGCCAGTGGTCGCCCATGTCCTTCGCGGTCGACCGGATGCCGGCAAGGTCACTGCCCGCATCCGGCTCGGTCATGGCGATCGCCAGGATGTGTTCGCCCGAAACGCATTTCGGCAGGAAGCGCGCCTTCTGCTCGTCGTTGCCGAAGTGATCGATGTAGGGCCCGACGAGGCGGCTGTGCAGCGAGTTGAACCAGTCGTAGGCGAGTGCGTAGCCGGTCTCCTCGATGATCACCTGTTCGAAGCGGAAGTCGCGGTCGCCGGTGCCGCCGTACTGCTCGTCCGGCCAGATCATCAGCATGCCCTGCTCGCCCGCCCTGCGGAACGCCGCGCGGTCGACGATGCCGTTCTCCCGCCAGGTCTCCAGGTGCGGAACGATTTCCTGCTCCAGAAATTTCCGGTAGGCGCTGCGGAACAGGTTCTGCTCCTCGGTGAAATTTCGCTTCAGCATGGGATGCCTCCTCTCAACCGGCCGGATCCTTGAATGCGGCCTCGCGCTTCTGCAGGCGCGCCATCACGGCCTCCACCTGGTTGGGCTGGCCGATGATCGTTTTTTGGATGGACTCCTCGAGCTGCAATCCCGCCCCGGGCGAGGTGTGCCAGGATTCCTCGAACAGGCGCTTGATGCCGCGGATCGCGTCCGGCGAGCGCTTTGCAATGGCCCGCGCCATCGCCAGGGCCTCGGCCAGCGGATCGTCCGCGAGCCGCGTCACCAGCCCGAGCGTGAGCGCCTCCGGCGCGCCGACGATGCGCCCGGTGTAGGTCAGTTCCTTGGCCACGTCCTGCCGCACCAGTTCGCGCAGCGTCTGGCTGCAGCCCATGTCCGGGATCAGGCCGTACTCGATCTCCATCACGCTCATGCGTGCATCCGGGTGCGCGATGCGGATATCCGCGCCGAGCGCGATCTGGCAGCCACCCCCGAAGGCCACGCCGCGCAGCGCGAGGATCACCGGGACGGGGATGCGCTTCCACACCCACGCACAGGTCTGGGCGCTGTTGGCCGGTTCGACACCGTCATGCTCGAACGCGGACTGGATGGCGTCGGGACCCTGCGCCATGAAGCTGGGGTAATCGATACCGGAACAGAAACTCGGGCCGTTGCCGGACAGCACCACGACACGCACGTCGCTCCGCTGCATGAGGTGCATGCCGGTTTCCTTGATCGCCCGGAACTGCGCCTCGTCCAGCGCGTTGTGCTTGTCGGGCCGGTTCAGGCGCACATCCGCAACGCCGTCGGTCACTGCCACGGTCACCCGTTCCTGTCCTGTCATGCTCCTCTCCCCCGCGCACCCGGCAAATCTGATCGCTGTGCAATAATGAACGGAGTGTCAGCGCGGTGACAAGCAGGGCGTGTCCGATGCCAGAAAAGGCGCAGTTGCTGGTCTTCACCGATCTCGACGGCACGCTGCTCGACCACGACACCTACGCCTGGGAACCGGCCCGGCCGGCGCTGCAGCGGCTGGCGGCACTGCGGATTCCCGTCATTCTCAATTCCAGCAAGACGCTGGCCGAGCAGGCGCGGATCCGCGCCGAACTGGGCCTGCCATACCCGCTCGCGGCCGAGAACGGCCAGGTGCTGGCGGTTCCCGCGGACTATTTCGCCGGGGCCGGTGGTGATGGCCCCCTGCTGCACGAAATTCTGGGCCTGCCTTACGCGGAGATCACGGCGACAGCCGCGGAACTGCGCGAACGGCATGGCTTCCGGTTCCGGGGTTTTTCCGAGTTGGGGGACGCGCAGGTCGCCGAACTGTGCGGGTTCCCCGTGGCCGATGCGCAGCGCGCGCGCCAGCGGCTCGGCACCGAACCGCTGCACTGGCAGGACGACGAGGACGCGCTCATGCGCTTCCGCGCGCTGGCCGCGGAGCGGGGACTGCAGGTGGTGCGCGGCGGCCGTTTCGTGCACCTCTCCGGCCCGGCGGACAAGGGCAGCGTGCTGCGCTCACTCGTTTCCCGGTACCGGGCCGCCTGGCCCGATGCGAGGCAGCAGACCGTCGCGCTCGGCGACAGCGACAATGACCTGCCGATGCTGCAGTGTGCGGACTATCCCATCGTGATACCGCACCGGCACGGCCAGTTGCTGACGGTGCCGGACCGGCCTGATGCGCGGACCGCGCCGGCGCCCGGGCCGGCAGGCTGGAATCTCGCTATGCTGTCCCTGCTGGACGAACTGGGTTACTGACAGGACTGACCGCATGGGCGACTTCTACCAGAACGGCATCATCACCAACTTCCACAACCTGCGGCAGCGCGACCTGCCGGCCATGGAGGAAGACCTGCGCCGTTTCGCCGCGCGCAGGCCGATGACGCTGGTATTGCCGTCGCTGTTCTCCGAACTGGAGGGGCCGGCGCTGAAGAACATCGTCGCCGAGTTGCGCGATGCCGACTGGCTGGCGCAGATCGTGATCGGGCTCGACCGCGCCGACGCGGCGCAGTTCCGCTTCGCGCGGGAGTTCTTCAGCGAACTGCCGCAGCAGCACCGCATCCTGTGGAACGACGGTCCGCGCCTGCGCGCTCTGCACGACGAACTGCAGGCCATCGAACTGGCGCCGCGCGAACCCGGCAAGGGACGCAATGTCTGGTACTGCTTCGGGTACGTGCTGGCCACCGACCTGCCCGGCGCGGTGGCGCTGCACGACTGCGACATCGTCACCTTCGACCGCAGCCTGCTGGCGCGGCTGATCTACCCGGTCGCGAGCACGGACTTCAGCTACC
>JBFKKR010000171.1:0-3058 GCA_041682035.1 Pseudomonadales bacterium | reverse complement strand
TTCCGGTGCCGGCAAGACCACGCTGCTGAACGTGCTGGGCGGTCTCGACCGGCCGGACACCGGCACCGTCCGCGTCGCCGGCGAGGACCTGTACGGCTGCCGGGAGAAGGCGCGCGGCCGTCTGCGCAACGCCCACCTCGGGTTCGTCTACCAGTTGCACCACCTGCTGCCGGAATTCACCGCGCTGGAGAACGTCGCGATGCCGCTGCTGCTCGGCAACCGGCCGGTCACGGTGGTGAAGGACCGCGCGGCCGCGCTGCTGGAGCGGGTCGGGTTGGGCGGCCGGCTGGAACACAAGCCGGGCGAGCTATCGGGCGGCGAACGGCAACGCGTGGCGATCGCGCGGGCGCTGGTGGCCGAGCCGGGATGCGTGCTGGCGGACGAGCCGACCGGCAACCTCGACCGCACCACCGCGGAGCAGGTCCAGGACCTGCTGCTGGAACTGAACGAGTCATTGCGGATCGCGATGGTGATCGTCACCCATGACGAGCAGCTCGCCGGCCGCATGCAGCAGCAACTGGAATTGCGGGAAGGGCGGCTGCATCCCTGGGCGACGCGGTAGCACCGCCCTCAGGGTTCGCCGCCGTGCGAGGCCGACTTTCGAATCTCCTTGCGGATCTCCCTGACCAGGTTCTTCTGGCGCTTTTCGTGCCGGTGCCGCCAGGCACGTAATACGTAGATCCGCCACAGGATCTTCACGGTCACGTAGCCGATGGTGCCGCCGACGATGCCCATCAGCAGCGAGCCGGTGAGCAGGGGTTCCCAGATCGGCAGCAGACCGGTCTGCACCCATTCCCAGGTCAGCTCGATGTGAAAGCGCCGCTTGGGCTCGTCGAGTATCCAGGCGCCCAGCTTGTAGGCGGCAAAGAAGATCACCGGCATGGTCACCGGGTTGGTCACCCAGATCAGGGCGATGGTGATGGGCAGGTTGCAGTGCAGCCAGATGGCGAGCAGCGTCCCCAGCACCATCTGGAACGGGATCGGCAGCATGGCGCAGAAAATCCCGATCAGGAAGGCGCGCGCCACCGAGTGCCGGTTCAGGTGCCACAGGTGCGGGTCGTGAAGGATCGCCCCCAGCCAGGCGAGCGAGGGATGCGCCGAGATGCGCGTCGGGTCCGGCGTCCAGCGGCGGATGAGATTACGCGGCATGACCGCCAACCGGCAGCGAATGTCCTACAGCGGTCCGTGGAACGTGCCGACCCATGCTAGGTTGCGCTCCGGTCAAGGATGACGGGTTGGTGCGTCGTGCGTTCATGGATGATCGCCGGCTCACTGGGCATGGCATTTCCTGCGTTTCTCCCCACGCTGCCACCACCAGGGGTGTTCGCAGTCGCCGGCCTGGTGGCGGTTTCGTTGCTCTATTCTAGGCGATACCGCGCGGGGGGAATCCTCCTGCTGGGCGCGATCTATGCGGGCTGTCTCGCGCAGTGGGCGCTGATCCGCGTCCTGCCGGCCCCGCTCGCCGGCCAGGACCTGCAGGTCTGCGGATACGTCGAAGGCCTGCCGGAACGGCGTGACCCGGGCTGGCGTTTTCGCTTCCGGCTGGCACGCGCGATGGACGGTCTCCTCCCGGGACCGGTGGTGCAGCTGTACACCTACCAGGAGATGACACTCGTTCCGGGCGGCGGACACTGCCTGCTGGTACGCCTGCGGCCACCACGCGGCCTCGCGAACCCGGGCACGTTCGACTACGAGCGCTGGCTGATCCAGCAGGGTGTCTCGGCGACTGGCACGGTGCGGCAGGAACTGGCGCAGACGCCCGCGCAACCTGCCCGGGCGCCGGTGGCGACGCTGCGCGACGCCCTGCGCGGGGTGCTGGCGCGGCACACGGATCCGGCGGGGGCGGCGGGCAGCGTGCTGCAGGCGCTCACCATCGGCGACCGTGCCGCGCTGGCGCCGGCGACGCGCGATCTCTTCACCCGCACCGGCACCGCCCACCTGATGGCGATCTCGGGCCTGCACCTCGCGCTGGTCGCGGGCTTTTCCTACCTCGTCGTGCACTGGCTGGTGCGCGTGCTCGGGCTGGGCGCTTGGCTGGCGGCGCCACGCGCGGCGGCGCTGGCGAGCCTGGCGGCCGCCCTGGGCTACGGCCTGTTGTCCGGCTGGGGGCTGCCGGTGCAGCGCGCGGCCATCATGCTCGCCTGCGCGCTGGCCCCGACCTGCCTCGGCCGCCGGTTGCGTGTGACCGATACGCTGCTGCTCGCGGTGTTCCTGGTCTTGCTGCGTGACCCCCTCGCCGTGCGCGACGGCGGTTTCTGGTTGTCTTTCGGCGCGGTGATGGTGCTGGTGTACGCGTTCGCGGGACGCCCGGCGCGCACCGGTCCGCTGCGTACCGCCTTCCGCACGCAGCTTGTCCTCGGCGTGGGGATGCTGCCGCTGCTGGTCGGACTGGGCCTGCCGGTTTCCTGGGCGTCCCTGCCCGCCAACCTGCTCGCCGTGCCGTGGACCGGGCTGCTGGTGCTCCCGCTGGCGCTGGCCGGACTGCTGCTGCAGGCAGGCATTGGCATGGGCGCGGAGCTGCTGGCGTGGGCGGAGTGCCTGATGGCACTGCAGTTGCAGGTGCTGACTTGGTTCGCCGCTGCCGCTGCCCCGTTGACGGCGGGCAACCCGGTGCCGGCGACACTCCTGCTCGCCGGGTTCGGGCTGGCCTGGCTGCTCGCGCCGGCCGGGGTGCCGGCCCGCTGGGGTGGACTGCTGCTCTGCCTGCCCCTCTTCGCGCCGCCGCAGAAACACCTGCGGGCGGGTGAGTTCGAGGTGCACGTGCTCGATGTCGGGCAGGGTCTCTCCGTGCTGGTGGAGACGCGTGACCGGGCGCTGCTGTACGACGCTGGTAACGGCGGCGCCGGGCGATTCGACCTCGGCCGCGCCGTGGTTGCACCGTACCTGCGCGCGCGCGGCCGTACCGGGCTGGACCTGGCCCTGGTCAGCCACGGCGACAGCGACCACGCCGGCGGCATGCCGGCCGTGCTCGCGGCGACACGGGCGGAGAACCTGCTGGGGGGTGAACACCTGCCGCGCGCTGCCGGACGGGTGACGGCGAACTGCCGCGCCGGGCAGC
>JBFKKR010000170.1:0-3060 GCA_041682035.1 Pseudomonadales bacterium | reverse complement strand
GCGAGGAACGGCTCGAGGTGCACCTGTTCGATTTTTCCGGTGACCTCTACGGCAGCAGGCTGCGGGTGGAGTTCGTGGCGAGAATCCGCGACGAGGAAAAGTTCGACGGGCTGGACGCGCTGCGGACGAAGATCAACGAGGACATGGAGCGGGCCAGGAGCCTCCTGGGCGGGCGAGGAAATGACTGATTACAAGCACACGCTGAACCTGCCGAAGACGGATTTCCCGATGAAGGCGAACCTCGCCACCCGGGAACCGGAAACCCTGCACCGGTGGGAGGCGCAGGATCTGTACGGCGAGATTCGCAGGGCCCGGGCGGGTGCGGAGAAGTTCATCCTGCACGATGGCCCGCCATACGCGAACGGCGACATCCACATCGGCCATGCCGTCAACAAGATCCTGAAGGACATCATCATCAAGTCGAAGACGCTGGACGGCTTCGACGCGCCCTACGTGCCGGGCTGGGACTGCCACGGGCTGCCCATCGAGCACGCCGTCGAGAAGAAGCACGGCAAGGCGGGCCGCAAGCTGGGCGTGCACGAGTTCCGTGACAAGTGCCGCGCCTTCGCCAGCGCGCAGGTGGAGACCCAGCGCCGTGACTTCCGCCGCCTCGGCGTGCTCGGCGCATGGGACACGCCCTACCTGACCATGGATTTCGCCTTCGAGGCGGACATCATCCGCGCGCTTGGGCGCATCTATGAGCGGGGTCACGTCGTGCAGGGCTTCAAGCCGGTGCACTGGTGCCTGGACTGCGCCTCTGCGCTGGCCGAGGCGGAGGTGGAGTACGCGGATCACACCTCGCCCTCCATCGACGTGAAGTTCCCGGTCGCCGACGTGGCGAAGCTGGCGGCCCTGACGGGTGCCGGCCTGGCCACGGATGCCCGCGCCGCGGTCGTGATCTGGACCACCACGCCTTGGACGCTGCCCGCCAACCAGGCCGTCTGCCTGCACCCGGAACTGGATTACGTGCTGGTGCGGACCGGTGCGGACGGGTACCTGCTGCTGGCCGAGGCCCTGTACGAGCGCGCGCTGGCGCGGGCCGGACTGGGTGACTGCGAGGTGGTGGGCCGGTGCAAGGGGGCGGCGCTGGAACATCTCCCGCTGCAGCATCCGTTCGACGATCGCGAGGTGCCGGTGATCCTCGGCACCCACGTCACCACCGAGGCGGGCACCGGTTGCGTGCACACGGCGCCCGGCCACGGCCTGGACGACTTCCAGGTCGGCAAGCGCTACGGACTGGAAGTCGCCAACCCCGTCGATGGCAACGGCGTGTTCCGCGAGGACACCCCGCTGTTCGCCGGCCAGCACGTGTTCAGGGCCAACGATGCCGTCATCGAGGTGTTGCGCGAGCGCGGCAACCTGCTGCAGGCCTCGCGGCTGGAGCACAGCTACCCGCACTGCTGGCGGCACAAGACACCGGTGATCTTCCGCGCCACACCGCAGTGGTTCATCAGCATGAGCGAAAAGGGCCTGCTGGCAGCGGCCAAGGAAGAGATCGAGAAGGTCGCCTGGATGCCGGGCTGGGGCAAGGCGCGCATCGACGCCATGACCAGCGGCCGCCCGGACTGGTGCATCTCGCGGCAGCGTTACTGGGGCGTGCCGATCGCGCTGTTCGTGGACCGCGAAACCGGTGTGCCGCATCCGCGTACCGGGGAACTGATCGAGCAGGTGGCCGAACGCGTCGCCGCTGCCGGCATCGACGCCTGGTTCGAACTGGACGCGGCGGAGCTGCTCGGCGACGAGGCCGGCCGCTACGAGAAGATCACTGACACGCTCGACGTCTGGTTCGATTCCGGCGTGACGCATTTCTGCGTACTGGGAGAGAAGCGCGGACTGCCGTTCCCGGCCGATCTGTACTTGGAGGGCTCCGACCAGCATCGCGGCTGGTTCCAGTCCTCGCTGCTCTCCAGCGTGGCGATGTACGGCGTGGCGCCGTACCGTGGCGTGCTGACGCACGGCTTCACCGTCGATGCCGAGGGCCGCAAGATGTCCAAGTCCCTCGGCAACGTGGTGGCGCCCCAGAAGGTCATGAACGCCCTCGGTGCGGACATCCTGCGCCTGTGGGTGGCGGCCACCGACTATCGCGGCGAGATGTCGGTCTCCGACGAGATCCTCAAGCGCACCGCCGATTCCTACCGGCGCATCCGCAATACCGCCCGCTTCATGCTTGCCAACCTCGACGGGTTCGAGCCGGCCCGGGACGCCCTCGCGGCGGACGATCTGCTGGAGCTGGACCGCTGGTTGCTGCAGCGGGCGGGGAACCTGCAGCAGGAGATTCTCACTGCATACACGCAGTACCAGTTCCACGTCATCTACCAGAAGCTGCACAACTTCTGCGTGCTGGAACTCGGCGGTTTCTACCTCGACATCATCAAGGACCGGCAGTACACCATGCGTGCCGACAGCCGTGGCCGGCGCTCGGCGCAGACCGCGCTGTACCATGTTGCCGAGGCCTTCGTGCGCTGGATCGCGCCGATTCTCAGTTTCACCGCGGACGAGATCTGGCAGTGCCTGCCCGGCGAACGCTCCGGCAGCGTCTTCGCGGCGCACTGGCACGACGGCTTCGCGGCGTTCTCCGCGGCCGGCCGCATCAGTCCCGGAGAATGGCAGCAGGTGATCCAGGTGCGCGGCGAGGTGAACCGCATCCTGGAGTCCCTGCGCGCCGATGGCAGGCTCGGTGCCGCCCTGCAGGCCGATGTCGAACTGCAGTGCGATGGCGCGCTGGCCGGCGTGCTCGGCAAGCTCGGTGACGAACTGCGCTTCGTGCTGATCACCTCGGCGGCGCGGGTCGTGCTGCTGGAAGGCGCCGCGGAAGGCGTGGAAACGGCCCTGCCCGCTTTGCGCGTCCGCGTGCAGACGGCCGGCGGCGAGAAGTGCGTGCGCTGCTGGCACTACCGCGAGGATGTCGGTTCCGACGCGGCGCATCCGGAGATCTGCGGCCGCTGCGTCAGCAACGTTGCCGGCCCGGGCGAAGACCGCCGCGTTGCCTGAGCCCGTCATGACTGCACCGGAACATCACGCCGCGGGCGGGAAGGGCGCGCCCATGCTGCGCTGGCTGCT
>JBFKKR010000169.1:0-3071 GCA_041682035.1 Pseudomonadales bacterium | reverse complement strand
TCGTGTTGCGCCTGGACCATTCCAGTATCCGCAGGAAGCGCGGCCGACAATGAAGGAATTTCCCAGGGTGAGCGGTATCCGCGCCGGCGCAGGCTGGGCGGGGTGCCTGCTGCTGTCCGGGTGTCTCTCCTACCCGCAGGATGTCACCCAGACCGGCCCGCTGGACCAGGTGCAGGTGACGCTGGAGGAGGGCTATTTCAGCCACCACCAGCCCCGGGACGGTGAGGGCGACGCCCCGCCCGCCCTGCTGGGCGGGCTGCCGGACGGCCTGGAGCAGGACCTGATGCCCCGGCTGGAGGTCGGGAGCCAGGCCGTGCCGGAGCGCTTCGACCTGGATGTCGAGAAGCTGCCCGCGCGCGCCTTCTTCATGGGGCTGGTCGAGGGGACCGGCTACAACATGGTGGTGCACCCGGACGTCACCGGGTCCATCAGCCTGCACCTGCGCGATGTCAGCTTCGAGGAAGTCATGGAGATCGTGCGCGATTCCTACGATTTCGAGTACCGCCGCCAGGGCAACCTGTTCCAGGTGCTGCCGCGCGGCCTGCGCACGGAGATCTTCCACCTCGACTACCTCAGCGTGCAGCGCGCCGGGCGCTCCGAGACGCGCGTCAGTGGCGGTTCAATTTCCGATGCCGGGAGCAGCAGTAACAACAGGAACGACGCGTCCACGCAGGGCAGCAGTTCCGGCACCACCACCGCGACCGTCGGCACCCGCATAGAAACCGAGAACCTCGCCGATTTCTGGCGCGAACTGCAGGACACGCTGACCACCATCATCGGCGCCGCGGATGGACGGCATGTCATCGTCACGCCGCAGACCGGGCTGGTGGTGGTGCGGGCGATGCCCGGTGAACTGCGCTCGGTGGCCGACTACCTGAAGCGTTCGCAGCTGGTGCTGCAGCGGCAGGTGATCCTGGAGGCGAAGATCCTCGAGGTGTCGCTCAGCGACGGCTACCAGCAGGGCATCAACTGGGCGCAGATCCTGCAAGTGGGTTCGGCCAGCAAGACCATCACGCTGACGCAGGATGCCCCGCTGCTGTTCAACACCGACAATATCGGCGGCGTGTTCGGCGCGGCATTCAATATCGGTGATTTCGCTGCGCTGGTGGAGCTGCTGGAGACGCAGGGCACCGTGCAGGTGCTTTCCAGTCCGCGGGTTGCGACCGTCAACAACCAGAAGGCGGTGATCAAGGTGGGCACGGACGAGTTCTTCGTCACCGACGTCTCCAGCACCACCACCACCGGCACCGCCACGACCACCACGCCGTCGGTCACGCTGACGCCGTTCTTCTCCGGCATCGCACTCGATGTCACGCCGCAGATCAGCCACGACGGCGACATCACGCTGCACGTGCACCCGACCATCAGCGAGGTCACCGACCAGACCAAGGTGGTCACGGTCGGCGCCGACAACTTCACCCTCCCGCTGGCGCTGAGCTCGATCCGTGAATCGGACAGCATCGTGCGCGCGCGCAGCGGCCAGGTGGTGGTGATCGGCGGACTGATGCAGAATCGTGCGGTCGATACCAACGCGGCCACGCCCGGGGTGTCCGAGCTGCCCTGGGTCGGCAACCTGTTCCGCCAGAAGCGCTACAGCGCGGTGAAGAGCGAGCTGGTGATCCTGCTGCGGCCGATGCTGGCCGGCGCGGAGAGCTGGCAGGGTATGCTGAGCGAGTCCCAGCAGCACTACCAGGGCATGCGCGATGCCCTTTACCCGGGTGCGTCCCGATGATTTCGGGCCGCGTTTCTGACCCATGTCGATCCGAGGGCTTCGGTTATGTATCTGGAATATTTCGGGCTGCGTGAACTGCCCTTCACCCTGACCCCCAACACCAATTTCTACCTCAACCTGGAGAACCACCAGGAGGCCTACAACACGGTGGCGGTGGCGCTCACCGGCGGCGAGGGTTTCATCAAGATTGTCGGCGAGGTCGGCACCGGCAAGACGCTGCTCTGCCGCAAGCTGCTGAATTCGCTCGGTCCGGAGTACGTAACCGCTTACATTCCCAATCCCTCGCTGAGCGCGCAGGGACTGCAGCTGGCGATCGCCGAGGAACTCGGCGCGGTGGTGCCGCCGGAAGCGCGCGAGCACCAGGTGCCGCAGATCATCACCGAGCGCCTGATCCAGCTCGCGCTGGAGGGCAAGCACGCGGTGCTGGTCATCGACGAGGCGCAGGCCATCGCGCGCGAGACCCTGGAGGCGATCCGCCTGCTGACCAACCTGGAGACGGAACGCTCCAAGTTGCTGCAGATCGTCCTGCTCGGGCAGCCGGAACTGGACCGCCTGCTGTCGCAGCCCAACCTGCGCCAGCTGAAACAGCGCATCACGTTCTCCCACCGCCTGGAGCCGCTGGGCGAACAGAGCGTCGGGCGCTACGTCATGCACCGCCTGAGCTCGGCCGGTTACAACGGTCCCGACCTGTTCACCCCGCCGGCGCTGCGCCTGCTCTGGAGGGGCTCCGGCGGCGTGCCGCGGCTGCTCAACATCCTCGCCCACAAGTCGCTGATGGCCACGTTCGGCCAGGGCGTGCGCATCGTCGACCGGCATCACGTCGAACGGGCGATCGAGGATACCGAGGGTTCCGTGAAGTTCGCTGACCTCTCCAACTGGTGGCGGAGCTGGTTCGCCTACCCCATCGCCGGCCTGGTCGGCGCGTCGGCCTTCGCCGTCTTCGCACATTACGGGTGGCTGCCCCTGTGAGCCTGATCAACGATCTGCTGCGGGACCTGGATGCGCGTCATGCACCGCGCCCCGGTAACGCGCTGGCAGCCGGACAGCCGCTCTTCGCGGCAGGGCCGGTGCGGGCCGCGCGCGGATCGATGGGCCTGCTCCTGGGCGTCCTGGTCTTCGCGGCCGGCGCGGCCGGTAGCTGGCATTATTATTCCGGCCTCGCGGCGCCGGCGCCGGCTGTGCCGGTCGGGGTGCCCGCGCGGGACGTGCCGCGGGCGGTGATTGAACCGGTCGGCGATGACGTCAGTGTCCCGCTTGCGCCCGCGGCGCAGACACCCGCACCCGGCGGTCTGTCCGACCCGACGGCGGTGCGCGTCGCAGCCGCGGCACCGGCACCGGC
>JBFKKR010000168.1:0-3095 GCA_041682035.1 Pseudomonadales bacterium | reverse complement strand
TCCGTGACGGCGTCACCTGGCTGGCCAAGAACCGCGACCGGGAGCCCAGCGAGGCCCAGTACGTGGTGCGCATCCCGGCAGTGCGTGGCGACCGCTCGACCATGGTGCGGGTCACCTACCAGGCCGTGCCGCAGGTGCCGGACCGCAACGCGGTGATCCTCAGCAAGCCGTTCTGGATCTGGGGCGCGGAGATGGGCGTCAACGACCAGGGCGTCGCCATCGGCAACGAGGCCATCTTCAGCAAGCTCGTCGACCGCGAGCAGGAGTCCCTGCTGGGCATGGACCTGGTCCGCCTCGGGCTGGAGCGGGGTGGTACCGCAGAGGAGGCGCTGCACTGCATGACCGCCCTGCTGGAGAAGTTCGGTCAGGGTGGGCCGGCCGGTTACCGCGACAAATCCTTCCGCTACGACAACAGCTTCCTCATCGCCGACGCCCGCGAGGCCTGGGTGCTGGAGACCGCCGGCCAGCACTGGGCCGCAAAAAGGCTCCGGGAGGAGGGCGGCTGCGCCCGCTGGGCCATCTCCAACTGCCTGTCGCTGGAGTCCGATTTCGATGCCTGTTCCGACGGGCTGCAGGAATATGCCCGTGAGCATGGCTACTGGAAAGGCAGCGGGGACTTCAGCTTCGCCGGTGCGTTCGACACCTGGTTCATGCCCTATTTCGGCAAGGCGCACGCGCGGCGCGCCATGAGCGAGGAATCGCTGCAGGTCTGCGCCGGCAGTCCGCGGCTGCAATGCCGGCACCTGGTGGACAACCTGCGCCGCCACAGCCAGGAGCGCTCGCTGTTCTCCCAGCACGACAACGACGACGTCTGCATGCACGCCGGCAGTTTCAAGCGCCCCTCGCAGACCTGCGCGTCGATGGTGGTCCGGCTGGGTGGCGACGGGCCGCCCGATTTTCTCTTCACCGGCAGTTCGGCGCCCTGTCTCTCCCTGTTCAAGCCGGTCGATTTCGATTTCGAACACCGCTACCACCTGCTCAGCGAGGAGCAGGCCCCGGTCGGCGCCAGTTACTGGCACCGGCAGGAGAGCATCCACCGCCGTGCGCTGTTCAATCTCGATTTCCGCAAGGCCCTGCGCGAGAGCCTGGAGCAGGTCCAGGAGGAAATTTACTGCTGGCTGCATGAGACCGGCGACACGGCGCCGGCCAGCTACCGCGAGGCGGACCAGATCGCACGCCAGTGGCACGAAAGCTGGTATAACGAGGCACTCAAGCTGCCGCTGGATACCGACATCCTCAGCATGTACGGCCATTTCTGGCGCAACCTCAACATGCGGGACTGCGTGTTGTGAAGGTGCTGCTGGCGCCGGACTCCTTCAAGGGGAGTCTCAGCTCCATTCGCTTCTGCGAAATCGCCTCGCGCGCCATCCGCGCGGTGATGCCGGACGTGGAGATCGTGCGGATTCCGCTGGCGGACGGCGGTGAGGGCACGGTGGACGCCGTGCTGTTCGCCTGCCGGGGGGAGCGCGTCGAGGTACAGACCGTCGATCCCATGGGCAACGAGCTGGTCGCCAGTTACGGCATCATCCGTGACGGCGAGTGCGCGATCATCGAGGCCTCGGCGGCGTCGGGCCTGCCACTGGTGCCGCAGGCCGCGCGCAACCCACTGTTCGCGAGCAGCCTGGGCACCGGCCAGATGATCCTCGACGCGCTGGAACGCGGCTGCTCCGAGATCATCATCGGCCTGGGCGGCACGGCCACCAATGACGGCGGCGCCGACGCCCTGCGCGCGCTCGGGTTCCGGCTGCTGGACTGGCGCGGCCGACCCATCGGCACCGGCGCCAAGGGCCTGCTCAAGCTCAGCGAGATCAAGGTGGACGAAGCCCATCCGGCCCTCGCCAGGACCCGCTTCACGCTGGCGGCGGATGTCGACAACCCGCTGCTCGGCCCGCTGGGCGCCACCACCATCTTCGGCCCGCAGAAGGGCGCCACCCCGGAAACGCTGCCCAAGCTGGAGCGCTGCATGGAACTGTGGAGCGGGGCGTTGCGCAACAACATCGGGGTGGACATCTCCAACGTCGCGGGCGCGGGCGCGGCCGGCGGCATGGGCGCGGGCTTCATGGCATTGCTTGGCGCGGAAATCCGTACCGGGTTCGAGGTCATCCGGGACCTCACCGTCCTCGAGCAGCGCTTCGGCCAGCACGGGTTCGACGTGGTCCTCACCGGCGAGGGCTGGATCGACGAGCAGAGCCTGCATGGCAAGCTTCCCGTCAGCCTGGCCGCGCTGGCGGCGCGGTTCGACGTGCCGGTGGTGGCCATCTGCGGTGGCGTGGAACTGTCGAACGCGCGGTTGCGCGAGGCGGGCATCCACGCCGTCTACCCCCTGCCGGACCGGCCCATGACCGTCGCCGATTCCATGCGCGAGGCGGAGCCGTTGCTGGAAAAAGCGGTCTGGCGCCTGTTCTCCGCCCTCAACACCGGCCGCGGGCTGCCGCCCGTGGCGGCGCCCGGCGCCAGGCTGGCGCGGGGGGAGCGGCATGGCTGATGTGGGGCTGGCGGGGCCGCGCGAGATCGAGCTGGACCTCGGGTACATCACGGTCGCCGCCAAGGGTTGGGGCGATGAGCAGGATCCGCCGGTACTGGCAGTCCATGGCTGGCTCGACAACGCCAACAGTTTCGACGCCCTCGCGGCGCGCATGTCCGGCCTGTACCTGGTGGCCATGGACACGGTCGGGCACGGGCGCTCGGGCCACCGCCCGGCGGGCGTGTACTACCACCTGCTGGATCATGTGACCGACATCGTCAACGTGGCGGACATCCTCGGCTGGCCGCGGTTCAGCCTGCTCGGGCACTCCATGGGCGGCGTACTCTGCACGCTGCTGGCGGGCGCGCTGCCCCATCGCGTCCGGCGCCTGGCCCTGATCGAGTCGCTCGGACCCTACACCAACCTGGACCAGGAGGCCCCGGCGCAACTGGCCAAGTCGATCGCGCAGATGCACGAGTTGCGCGGGAAGACCATGCCGCACTACCGCACCATCGAGGATGCGGTGCAGGCGCGCATGAAAGGCTGGGGGGCCATCACCGACGCGGCGTCCCGCACGCTGGTGGAGCGCGGACTGGTGCGCGACCGCGACGGCTACACCTGGTGCACCGAT
>JBFKKR010000167.1:0-3140 GCA_041682035.1 Pseudomonadales bacterium | reverse complement strand
TCGATAATCTTGGTCACCACCCCGGCGCCGACGGTACGGCCGCCTTCGCGGATCGCGAAGCGCAGGCCGTCTTCCATGGCGATCGGCGCAATCAGCGTCACCGTCATCGAGACGTTGTCGCCCGGCATCACCATCTCCGTGCCTTCCGGCAGTTCACAGGCACCCGTCACGTCCGTCGTGCGGAAGTAGAACTGCGGGCGGTAACCCTTGAAGAACGGCGTGTGACGGCCGCCCTCTTCCTTGCTCAGT
The DNA here is from genome assembly GCA_041682035.1 of Pseudomonadales bacterium. Classification (GTDB taxonomy): domain Bacteria; phylum Pseudomonadota; class Gammaproteobacteria; order Pseudomonadales; family JBFGWM01; genus JBFJWR01. The sequence goes on along the minus strand of JBFKKR010000167.1, from coordinate 2,891 downwards.
ACGTACACCTCGGCCTCGAACTTCGTGTGCGGCGTGATCGAACCCGGCTTCGCCAGCACCTGGCCGCGCTCCACCTCGTCACGCTTCGTGCCGCGCAGCAGCACGCCCACGTTCTCGCCCGCGCGGCCCTCGTCCAGCAGCTTGCGGAACATCTCAACGCCCGTGCAGGTGGTCTTGGTCGTCGGGTTGATGCCCACGATCTCCACTTCGTCGCCCACCTTCACGATGCCGCGCTCAACACGGCCCGTCACAACCGTGCCGCGCCCGGAGATCGAGACCACGTCCTCGATCGGCAGCAGGAAGTTGCCGTCCACCGGGCGCTCCGGCTCCGGAATGTACGCATCCAGCGTCTCTACCAGCTTCTTCACCGCCTCGACGCCGATATCCGAGGCGTCGCCTTCCAGCGCCTTCAGCGCCGAACCGATGATGATCGGGGTGTCGTCGCCCGGGAACTCGTACTGGTTCAGCAGGTCACGGACCTCCATCTCGACCAGTTCCAGCAGTTCCTCGTCATCGACCATGTCCGCCTTGTTCAGGAACACGACGATGTACGGAACGCCAACCTGGCGTGCCAGCAGGATGTGCTCACGGGTCTGCGGCATCGGGCCGTCCGCAGCCGAGCAGACCAGGATCGCGCCGTCCATCTGGGCCGCGCCCGTGATCATGTTCTTCACGTAGTCGGCGTGGCCCGGGCAGTCCACGTGCGCGTAGTGGCGCGCCGGCGACTCGTATTCAACGTGCGCGGTCGCGATCGTGATGCCGCGCGCCTTCTCTTCCGGCGCGTTATCGATCTGGTCGAATGCCTTCGCCTCGCCGCCGTAGGCATCGGCGCAGACCTTCGTCAGCGCCGCCGTCAGCGTCGTCTTGCCGTGGTCAACGTGCCCGATCGTCCCCACGTTCACGTGCGGCTTCGTTCTTTCAAATTTTCCTTTCGACATGGCATTCAGTTCCCGTTAGTTCTTCAAAATCAGGATTTTTTCTTGACCGCTTCGGCGATATTGGTCGGCGCCTCGGCGTACTTCTCGAATTCCATCGAATAGCTCGCGCGGCCCTGCGTCTGGGAGCGCAGGTCGGTGGCGTAGCCGAACATCTCGCCCAGCGGCACCTCCGCCCGGATGATCTTGCCGGACGGCCCGTCCTCCATGCCGGAGACCATGCCACGGCGCCGGTTGAGGTCGCCGACCACGTCGCCCATGTAATCTTCCGGCGTGACCACTTCCACCTTCATGATCGGCTCGAGCAGAACCGGGCTGGCCTTGGCGGCGCCTTCCTTGAACGCCATCGAGCCGGCGATCTTGAAGGCCATTTCGTTGGAGTCGACATCGTGGAAGGAGCCGTCGTAGAGAACCGCCTTGACATCCACCATCGGGTAGCCGGCGATCACGCCGTTCTGCATCTGTTCCTGGATGCCCTTGTCGACCGCCGGAATGTATTCCTTCGGGACCACGCCACCGACGATCTCGTTACCGAACTCGTAACCGGCGCCGGATTCGAGCGGCTCGAGCCGCAGCCAGACGTGACCGTACTGGCCGCGACCACCGGTCTGGCGGACGTACTTGCCTTCGATCTCGACACTCTTGCGAATCGTTTCGCGGTAGGCCACCTGCGGCTTGCCGATGTTCGCCTCCACGTTGAATTCGCGGCGCATGCGGTCGACGATGATGTCCAGGTGCAGCTCGCCCATGCCTGAAATGATGGTCTGGCCGGACTCTTCGTCGGTCTTCACCCGGAAGGACGGATCCTCCTGGGCCAGCTTGCCAAGCGCCACGGACATTTTTTCCTGGTCCGGCTTGGACTTCGGCTCCACCGCCACCGAGATGACCGGCTCGGGGAACTCCATCCGTTCCAGCGTGATCTTGTGCTCCATGTCGCAGAGGGTGTCACCCGTGGTGACATCCTTCAGGCCAATCGCCGCAGCGATGTCGCCGGCACGTACTTCCTTGATTTCCTTGCGGTCCTTGGCGTGCATCTGCACCATGCGGCCAATCCGCTCCTTTTTGCCCTTGACCGGGTTGAATACCGCGGAACCCGTCTCGAGCACGCCGGAATAGACCCGGAAGAACGTCAGCGTACCGACGAACGGGTCGGTCGCAATCTTGAATGCGAGCGCGGCGAAGGGTTCATCATCGGAGGAATGGCGCTCCCCCTCCGACTCGTCCTCGAGGATGCCCTTGATGGCCGGAACCTCGTCGGGGGCCGGCAGGTAGTCGATCACCGCGTCCAGCATGGCCTGCACGCCCTTGTCCTTGAAAGCGGATCCGCAGAGCGCAGGGACGATCTCATTGGCGAGGGTACGGAGCCGCAGGCCCTGGCGGATCTCGTCTTCCGTGAGCTCTACGCCCTCGAGGTACTTTTCCATGAGTTCCTCGTTGGCCTCGGCAGCGCTCTCCACCATCTTCTCACGCCATTCGGCAGCCGGACCGGCGAGCTCGGCCGGGATATCGGCCAGCGTGTAGGTCATGCCGCGATCTTCCTCGTTCCAGTAGATCGCCTTCATGCGAAGCAGGTCGACGACACCCTTGAATTCCTTTTCGGAACCGATGGGCAACTGCACCGGCACCGGGGTCGCGCCCAGGCGATTCTTGACCTGGCCGACGACCCGCAGGAAGTCCGCGCCGTCGCGGTCCATCTTGTTGACGAAGCAGATGCGCGGCACGCCGTACTTGTTGGCCTGGCGCCAGACCGTCTCGGACTGGGGCTCGACGCCGGAGGTGCCGCAGAAAACCACCACCGCGCCGTCGAGCACGCGCAGCGACCGCTCCACCTCGATGGTGAAGTCGACGTGCCCCGGGGTGTCGATGATGTTGATGCGGTGGTTCTTCCAGTAGCAGGTCGTGGCGGCGGAGGTGATGGTGATGCCCCGCTCCTGCTCCTGGGCCATCCAGTCCATC
>JBFKKR010000166.1:0-3182 GCA_041682035.1 Pseudomonadales bacterium | reverse complement strand
GACCAGGTACACCGGGTCGAGCTGCTTTCCTATTCCTTTCCCTGGACCAGGGGCGCGTTTCGCGACTGCCTCCGGCCGGGATACGAGACCTGGCTGGCCCGCAGCGACGACGTCCTCGCCGGCTACGGTGTGCTGTTCACAGCCGCGCAGGAGAGCCACCTGCTGAACCTGTGCACGCACCCCGACTACCGCCGCCGGCAGCTCGCCCGGACGTTGCTGCACCGGCTGCTGGAACGGGCGGAGCGGCAGCAGTCCAGCGTGATGTACCTGGAGGTGCGGCCGTCGAACGCGGCGGCGCTGCAGTTGTACCGGCGCGAGGGGTTCGCCGAGATCGGCCAGCGCCGCGACTACTACCCGGCCGACGGCGGGCGCGAAGATGCCCTGGTGCTGGCGCGCAGACTCTCATGACCTGCTGCGGCGCGGGCCCGTGAACACTCTATACTGGACTGCAATGCAGGCGCCGGTGTCCCAGTACGATGGCGGATGACGAAGATGAACTTGTGTTCGCCGAGGACGAGGATTCCGACGCCGCGTCGGATTCCGAGCGTCCGTGGCGGCTGCTCATCGTCGATGACGAGGAGGAGATCCACTCCGTCACCAGGCTGGCGCTGGGCAGTTTCCGCCTGCAGGGCCGCGGCCTGGAGTTTCTGCATGCGTACTCCGGCGCACAGGCGCGCGAGATGCTGCGCGCCGAGCCGGACATCGGGCTGGTGCTGCTCGACGTCATCATGGAGACCGACGATGCCGGCCTGCAGGTTGCGCGTTTCATCCGCGAGGAACTGAACAACCATTTCATCCGCATCATCCTGCGCACCGGGCAGCCGGGGCAGGCGCCGGAACGGCGCGTGATCACCGAGTACGACATCAACGATTACAAGGAGAAGACCGAGCTGACCGCCGCCAAGCTGTACTCGGTGGTCTACACGGGGCTGTCCTCTTACGACGACATGCGCCAGCTCGAACTGGCACGCGCCGACCTGCAGCGCCGCAACGAGGAGATCCAGCGCGCCTACGAGGACCTGGAGAAATTTTCCTACATGGCCTCGCACGACCTGCAGGCGCCGCTGCGCACCATCCATGTCTTCATGGAATGCCTGCAGGAACGCATCGGCGACAAGCTGGATCCGGAGTCCGCGGACCTGCTGCAGCGCGTGAGCGCGGCGGCGCAGCGACTGCGCGGCCTGATCAGCAGCCTGCTGGAACTGGCGCGCGTGGATACCTGCGACCTGCAGCTCAGCCATGTCGAACTGGGCGAGGTGGTGGATTCGATCCGCGAATCCGTCACTGCGACGCTGCAGAAGTCCGGCGGTCGCATCGATTACGACCCGGCAGGACTGCCCCGTCTCACCACCGAACCCACCCTGATCCACCTGCTGCTGCAGAACCTGGTCGGCAACGGGCTGAAGTACCAGCCGGCCGACCGTGCCCCGGTGGTTTCCGTGCAGGCCAGGCAGGAAGGCGACGAGTGGCAGATCAGCGTGGCCGACAACGGCATCGGCATCGAGCCGAAGTACCTGGGGCGGATCTTCGAGGAGTTCGAACGCCTGCATACGCGCAGCGAGTACGAGGGCTCCGGCATCGGCCTGGCCATCTGCAAGCGCATCGTGCGCCGGCTCAACGGCAGGATCTGGGTGGAGTCCGAGCCGGGAAAGGGCTCGCGCTTCACCGTCGCGCTGCCGGTGGCTCCTGCCACTGCCTAGCGCGGCAGCAGCAGGCGGAAGGTCGTCCCGGCACCTTCCGCGCTCTCCACGCCCATCGAACCCTTGAGCTGCTGGGTGGCCAGGTTGTACACCACGTGCAGGCCCAGCCCGCTGCCGCCGTGGCCCCGCTTGGTGGTGAAGAATGGATCGAAGATCTTGTCCAGCTGGCTGGCCGGTATGCCGACACCGTTGTCGCGGAAGAGAAGCTTGACCTGGTTTTCGTCTTCCTCGACCTCGATGCGGATCTCGCCCGTGGCCCCGCCAGGAAATGCGTGCAGGATCGCGTTCATCACCAGGTTGGTGACGATCTGTGCCAGCGCACCCGGGTAGGTGTCGAGTTCCACGTCATCCGGACAGTTGACTACCAGCCGGTGCGGGCTTTTCCGCAGTTGCGGACGCAGGCTGATCAGCACCTCGTCGATGTATTCGCGCAGCTTGAAGCGGCGCCGTTCGGAACTGGACTGGTCCACTGCCACCTGCTTGAAGCTGTTGATCAGCTCGGCAGCCCGGTGCAGGTTGTTGAGGATGATGGTGGTGGACTGGCGGGAGCTCTCCAGGTACTCGGCCAGGTCCGCTTTCTTCAGCTTTGCGCCGGTGAATGCCGCATTGATGGTCTCGGTGATCTCCTGCAGGTGGGATGCGGCGGTCACGCCGATGCCGACCGGCGTGTTGATCTCGTGGGCGATCCCCGCCACCAGGCCGCCGAGGGAGGCGAGCTTCTCGGTCTGGACCAGCTGGTCCTGCGCCTCCCGCAGCTGTTTCATCGCCAGTTGCAGGTCCTTGACCGCCTCCGTGCGTTCGCGCACGCGTTTCTCCAGCGCCTCGTTCAGGTAACGCATGGAGTCCTCGGCGAGCTTGCGCTCGGTCATGTCCCGCACCACGCCGGCGTACATGCGGCGGTCGCCCAGCTGAATCTCGCCGACCGCCAGTTCGACCGGGAACACCGAGCCGTTCCTGCGGCGCGCCATGACCTCGCGGCCGGTGCCGATGATCTTCGCGTTGCCGGTTTCGTGGTAGGAGTGGAGGTACTCGTCGTGCTCGCTGTGATAGGGCTCCGGCATCAGTATCCTGACGTTCTGCCCGATCACCTCGGCGGCGCTGAAGCCGAACAGTTTCTCGGCTGCCGGGTTGAAGGTCTCCACGCGCGCCGCCTCGTCGATGGTGATGATGCCGTCCGGCACCGTTTCGACGATGGCGCGGATGCGCTCGGTGGCGTCCAGCTGCTCGCGCTCGGCACGCTTGCGCTCGGAGACGTCGCGGATGACACCGGCGAAAAATTTCTCTTCGCCAACCTCGAACTCGCCGACCGCCAGTTCGATCGGGAACTCGGTGCCGTCTTTTTTCAGCGCGGTGACCTCGCGGCCGATGCCGATGATCTTGGCCTCGCCGGTCTGCATGTAGTTGCGCAGGTAGCCGTCGTGCTCGTCGTGGTAGGGCGGCGGCATCATGATCTTGATGTTCTGCCCGATCACCTCTGCCGCG
>JBFKKR010000165.1:0-3241 GCA_041682035.1 Pseudomonadales bacterium | reverse complement strand
GGCGGGATGACCACGCCCTCCTCTTCCAGCCGCCGCGCCAGCGGCATCGACCCGGGGGCCGAGCCGCCGATGTTGGCGTGGTGGGCGCGGTTGGCGACGAACCCGGCCAGTTCCCCACCAAGAAAAAACGGCGCGACGAGCGTGACGTCCGGCAGGTGCGTGCCGCCCAGGAAGGGATCGTTCAGCATGAGGCAGTCGCCCGGCTGCCATTCCGCCGCGTGGACCAGGTCGCGCATCGCCCAGGCCATGCTGCCGAGGTGCACGGGAATGTGGGCAGCCTGGGCGCAGAGTTCGCCCGCAGCGTCGAAGACGGCGCAGGAGAAGTCCAGGCGCTCCCGGATATTGGGCGAGAACGCGGAACGCCTGAGCACCACGCCCATCTCGTCGCACACGGCGACGATCCGGTGGGCGAACAGGCTCAGGGCGACCGGGTCCAGATGGTAGCCGGAGGACATTGCAGACATCATGAATTCTCTATAACATCCGTCGTTTGGTTTCTCGGCAGCGTTCGCTGCCGATTTTATTTGGCCCGCAGGAACCCTGGTAATTCGGCATGGGCGCCAACCATCTCATGGGCAATTATGCCCGGCAAGAAATCGCATTCGAGCACGGCAGGGGCGTCTTCCTGTACGACGCGGACGGGAATCGCTATCTGGACGCCGTGGGCGGACTCGCGGTCAACCTGCTGGGCCACGCGCACCCGGCCATCACCGAGGCCGTGTCCGCGCAGGCCGCCGCGCTCCTGCACACCTCCAACCTGTACCGGATTCCACTGCAGGAGCAACTCGCCACCACGCTGACCGCACTCTGCAACATGGAGAGCGCCTTCTTCTGCAATTCCGGCGCGGAGGCGAACGAGGCCGCGATCAAGCTGGCGCGCCTGCACGGCCACCGGCGCGAGATCGGCGCCCCGCACATCGTGGTGATGGAAAACGCCTTCCACGGCCGCACCATGGCCACGCTCACCGCCACCGGCAACCGCCGGGCGCAGGCCGGTTTCGAACCCCTCCTGGGTGGCTTCGTGCGCTGCCCGTGGGACGACCTCGACGCTTTGCGCACCATCGCGTCCCAGCGCAGCGACGTGGTCGCGGTGATGCTCGAACCGATCCAGGGTGAAGGGGGCATCCGGCAGCTGCAGCCCGGACGCCTCGCCGGCATCCGCGAACTGTGCGACGCGCAGGGCTGGCTGCTGATCTGCGACGAGATCCAGTCCGGCATGGGCCGCACCGGCCACTTCCTAGCCAGCATGGACGAGGGCGTCACGCCGGACATCGTCACCCTCGCCAAGGGCCTGGGCAACGGTGTGCCGATCGGCGCCTGCCTGGCGCGCGGTGACGCCGCGACCCTCTTCGCGCCCGGGAATCACGGTTCCACCTTCGGTGGCAACCCGCTCGCCTGCCGTGCCGCGCTGGCGGTGCTCGCCGTGCTCGAGAAGGAAAACCTCGCCGCGCAGGCTGCAGCCACCGGGGAGTGGCTGATCAGCGAACTGCGGCAGCGGACCGCCGGCCTGCAGTGCGTTCGCGAGATTCGGGGCCGGGGCCTGATGATCGGCATCGAGCTCGACCGCGACGTGCCGGATCTCGTCGCCGCGGCACGGGCGCGCGGCCTGCTGATCAACGTCACCGCGGGCAACGTGATCCGGCTGCTGCCGCCCCTCGTCCTGACCCGGGACGAGGCCGCGCAGGTTGCCGACCTGCTGACGCCGCTGATCGCGGCTCTGGAAACGGCACCCGAAGCCACCTGACCACGCAATCATGACGACACGACACTTCCTCAGCCTGCTGGACCTGGGCAGCGACGAACTGGTTTCCCTGATCGACCGGGCACTGGAACTCAAGCGGCAGCCCCGCGAAGCCCACGCCGACCTGTTGCAGAACCGGGTGCAGGCCATCCTGTTCGAGAAGTCCTCCACGCGCACGCGGGTCTCCTTCGAGGCCGCCATGCTGCATTGCGGGGGCGGCAGCATCTTCCTGTCCCCGCGCGACTGCCAGCTCGGCCGTGGTGAAAGCATCGCCGACACGGCACGCGTGATCTCGCGCATGGCGGACGTCATCGTGATCCGCACCTTCGGCCACGACCGGCTGACCGAGTTCGCCCGTCACTCCGGCGTGCCGGTGATCAACGCGCTGACCGACAGCTTCCACCCCTGCCAGCTGCTGGCGGACGTGCTGACCTACCAGGAACATCGCGGTGCCATCCGTGGCCGCACGGTGACCTGGGTCGGCGACGGCAACAACATGTGCCAGTCCTACATCAATGCGGCCCGCCAGTTCGATTTCCGGCTGCGCATCGCCTGCCCGCCCGGGTACGAGCCGGACGCCGGACTGGTGCGGTCGAACGCCGACCGCGTGCAGATCATTGCCGACGTCGACGCCGCAGTCGAGGGCGCGCACCTGGTGGTGACGGACGTCTGGGCCTCCATGGGCCAGGAAGAGGAGCAGGCGGCGCGGCGCGCCGCGTTCGCCGACTACCAGGTCAGTCCGGCGCGCATGGACCGGGCCGACGCGGATGCGCTGTTCATGCACTGTCTGCCCGCCCACCGCGGCGAGGAGATCAGCGAGGACATGCTCGAGGATCCGCGCAGCGTCGTCTGGGACGAGGCCGAGAACCGCCTGCACGCGCAGAAAGCGCTGCTCGAACGGCTGATCCTCGGGTGCTGATCACGGCGCGCGCAACGTACGAACAAACGCCTGCTTTTCTCCCGAAAACCGGCTATGGTCGCAAGGAACGTACGAAACCCGGACGCGCATGAACGACCCCGAGAAGAATGAAGCGGACCGGAAACCCCTGACGTCCGTCGGCTGGCGGGAATGGGTGCAACTCCCGGAACTGGGCCTGCCGTGGATCAAGGCGAAGGTGGACTCCGGCGCGCGCACTTCCGCCCTGCACGCGTTCGCAGCGGAGGAATACGAGGAAGGAGGCGTGGCCATGGTGCGTTTCGAACTCCATCCCCTGCAACGCGACAACGATCTGGTCAGGGTCTGCACCGCGCCGGTCATCGATCGTCGCGTCGTCAGCGATTCCGGCGGCCACCGCGAGGAACGACTGGTGATCCGCAGCCTGCTCTGCGCCGGTGGCGCCGAGTGGCCGATCGAACTGACCCTGACCTGCCGTGACAACATGAAATTCCGCATGCTGCTGGGGCGCACCGCCATGGAGGACCGCCTGCTCATCGATCCGGGCGCCTCCTTCCTGCTGGGGCGCCCTCCGGGCGGTGCGCGGCGGGCCTACCAGGAAACCG
>JBFKKR010000164.1:0-3263 GCA_041682035.1 Pseudomonadales bacterium | reverse complement strand
TGCGTCGTGATGGGCGCGGTCGGCGGCATCGTGATCGGCCTCGTCACCGAGTACTACACCGGCGGCAAGCCGGTGCGGCTGATCGCCCAGGGCGGCGAGACCGGCCCGGCGACGGTGATGATCGCGGGCCTGGCGACCGGCATGGAATCGGTGGTCGTCCCGGTGCTGACCATCGCCGGCATCATCTTCGGCGCCAGCGTCATCCTGCCGGAAGGCGCCGGCGTGTACGGCGTCGGCCTGGCCGCGGTCGGCATGCTCTCCACCGTCGGCATCACCATGGCCATCGATGCCTACGGACCGGTGGCGGACAACGCCGGCGGGATCGCGGAAATGGCCAAACTGGGCAAGGAGACCCGCGCCATCACCGACGGCCTCGACGAGGTCGGCAATACCACGGCCGCCATCGGCAAGGGCTTCGCCATCGGCGCAGCCGGTCTGGCGGCGCTGGCCATCATCGCCGCCTACATCGAGACGGTGGCGCACAACCGCGCCGGCTTCGCCCTGAACATGTCCGACCCCCACGTGCTGACCGGCATGTTCCTCGGTGGCATCTTCCCCTTCCTGGTCAGCGCACTGACCATGCGCGCGGTGGGTGACGCCGCGTTCGACATGATCAAGGAGATCCGGCGCCAGTTCCACGAGATTCCCGGGCTCATGGAAGGTACGGCAAAACCGGACAGCGCCCGCTGCGTCGATATCGCCACGCAGGCGGCACTGAAGAAGATGGTGCTGCCGGGCGTGCTCGCGGTCGGCGCGCCTGTCGTCGTCGGCTTCGGCCTGAGCCCGGAAGCGCTGGGCGGCATGCTCGGCGGCGCCCTGGTGAGTTGCGTGCTGCTGGCGCTGACCATGGCCAATGCAGGCGGCGCCTGGGACAACGCCAAGAAGTACGTCGAGAAGGGCAATCTCGGCGGCAAGGGCTCGGACGTGCACAAGGCGGCCGTGGTCGGCGACACGGTGGGCGACCCGTTCAAGGACACCTCCGGGCCGTCCATGAACATTCTCATCAACGTGATGGCGATCGTCAGCCTGGTGATCGCACCACTGCTGGCCTGAGCGGCGCAGAACGAAAAACGGCGCCGCGAGGCGCCGTTTTTCTTTCGCTGGTGCTCAGGCCGCAGCGGCGGACTTCTGGTGCAGTGCGTCGAACAGCGCCCGGAACTGCTCCGTGAGGCGGTGCTTCGGACTCATGTAGATCAGCGGCAGGCTGCGGTCGTGCGACTCGCGCATCACCACCGAGGAACTGAGAAAGGTATCCAGGATCGGCAGGCCTTCCTCGCGCAGTTCCTCGACGACGCGCCGCGGCAGGTTGGCGCGCGGCTGGAACTGGTTGACGATGATGCCCTCCACGCGCAGTTTCTCGTTGTGATCGGACTGCGTCTCCTGCACGTTCTCGAGCAGGCTGTAGAGGGCGCGCCGGGAGAAGTCGTCACAGTCGAACGGGATCAGGCAGGTGTCGGCGGCGATCAGTGCCGAAAGGGTGTAGAAATTGAACGCCGGCGGGGTGTCGATGTACACCGCGTCGAAATCCTCCAGCGACTGCAGCGCCTCCTTCAGCTTGTAGATCTTGTGCTTGGCTTCCAGCTTCGCGTGCAGGTCGCTGAGATTCGGACTGGACGGTACGATCGACAGGTTGACGTGCTCAGTTTCGCGGATGAACTGGTGGAACCCGCGGTTCATCAGGCTGAAGGACAGCGTCTGGCTGAAAAACGTCTCGATGGAATCGCTGTAGTCTTCCGCTTCACGCCCCAGCAGGTACTGCGTGGTGTTGCACTGTGAATCCAGGTCCAGCACCAGGGTGCGCAGGCCCTGCTGCGCGCTGATCGCGGCAAGGTTGCAGGCGATGCTGGACTTGCCCACGCCGCCCTTCTGATTGAAAACCACCCGCTTGATCGCGCTCATTGCTCGCCCTCGTCGTCGTTCCGTGATGTTATGCGGAGGGTGGCATTTCTTATCGCCGATCCACCCCCCAAGCCCGGTCTGTCCAGTTCGAAAATCGCGCTGAACAAATCACGAACGATTGTGTAACACCACGCCCCGTCGAATGCAACGACTTCCGGCGGGCGCCGTACACGGCGTGACGGTCAGCCCTGCGATAGCAGTTCGCGCAGCTGGATGATGGCGGCGTTGGCGCGCGCCAGGTAGGAAGCCATGACGAGCGAGTGGTTGGCCAGCATGCCGAAACCGGACCCATTGAGCACCATCGGCGACCACAGCGTTTCCTGGGTGCCTTCCAGCTCGCGGATGATCTGCTGCAGGCTGATGCGCGCGTTCTTCTTGTCCAGCACCTCGCCGAAGTCCGCCTCCACCGCGCGCAGGAAGTGGATCAGCGCCCACGCCGAACCGCGCGCCTCGTAGAAGACGTCGTCGATCTCCCACCAGGATGTCTTGATCTCCAGCACGCCGGGCTGGCGCGTCGACTGCCGCGCGGATGGGTCGCCGGCCAGGTTGGTGTTCAGGCGCTGCACGCCGACGCTGGCGCCGAGACGTTGCGAGAGGCTGCCAAGGCGTTTTTCGACCTCGCCCAGCCACGCCTTCAGGTTGTCGGCGCGGGCATAGAACTGGGCGTCCTGCTGGGCCGGGTCCGCGAGCCGTGCCAGGTAGCGGTCCAGCGCCTTGATGCCGCGCTCGTACTCGCTCTCGGAAGCGGGCATTGCCCAGCTGCTGTTGTCGAAATGGAACTGCGGCTCGGCGATCGCGAGGTCAGGATCCTCGGCGGACTGCGACTGCGAGCGGCTGATGTCGCGTCGCATCGCGCGTGCCAGGTCGCGCACCTGGACCAGCACGCCAAACTCCCAGTTGGCGATGTTGTCCAGCCACACGCCGGGCGGAAAGATGTCATTGCTGATGTAGCCGCCGCGCTTGCCCAGCAGGGTACCCGCCACGGCCTGCAGCGTGCGGGTGGTGCGCCAGCCGACCACGTCTTCTCCGCCCTTCCCGCCCGGGCGGTACAGCGGCTCCTCCGGCGGAGCGCTCCAGTAGATTCCCACCGCGCCCGCAAACAGGAACAGCAGCAGCGCGACGAGCAGGGTAATGCGGGTGATCCGCGCACCGCGCATGTCGAGGAATTCCACCAGTTGTCTCATGTCTTGTCGATTCCGTTGTTCATCGTTGCGCCGGTATCCGGCGGGAGCCTGCAGAGGGTACCACGACGAAGCGCACGGGCAGGCACGTACCGTCGCCGAACTCCAGCGTCAGCTCGATCTCGTCCCCGGCGCGCGGCGCGCCATCAAACCCGAAGATCATCAGGTGGACGCCACCGGGCT
>JBFKKR010000163.1:0-3304 GCA_041682035.1 Pseudomonadales bacterium | reverse complement strand
GGTCAGGGCGGCACTGGACGCGGCGGTCAGCGTGCGGGACACCAGCCAGCCATCGCCAGAGAAGACGTCTGCCGCGCCCACACGGCAGGCGGTGGCTTCCACTGTATTCGGTGCATTGTCAGAAGGACTTGCTGCGGGCGAGCTGACCTCCGAAGTACGGGGCGTCATCCAGTTCAACGTGCGTAACCCGGCAGCAACCTGGGCAGTCTCCCTGGGGGATCGCCCCGCCGTGAAGCAGGCATCGGCCGCCGCTGCGGACATGGTCATCGGTATCGACGATGCAGACCTGCAGAAGCTGGTTGCGGGGGAGGTGCAGGTCCGTGACCTGTACCAGCGCGGTTCGCTGCGCGTGGACGGGGACATCCGCCTGATCGGAGCACTGGACCTGATGGTGGGACTGGAGGCCGTGGCGGCCTGACACCTGGAACAACAGCAACGGAAACAGGAGATCCACATGCAACGCAGGGTGAACGTGATCGGTGTCGGCATGACGAAGTTCGCGAAGCCGGGCGCCAGCGACGACTACCATGTCATGGCGGCGGAAGCGGGGCGCAAGGCCCTGGCCGATGCCGGCATTTCTTATGAAGAGGTGGAACAGGCCTATACCGGTTATGTCTACGGCGACAGCACCTGTGGCCAGCGCTCCGTGTACGAACTCGGCCTGACCGGCATCCCGGTGATCAACGTCAACAACAATTGTTCCACGGGCTCGACGGCGCTGTTCCTGGCGCGACAGGCGATCGAAGGCGGTACTGCCGAATGCGTGCTGGCGCTGGGCTTTGAGAAGATGGAGAAAGGTGCCCTCGGCTCGAAGTACAGCGACCGCGAGGCGCCGATCGGTCCCCATGCGCAGGTGATGGTGGACGTGCAGGGTTTCAACCAGGCGCCGCCGGCAGCGCAGATGTTCGGTGGTGCCGGGCGCGAGTACCGCTTTGAGCACGGCACGAAGAAGGAAACCTTCGCGAAGATTTCCGTGAAGGCGCGCCAGCACGCCAGCCGCAACCCGCTGGCACTGTTCAACCAGGTGCTCAGCCTCGAAGAGGTGATGGCCGCGGACGAGGTCTTTGATCCGCTGACGCGCTTCCAGTGCTGTCCGCCGACCTGTGGCGCCGCAGCGGCGATCCTGTGCTCGGACGCGTTCGCGCGCAGGCATGGCATCAGCGACGCGGTGCACATCATCGGTCAGTCCATGACCACGGATTATTCGACCACCTTCGAACCGAAGAGCATGATCAAGATGGTGGGCTATGACATGGCCAGGGAGGCCGCGCGGCAGGTATACGAGGCCACCGGAGTCGGGCCGGAGGATGTCGACGTGGTCGAACTGCACGACTGCTTTACAGCCAACGAACTGCTGACCTACGAGGCGCTGGGCCTGTGCCCGGAGGGCGGCGCGGAACAGTTCATCTGGGATGGCGACAACACCTACGGCGGCAGGTACGTCACCAATCCCTCCGGCGGGCTGCTCTCCAAGGGGCATCCGCTGGGTGCGACCGGCCTCGCGCAATGCACCGAGCTGACCCAGCAGCTCCGGGGGCAGTCGGGACAGCGCCAGGTGGAAGGGGCGAGAACAGCCCTGCAGCACAACCTGGGTCTTGGTGGCGCCTGCGTGGTCACCATGTACCAGCGGGCTGCCATTTGAATCCGGCTGGCGAACCGCCTGCCGGCATGTGGTGGGACGAACTCCCCGACGACTTCTACCGGTTGCGTGAAGGAACGCCGATCGACCGCGCACACCCGTTGCTGGTGAACAGCAGCGCCGCGGCTGATCACGTGCTGCGCAACGTGCTCGGCGGGCTCATCTCGACCGGCATGGCGCCGGGCCTGTTGCGGCCGGCCCGGTTCCGGGAACGGGAGCAGGGTCGCGCGGCGCGCTACCGCGAGTATGCTGCGCGGGCTGACGTGGACGCGGTGTTTCGCAGGCCGCCACGCAATGTCCCGGTGCGCGCGCGCAGGCCCGGACTGCTCGATTACCGGCCCGGGCGGCAGATCGAGGCCCGCATTGCCGAGTTTGACAGTCCCTACCAGACCCTGCTCCCCGACATGCAGCCGGAGTGGGACGCGCTGCGCGGCAATCGCCGTGCCCAGTTCATGCACTGGCAGCATGCGGACGGGCCGCGGCATACCCTGGTCTTCACCCATGGCTTCTTCGCCAGCGACTACTGGTTCAACAGCTGGATGTTCTCGCTGTCATGGTTCTATCACAGTGGTTACGACATCGTCCTGAACGTGCTGCCGTTTCACGGCTCCCGCCAGGAACCGCGCTCGCCGTTCAGCGGGTTCGGTTTCGTCGATGGCGGCTTCAGCCGGCTGAACGAGTCGATGATGCAGGCGGTGCACGACCTGCGCATCATCCTCGACTACCTGCAGGACTACGGCGCGCCGTCGATGGGGGTATCCGGGCTGAGCCTCGGTGGCTATGTGTCCTCGCTGATGGCCTGCGTCGACGAGCGCATCGCCTACTGTATTCCCAACTCGGCCGTGGTGAACCCGACCGACATGGGACTGGAGTGGCTGTCGCTCGGCTGGGCGGTACGCGCCAACATGAAACTGGGCGAGGTCACCCTCCCGGAAGCGCGGCAGTCGGTGGCACTGCACAGTCCGCTGACGTACAAGCCACGCATCCAGCCGAAACGGCTGATGATCATCGGCGGGGCCGGGGACCGCATCACGCCGCCGCGCTACCTGCGCCTGTTGCACGAGCACTGGCCCGGCAGCCACCTGCACTGGTTCCCGGGCAACCACGTGATCCATCTCGGCCAGAGGCGTTACCTGAAACTGATGCGCTGGTTCATGGACCGGCACAGCGGCGTCGAACGCTGACACGGCGAAACCACGTGTTCCGTAAATACCGCCACGCTGGAGTTGGATTACAAACACGCGAATCTGGAATTTTGAATGCCCGGTTGTGTGCCGGCTCGCGGCGCTGGTCATAGGAAAGACAGGATGCATGATTCATGTTGTGAAAAGCTGCCGGTGCAGTCAGAGCGGGTGCGGCGGGAACTGGAAAACGGCCGGATCGGGTTCCTGCCGAAACGGGACTGGTCCGCGCGCGCCATTTTCGACGTGATCCGCCGCACGCGGGCGCAGCTCGCCGGCAGCGACATGGCGCGGCAGGTCTAGGCATTCGCCGGCGCAGCCCGGCTCCTTGTGGAAATCCTGCGGAAGGCCAGCGGCGTGAACCCGGTCCAGGCCCTGAAAGCCCGCACGAAGGCCCCGCTTTCGGAGAATCCGAGCCTGAAGCCGATCTCCTCGATCGACAGTTCCTCCGCGTTCACGAGATTGATGGCGAGGTCGCGACGGG
>JBFKKR010000162.1:0-3374 GCA_041682035.1 Pseudomonadales bacterium | reverse complement strand
GCTTGCCTGGCTGGATCGCTACTACGCCGAGCATCGCCGGCAGCTGATGGAAGCGGAATCTGCCGAGTACGAGCGGGTGGAGCGGGTGGTCACATTCCGACTCGAATCCGGCACCGCGACACAGGCAGATCTGCTGGCCGTGAGGCTGGCGCACAGCAGGTTGCGTGACCGCCTCGCCGGGGAACAACAACGTATCGAAACCGCCATCGGCATCCTCGGCCGCTGGGTGGGCTGGCCGGAATCCTCGCTCCCGCTGGGGGATCTTCCTGAAGAACCCGGCACACCCGCGAATATGCTGACGAAAACCGCCTCGGCTGTCAGCAACCACCCCAGAATGACCGCCGCCCGTGAGCAGGTTGCCGCTGCCGCCTCCC
This sequence comes from Pseudomonadales bacterium, assembly GCA_041682035.1. Classification (GTDB taxonomy): domain Bacteria; phylum Pseudomonadota; class Gammaproteobacteria; order Pseudomonadales; family JBFGWM01; genus JBFJWR01. The sequence goes on along the minus strand of JBFKKR010000162.1, from coordinate 3,000 downwards.
GGATCGCACAGGCGCGGGAAGCGTACGGCGCCTCCTGGGGCGTCGATCTTGCCTACGGCGCTCGCGACGGCCACAACCCGGATGGCAGCCGGCGCCCTGATTTCGCCAGCGCCATGATCATGGTCTCGCTGCCTTTGTTCCCGGAGAAGCGACAGGATGCCACGCTCGCCGCGCGCCAGGCCGAACTGATGGCGGCGAAGGACCACGAACGGGAAGTCCTGCTGCAACTACGGGAAGAGGAGGCGCGCTCCCGCGCGCAGTTGGCCGGTACGGCGGATCGGCTCCGGGGCTATGCAGAGAACATCATTCCGCAGGCAGAGATGCAGGCTGCAGCCACCCTGCGCGCCTACCAATCCAGCCGCGGGCAGTTCGAAGCGATGCTGCGCGCGCGACTGGCCCTGCAAAGTGCGCGCATCGAACAGCTGAACCTGGAACACGAGCGCCGGCAGTGGATCGCGCGTCTCGCCTACCTGTACGGACAGCCCGCTTCGGACAGTTTGCAGTCAGGGGAGAAAAGCCGTGAATAAGTTCCTGACCGCATCCATAGTCCTTGCCGCCGCGTTTGCCGCCGGCTTCGGCGCAAGCCACTGGTTCGGTGGTTCCGGCCAGGGCATGTCCATGGCCGGGCCTGCAGAACGCAAACCCCTGTATTGGGTCGCCCCCATGGACCCGAACTTCCGGCGCGACAAACCCGGAAAATCCCCCATGGGCATGGACCTCGTGCCCGTCTACGAGGAAGACAGCGTCGCGGCCGATGCCCCCGGCACGGTGCAGGTTTCCGCAGCCGTCGAGAACAGCCTGGGCGTGCGTACGGCGCGCGTGGAACGCAGGGTCCTGCCGCGCGAGGTGCGCACCGTGGGCTACGTGGGCTACGACGAGGACCGGCTGCATCATGTGCACCTGCGGGTGTCCGGCTGGATCGAGCGGCTGGGCGTGACCAGCGCCGGCGATCCGGTGCGCGACGGACAGGTCCTGCTCGAGCTGTATTCGCCGGAGATCGTGAACGCGCAGGAGGAACTGCTTCTGGCGCTGCGCAGCGGAGAAAAAGCGCTGTTGCGCGCCGCGCGCCGCAAGCTCGAGGCGCTGGGGCTGAAATCCGTACAGGTGAGCGAACTGGAACGCTCCGGCAAAGCCAGCCGCACCGTGCCGATCCGGTCGCATCGCGATGGTTACGTCAGTCACCTGATGGTCCGACACGGCATGTTCGTGAAGCCGGAGACCGAGGTCCTGTCCATCGGCCAGCTCGACACGGTCTGGATCACCGCGGAGGTCTTCGAACGGCAGAGCAGCTGGGTGAAACCGGGCGACCCGGTGGAGATCCGGCTGGAAGCCTGGCCCGACCGGACCTGGGAAGGCAGGGTCGATTACGTGTACCCGGTGCTGGATGCGTCCTCGCGCACCACCCGCGTTCGTATCCGTGTCCCCAATGGCGACGAGGCCCTGCGACCGAACATGTACGCAAGCGTACGGTTACTGCCCGACGCAGGCGCGCCGACCCTGGTGATCCCGCGTGAGGCATTGATCCGCACCGGCAGAATGCAACGGGTCGTCTGTGCGCTGGGCAACGGCAGATTCCTGTCGGTGCAGGTGCGCACCGGGCGGGAAGCCGGAGACTGGGTCGAGGTGCTGGACGGGCTGTCGGAAGGCGACCTGATTGTCACCTCGGCGCAGTTCCTCATCGATTCCGAGTCCAGCCTGTCCGCGGAATTCAACCGCATGGCGCCCGCGGAAGCGGGTTCAGCCCAAGAATCCGGAACGCATGACCACCGGGACGCAGCTTCCAACATGGATCACGACGCGCACGGGATGGAGATGCAACCATGATCGCCGCGCTGATCCGCTGGTCCATCGACAACCGGTTCCTTGTCATCGTCGCGACCCTGCTACTGGTCGGCGGCGGCCTGCAGGCATTGCGCACCACGCCAGTGGACGCGATCCCGGACCTGTCCGATGTGCAGGTCATCGTCAAGACCAGCTTTCCGGGGCAGGCGCCGCAGCTGGTGCAGGACCAGGTGACCTACCCGCTGACGACGGCCATGCTGTCCGTCCCCGGCGCCGCGACCGTGCGGGGCTTCTCCTTTTTCGGGGACTCCTTCGTCTACGTCATCTTCGAGGACGGCACCGACCTGTACTGGGCGCGCGCCCGGGTGCTCGAGTACCTCAGCCAGGTCAGCGGCCGGCTGCCGGCAGGCGCACAACCGCAACTCGGGCCGGACGCCACCGGGGTGGGCTGGGTGTACATGTACGCGCTGGCGGATCGCACCGGCCGGCATGACCTGTCGCAGCTGCGCTCCCTCCAGGACTGGTTCCTCCGCTACGAACTGCAGACCGTGCCCGGCGTCGCCGAGGTCGCGCCGATCGGCGGCATGGTGCGCCAGTACCAGGTGATCGTGCACCCGGACAAGCTGCGCGCCTACGGCATCCCGCTGGATCACATCCGCATGGCCCTGCAACGCGCCAACCAGGAAGCCGGCGGCTCGGTCATCGAGATGGCGGAAGCCGAGTACATGGTGCGCGCCACCGGCTACCTGCAGTCCGTGGATGACCTGCGCCGCGTCCCGCTTGGCCTGAATGACCAGGGTACGCCCCTGCTGCTGGAACAGGTGGCGGATATCCGCATCGGGCCACAGATGCGGCGCGGCATCGCCGAACTGAACGGCGAGGGGGAAGTCGTCGGTGGCGTGATCGTCATGCGCTACGGCGAGAACGCCGAGAAAACCATCCGCGGTGTACGGGAAAAACTGGACGCACTGCGGGGCTCCCTCCCCGAGGGCGTCGAGATCATTGAGACCTACGACCGCTCGGACCTCATCCTGCGCGCGGTGGGCAACCTGTACGAGAAGCTGTTCGAGGAGTTCCTGGTCGTCTCGCTCATCTGCGTGGCATTCCTGTTCCACTTCCGGTCCGCGCTGGTGATCGTGCTGAGCCTGCCCGTCGGCATCCTTGCCGCGTTCATCATCATGCAGGTGCAGGGACTGAACGCGAATATCATGTCGCTGG
>JBFKKR010000161.1:0-3398 GCA_041682035.1 Pseudomonadales bacterium | reverse complement strand
GCGAGATCGGAGCGCAGGCGCATCAGGACCGGCTGGGTTTCCGGGTCGCCGAAGCGGCAGTTGAATTCGAGCACGCGTGGCGTGCCGTCTGCGCCGATCATCAGACCGGCGTACAGGAATCCGGTGTAGGGGTGCCCTTCGGCGGCGAGTCCGGCAACGGTGGGTTCGATCACCTCGCGCATGACGCGGGCGTGGATATCGGGCGTGACGACGGGAGCGGGAGAATAGGCGCCCATGCCGCCTGTATTGGGACCCTGGTCACCGTCGTCGCGTGCCTTGTGATCCTGCGACGTGGCCAGGGGGAGGATGTTCCTGCCATCCGCCATGACGATGAAGCTGGCCTCCTCGCCTTCGAGGAAATCCTCGATCACGACGCGACTGCCGGCGTCCCCGAAGCGGTTGTCCGCCAGCATGTCGCGCACCGCGGCGACCGCTTCCTCCCGGCTGCGGGCGATGATCACGCCCTTGCCCGCCGCCAGGCCGTCCGCCTTGACGACCACCGGCAGCGCGACCGACTCCAGGTGGGCCAGCGCCGCGTCGAGATCGGTGAAGGTGGCATGGCCGGCGGTGGGGATGCCGTGGCGCACCAGGAATTCCTTGGTGAAGGCCTTGGAGCCTTCCAGCTGCGCCGCGCCCCGGCCGGGTCCGAAACAGCGCAGCCCGCTGGCCTGGAAATGATCGACGATGCCCGCCACCAGCGGTGCTTCCGGTCCGATGACCGTGAGGTCGACATCGTGCTCGCGGGCGAAGGCGGTCAGCGCGTCGAAGTCCATCGGGTCGATGGCGACATTCTGCACCCCCGGCTCCAGCGCGGTACCGGCGTTGCCGGGCGCCACAAAGACCTGCTCCGCCGCCTGCGCGAATTTCCAGGCGAGGGCATGCTCGCGTCCGCCGCCGCCGATCACCAGGATCCTGCCCATGCCCGTACCTTCTGTGTCAGTGGCGGAAGTGACGCACGCCGGTGAAGACCATGGCGATGTCCGCTTCGTCAGCCGCGGCGATCACCTCCTCGTCCCGCATCGAGCCGCCCGGCTGGATGATCGCGCGGACGCCCGCGGCCGCAGCGGCGTCGATCCCGTCCCGGAACGGGAAGAACGCATCGGAGGCCATCACCGAGCCGCGTACCTGGAGGCCTGCATCCTGTGCCTTGAGGATGCCGATGCGCGCGCTGTCGACGCGGCTCATCTGGCCGGCGCCGACGCCGATGGTGCGGCCGTCCCGCGCGTACACGATCGCGTTCGATTTCACGTAGTGGGCGACGCGCCAGGCGAAGAGCAGGTCGTTCAGTTCCTGCTCGCCAGGCTGGCGCCGGCTGACGACGCGCAGGTCCGCCCGGGTGAGCCGGTGTGCGTCGACGTCCTGGCACAGCAGTCCGCCCGCCACGCTGTGGACCTCGCGGGTGGTTCCGCCGGGCGCCGGATCCAGCGCGCCGCAGTCCAGCAGGCGCAGGTTCTTCTTCGCGGCGATCGCTGCCGCTGCGGCCTCGTCGCAACCCGGCGCGATGATGACCTCGGCGAACTGGCGCTGCACCACTTCCGCCGCCGTCCCGGCATCCAGCGGTCGATTGAAAGCCAGGATGCCGCCGAAGGCGGAGGTCGGGTCGGTGGCATGGGCGCGGTCATAGGCGCTGAGCAGGTCTGGGCCCTGCGCCACGCCACACGGGTTGGCATGCTTGACGATCACGCAGGCCGGTTCGTCGAACTGTTTCACGCACTGCAGCGCCGCGTCGGTGTCGGCAATATTGTTGAAGGACAGTTCCTTGCCCTGCAGCTGCCGGCTCGCCGTGACCGTGCCCGGTGCGTGGCCGGTGCGGTAGAACGCCGCCTGCTGGTGCGGGTTCTCGCCGTAGCGCAGGTCCTGCACTTTCTCGGCGGCCAGCAGCACGGTCTCCGGCAGGGTGTCACTGCCCTGCTGCATCCAGTTCGCGATCGCGCTGTCGTAGGCGGCGGTGTGGGCGAATGCGCGTGCAGCAAGTTGCCGCAGGGTCTGCTCCGACAGTTGGCCGCCATTCTCACGCAGTTCCCGCGCGACTTCATCGTAATCCGCGGGCCGGGTCACGATGCCCACCCAGGCATGGTTCTTGGCGGCGGCGCGGATCATTGCCGGCCCGCCGATGTCGATCTGCTCGACGCACTCGGCGCGCCCGACGCCGGCGCGCGCGATGGTCTCCCGGAACGGGTAGAGGTTGATGACAACGAGATCGATGGGGTCGATCCCGTGCTCGGCCAGCGTGGCCTCGTCGGTGCCGCGCCGCGCCAGTATCCCGCCGTGGATGCGCGGGTGCAGCGTCTTCACGCGGCCGTCCATGATCTCGGGGAAGCCGGTATGCGCGGACACCTCGACTGCCTCGACGCCGGCCTCCGTCAGCGCCCGCCGCGTGCCGCCGGTGGAGAGAATGCGGTAGCCGAGCGCCGCGAGTGCGCGCGCGAATTCCACCACGCCGGTCTTGTCGGAAACGCTGATCAGGGCGGTGCGGTTCGTCATCGCGTCGGTCACCTGGGAGTGTTGGGGGCGGGGAGGTCAGAAACGAAAAAGGGCGGTTGAGACCGCCCTTGATCTGCAGCCCGGTCCCGGCTCAGAGCAGGCCGTACTGCTTCAGTTTCTTGCGCAGCGTGCCGCGGTTCAGGCCCAGCAGGATGGCGGCGCGGGTCTGGTTGTCGCGCGTGTATTCCATGACCGCTTCGAGCAGGGGCGCCTCGATCTCGGAGAGCACCATCTGGTAGACATCCGTGACCGGTTCGTTGCCCAGCTGGGAAAAGTAATTGGACATCGCCTGCGCCACGTGGTCGCGCAGTGTCACGGCATTGGCGGGCTTTGGCGTAATTGCCTGCGTTTCGTCGGTCATGGCTTCTTCCATAAAAAGCAGTCTTGATTTCTGGGCAGATATGATTCAGTTCCGGGAGAAATCCCGTCCAGGCAGTTCCGCGGGATCCGGGTACCCGCCACCGGCGCGCCGCATTATGCGGCTTCCGCGCCCGCTCGCCAACCCCCTGCGAGATTTGCCCCGAGGAAGTCGAGCTGGGCCGTGGCCGCCTCCAGGCGGTTGAAATCGCGGCGCAGGGTCGCGCCCAGCGGGTGGTTCTGCAGGTACCAGCCGACGTGCTTGCGGGCGATCCGCAGGCCGCGTTCCTCGCCGTAGTGCGCATGCAGCGCGCGCAGGTGATCCATCATGGTGCGGGCGATCTCGTCGCTGCCCGGGGCCGGCGGGATACCTCGGCCGGCGAGCGCCGCCGCCACCTGTCCGTAGAGCCAGGGCCGTCCCAGGGCGCCGCGGCCGATCATGATGCCGTCAGCGCGGGTGTGTTCCAGCACCCGCAGGGCCTTTTCGGCCGAGTCGATGTCGCCGTTGGCGATGACCGGGATGCGGACCAGCTGCCGGATGCGTGCGATGGTGTCGT
>JBFKKR010000160.1:0-3681 GCA_041682035.1 Pseudomonadales bacterium | reverse complement strand
TTCGCCATCCTCACCGGCGACTTCAACCCCATCCACTGGCTCACACCGGTGGCAAAGCTGTCGCCGTTCAGGGGCAAGGTGCTGCACGGTTTCGGCAGCTTTGTGCGCAGTTTCGAGGTGCTCTCGCGCGAGGCGGAGATCAGCGACATCAGCGTGCGCTTCACCCGGCCGGTGCCACTGCCCTCGGACAAGCTGCAGGTGGAACGCGAAACCGGCGGTGGCAAAACGCGCGCCTGGCGGCTGGTCGGACCCGACGGGACGTTGCACGCGGCGGGAAGTTACACCACCGCCCCGTGACGATGTCAGGCTGAAGTCTGGCCTACATCCGATTCGGGCTACTTCAACTGCGCGGACGACAACCCCAGCAGCCGGCGCGCGACCACCAGCAACTGGATCTGCTGCGTGCCCTCGAAGATGTCGAGAATCTTGGAATCGCGCGACCACTTCTCCAGCAGTTCGTCCTCGCTGTAACCGAGGCTGCCGGCAATCTCCACGCAACGCAGCGTGATGCGGTTGCAGACCCGACCGGCCTTGGCCTTGGCCATGGATGCCTCCATGGAATTCGGCTGCGCGTTGTCGGCCATCCACGCCGCCTTCCAGGTCAGCAGGCGCGCCGCTTCCAGTTCGGCATCCATGCGGTGCAGTTCCGCCTCGATGGCGCTGACATTGAAAACGGGTTTCTCGTAATGCGGCCGGATGCCCTGTTCCTCGAGCAGCTCGCGGATGCGTTCCAGCGCCGCCCGGCCCACGCCCAGCGCCATGCCGGCAACCATCGGGCGCGTGTTGTCAAAGGTCTGCATGACGCCGCCGAAGCCCTTGCGCGTGTCCACCTCCGGTGAGCCGAGCAGGTTCTCCTTCGGCACCCGGCAGTCCTTGAAGTGCACCTGCGCAGTGTCGGATGCGCGGATGCCGAGCTTCTTCTCCAGGCGCACCAGTTCCATGCCCGGCGTACCCCACTCGACCACGAATGACTTGATCGCCGCACGGCCCGCGGATTTGTCGACAGTCGCCCAGACCACGATCAGTTCGGCGCGCTCGCCCGAGGTGATGAATATCTTCTCGCCGTTGAGCACATAGTGATCGCCGTCGAGCGTCGCCGTGGTGCGGATGGCGGCCGAGTCGGAACCGGCATTCGGCTCCGTGATCGCCATCGCCGCCCACTTGCCCTCGAAGCGCCGTGCCTGTTCGGCATTGGCGACCGCCGCGATGGCGGCGTTGCCGAGACCGTTGCGCGGCAGCGTCAGCAGCAGCCCGACATCGCCCCAGCACAACCATTCCATGCCGGCGAGACTCTGCATGTTGGAACCGTTGCGCACGGCGCCGGATTCGCCGCTGTCATCCTGCTTCAGCTTGGTGGCGCCGGCGGACTTGCTGAGGTCGCCGTCGTTCATGCCGTCGATGGCAGCGGAGAACAGGTCCAGTTCCTTCGGGTAGGCATGCTCGGCACGGTCGTACTTCCGCGAAATGGGGCGGAAGGTGTTGCGCGCGGCCTGCTCGGCCGGCTCCATGATGCCCTTGAACTTGCGGGGGAGATCGAGATTCAACATCGTTTTACACCATGAAGCCGTTGTACTGGATGCCGGCGCTGCGCAGGTTGCGGTACCAGCGCTCCACCGGGTGTTCCTTCGTGTAACCGTGACCGCCGAGCAGTTGCACGCCGTCGGTGCCGATCTGCATGCCCTTCTCGCTCGCCTGCAGGTAGGCGATGTAGGCCTCGCGGTCGAAGGACTTGTCCTGCGCCGCCCGGCTCGCCGCGCGCCACACCAGCAGGCGCAGCCCTTCCAGTTCGATGCCCATGTCCGCGACCATGAAGGCCACCGACTGGCGGAACGCGATCGGCTCACCGAACGCCTCGCGTTCCTTCACGTAGGGGATCACGTAATCGAGCACCGCCTGGCAGCAGCCGGTCACGATCGCCGACCAGCCGATGCGGGTCAGCTGGATCAGTTCGTTGTAGTTGAACGCCGTCTCGAGGTCGCCGAGCAGCGCCTCCTTCGGCAGCTTGACGTCCTCCAGCAGCAACCGCTGCGTGGCCGCCGCGCGCAGACCCATGGCCGGGTCCGGGCGGCAGCTGACGCCCTCGGTGCCGGCTTCGACGATGAAGAGACGCGGGCCCTCGCCGGTGAGCCGGGCGGCCACCAGGAACAGCGCGCTGTCCGCGGCGAGCGGCACCAGGGCCTTCTCGCCGTTGAGTTCGTACCCGTCCGACGTCCGGCGCGCGGTGGTATTCAGGTGGAACGGATCGAACAGGGCCGTGGGCTCGTTGAGCGCGATGGACGCCGGCACGAACTGCTCGCTGGCCAGCGCGGCGAGATATTTCGCCTGCTGGTTCGCGGTGCCCCACTGGGTGAGCGCGTTGATGACACCGAGCGGCGCCAGCGCGGCGAAGGCGATGCCCATGTCGCCACGGCCGAGTTCCTCGGCGAGGATCATGTGCAACACCTCGTCGCGCTCGGTGCCGGCGCCGCCGAGTTCCTCCGGAATGGCCATCAGCGACACGCCCAGCTCATGTACCTGGTCCAGCAGTTCAGGCGGCACCCGCCCCGCCTCGTCGGCCGCTTCGGCAGCGGGAATGACGAGGTGATCGACCATGCGCCGCACCGTGTCGCGGAACATGTTCTGTTCCTCGGTGAAGGTGAGGTCGAACAGGTCGGGTGTCTTCGGGTGGCGCATGCGCGCGGGGCGCACCACGTCGAGCAGTGGCTTGAACTGGCGGTTGGCCGCGCTGATCGCGCTGAAGCCGGTTTTCGTCCCGGTGTAGACGAGCTTCTCGAGCGGTTTGCGCATGCCGATCTTGTCGATGGTTTCGGAGGCGGCAATCTTGTTCAGCACGGAGAGCGCCGAACCCATGGGATTCGCCATGACAGGGGTCCTCATAGAGCCATGAATGAAAGAAACATCATTTCATGTAACGATGTGGCCACTATATCCGGTTCGTGGCGGAATGTCAGAATAAATTCTGACCTACGGGTCCGTGGCACTGTAGGTCAGGCTTCAGCCTGACAGGGCGGTCACCCGTACAGGTAGGAACAGGCAACGATCGCGCCGATCACCCCGGCGAGGTCGGCGGTCAGGCCGGCGGCCAGCGCATGGCGCACGCGCCGCACGTGCACGGCGCCGAAGTACACCGCCAACACGTAGAACGTGGTTTCCGTGGAGCCCTGCAGCGTGCTGACGAGATAGCCGGTGTAGCTGTCCGGGCCGATCGCGGGATTCTCGATGGTCGCCGCCAGCACGCCGTAGGCGCCGGAGCCGGACAGCGGCCGCAGCAGCGCCATCGGCAGCGCGTCGGCCGGCAGTCCGAAGCTGGCGGTGTACGCACCGACCGCCTGCACGAAGTAGCCCAGCGCGCCACTCTCGCGCAACATGCCGACCGCCACCAGGATGGCGACGAGGTAGGGAATGATGCGCACGGCGACCTGGAAGCCTTCCTTCGCGCCCTCCACGAACACCTCGTACACCGGCACGCCGCGCACGACACCGAAGGACAGCAGCGCCAGCGCCAGCCCCGGCAGGATCCACGGCGCGATCAGCGTGCCGTAGATCACCGTCACCGGGATCAGCGAGATCAGCACGACCAGGAACGCCCAGGAAACCCAGGCACTGTAGGCGCCATGCTGCGGTGTTTCCTCCGCCGGTTCATTCACCGCCGGACCTTCCGCCGGCGGCGTGAAACCGGCC
>JBFKKR010000159.1:0-3684 GCA_041682035.1 Pseudomonadales bacterium | reverse complement strand
TCGCGCACGTCCAGGCACCACACCGGCTTGTGCGCCTGGTCCAGGCGGGCGTGATCCGAATCGGTGAAGACCGCGCGATCCACCTGCGCGCTGCGGGTGATACAGGGCACCCGCTGCGCCAGCGGAATCTCCAGTTCAGCGAACTTCTGTCGCGAACCGACGAAGAAGCCGTTCGCGCCGGTGGCAATGCCACGCAGGAATCGCCCGTACCGGCGCAGGGAAACATAGCCCGGCGGTTCGCCCGCGCCGGCCGCGCCACCGTCGAACAACGCGCGCCACTTGCCCGCCCGCGCCATGAGCGCCGTCGGGAACCGGTGCGTTGCCGCCAGCGATTCGTTCGCCGGATCCTGCAATTCACGCAGCGATGCGACCTGCCGGCAGGTGACATCCGCGCAAACGCCATCCCGGCGGCACAGGATGACAGCGACGGACGTGACCGCCTCCGGAAAAACATCCGGCGCATCCGGGATCACCACCACATGCTTCAGCAGGCCGTCCCGGAGCAGCCTCCTGCGCAGGCCGGCGCCATAACGCGTATCGAAAAACTCCATCGGGGACAGGAATGCGAGGTGTCCGCCCGGCGCCAGTTGGTGCAGCGCTTTCAGCAGGAAGGCCGCGGCCATATTGCTGCAGCCGCCGAGCCGCTCCCCGGTCGCCTCCTCCAGTTCCTTCAGGACACGATGACGGCCCTCGAACTTCTGGAACTGCAGGTAGGGCGGATTGCAGATGATGCCATCGAAGCTGCGGTAGTCGGCGTCGAGGTAGTCGCCCTGTATCACCTGCAGGTCCGCGCCCGGCGCCGGTCGCGGGAGCCGCTGAATGATCGCCGGATCCTTCTCGAAGGCGACGTAGCGGATGGTCCGGCCCGCGCGCGCCTGCATGACCTGCCGGTGAAACACGCCGAGGCCGAACGCGGGATCGAGCACGGCGGAAGGCCGCGCTGCACAGACCCATTTCGCCATGTAGGCGGCCACCGCGACGGGTGTGAAGAACTGGCCGTAGCGGCGGCGGTGCGCCAGCGAGGTGCCACGGATGTAATCCGCCTCGGCCGTGGTGGGGCCGGCATTGATCACCACGTCCGCGTCGGCGAGCGCCTCTGCGTCCATTCAGGAATCCATTGTGGCCGGATGGAGGGCAAACTCGCGCGCGGCACGCGCCGGCTCCGGGTCACTCTGCACCGGAACCGCCTCGATGGCGGCGACATAGTCCGGCGGGAAGCCGTGCTCGCGCGCACCCAGCAGCACGTGGTGCCGGTACCAGTCCATCGGCAGCAGGTCTTCTTCGATGATTATGCCGATATAGGTCTGCACGGTCAGCGTGTCCCCGGACACGCATTCCACCGTCAGCGAACGCCGTTCATAGCCCGGACCCTCGATCACGTCGAGGCCGGGCCAGGCGGCAACCGGAATTTCGTACACGACGCCGAGCAACTGGTCCTCCGGCCGGTTCGTGCAGAACGCGTTGCACTTGCCGGAACCGTCCTTGAGGCTGCGCTTGTGGAAGGCAAGCCGGTACCCTTGCATGCGCGCCACGGACACGACCCTTGCCTCCGGTATCCGCGCGCGCAGGCGCACCACCGACAGGTTCGATCCATAGGCAAAATAGAGCGCGGTTCCTGTCACGTTCACTGCGCCTCGCCGCGGATTCCGTGCATCACTGCTTCGGCCAGCGCCTGCGCCCGCTGCACGGAGATGCCCTGGTGATAATCCTGGCAGAGCGGGTGGTCGGCGTCCTCCAGTTCGATCCAGGGCCGAACCCCGCCGGTACGCGGGTGCACCTGCGTTTTCAGCGCGTAGGTGTTCGGGTAGGCCGGCAGATAGTTGCAGAACCAGCCGAAATAGCAGTCAGTCGGGTCGGGGTCATCACAGGTTTCCACGTAGCGATCATAACTGGACTTGCTGAGGGAGACCCAGACGCCCCACAGGAACGGCTCGGCCACCCCGTCGATGGGCACCTCCAGCACGGCCCGCACGAAATAGTGCGGGCCGTCCCCGTCCTCGTAATGGCACAGGTCCTCGCCGAGATGACCCGCTTTCTGCGCCGGTTCGGGTTGCTCCAGGTACGGGCTCGGCGCCTCGAAGCCAAAGCTGGGTGAACCTTCGTGCACCTCACCGCAGCAGGAGCAACGAAAACTAAACAGCGCAGGCATGCGCGTTCCTCTCGTGCTTCCGTGCGCCCAGGCCCACGTGGAAGCAGAAATCATGACGGTGGAAGGAAATGGCCGCCGCTCCCCGGTCGCCGCGTCGATCAGCCGAGTCTTACAAGGTCTATCTTCCGTGTAAACAGGTCCTGCCACTCGGCCGCCTGCAGCCAACGCGGCGTGCCGGGTTTCGCCATGACGATCCAGCCGCCGCAGGCATCGCTCAGGTCACGTAATTGCTGGATATCTTCCCGCGACACCTGGGTCTGACCGTACTCCATGGGGCCGTGAATCAGCGCGTACCAGAGCACGAACTCCAGGTGCTGCTGGCGACCGGAGGGGTAGGCGCGCGCGGCAATCGCCTCCATCGCCTCGTGCAGTGCCCACGCTTCCGGGCTCACTGCGGTGACTCCCCTGTCGCGTCCGGCAACCCCGCGACGAACTCGAGCACCGAACGCGCCACCGCCTCCCAGCCCGGCTCGAGCATCATGTCGTGCGCCATGCCGGGAAACATGGTGGCCCCGGTGCGATAGGCACGCGCCGTGGCCCGCACCTCGGCCGGCGAGAAGATCGCGTCCAGTTCGCCACCGAGTACCCGGACCGGTGTGTTGACCCGTTTCGGCCGCGGCAGGTCCAGCACCAGCATGTCCAGGAACGCCAGGTAGGATTCGTCCTGCACCAGGGCCGCGTAGCGTTCCAGTTCTGTTTGCGGCAGCGCCGGCGAGAAGAACAGTTCGCGCACCATCGCGGGAGAATCCACCAACGGTAAAAGGCTGAGGGTGGCGTGCATGCGCAGGGCGCGCAGCAGGTGCCTCAGGTGAATACTGAGCGTGGTGCGCCAGACCCCCGATGGCGGCACCGAGGCGAGCAGCACCGCGCCGGGCGCCGGATACAGCGCCAGGTACTTCTGCACCACGAACCCGCCCATGGAGTGACCCACGAGCACCGGCGCTGAGGGCAGTGACTGCACGGCCTGGCGCACGTCCGCCACGTAATCCCGGATGCGGGTGAAACACAGTGCGCCCGGATTCTCGCTGCGGCCGTGACCGCGCAGGCTCAGCGCGTACGCGGCATGTCCCTGCCGGGCGATGGTTGACAGGAAGCCCTGGTCCCAGCACCAGGCGCCGTGCCAGGCGCCATGGACGAACAGCAACGGGCGACCCTGCTCCCGGCCTTCCGGCAGTCGACTGATGACCTCCAGCTTCACCACGGCCGCCCCACGCCGAATCGGGCAAGAGCCGCTATCACGCACCACCACCTTCGGCGTGGATGCGCTTGTTGAGCGCGATCGCCCGCACCGCGCGGTTGCGCCGCATGCGCAGGTTGAGCATCTCCACGCCGACGGAGAACGCCATGGCGAAGTAGATATACCCCTTCGGCACATGCACGTCGAAGCCTTCGACCACCAGCGTGAAGCCGACCAGTACCAGGAACGAGAGCGCCAGCATCTTCACGGTCGGGTTCGCATCCACGAAATCGCCGATCGGCCGGGCCGAGAACAGCATGACCAGCACCGAGGCGACGATGGCGATCACCATGATCGA
>JBFKKR010000158.1:0-3696 GCA_041682035.1 Pseudomonadales bacterium | reverse complement strand
TCGGCGGCGGGGCCGCTCGGGCCCTCGATGGATTTCATGTCCGGCGCGAGCTGCACCAGGTAGCCGGAGACGAACCGCGCCGCCAGCCCCAGGTGGCGCAGGATCTGCACCAGCAGCCAGCCGCTGTCGCGGCAGGAGCCGATGGCCTTGCCCAGTGTCTGTTCGCAGGTCTGCACGCCGGGTTCCATGCGCACCGTGTAGGCGATCTCCCGGTTCAGGCGCTGGTTCAGCGCCACCAGGAAGTTCACGGTATTGGTGGGGGAGCGGTCGACGCTGGCCAGCCAGTCCTTCAGCAGCGGGCCCTGCTCGCGCACCTCGAGGTAGGGAGCGAGGTCGCGGCGCATCTCGGCGGGGTAGGAGAAGGGGAGCTCCTCGGCGTACTCCTCGATGAAGAAGTCGAAGGGATTGATGATCACCAGCCGGGCGATCACCTCCACCTCGAACTCGAGCAGGCGGGCCGGTTCGGGGAACACGGCGCGGGCGACGTGGTTGCCGAAGGGGTCCTGGTGCCAGTTCAGGAAGTGCTGTTCGGGCTTGATCCGCAGTGAGTAGCTCTCGATCGGCGTGCGCGTGTGCACGGCCGGGCGCAACCGCAGCGTGTGCGGCGAAATGCTCACGGAGCGGTCGAACCGGTAGCGGGTCAGGTGGTGGAGGGCAACGCGTATGGTCACGACGATTCAGGTCCCCGGCTTCCGCTTGGCATGGTGGTTGTTAGTCGCTATATTCGTTCACATGAACACGCAGCGCCACCATCTTCTCATTTTCGCCGTCCCGGCGAGGCTGCCGCGTGCATCGGTCCTGCTTCACGATGTGGCCCTGCTGCTGCCGCTGCGCGGCAACTGATCCACCCCCCCCAATACAGAATTTTTCCGGTCGCGACCCAGGCGGATCGCTGACATAATCCATTGCAGGGACTGGCCGCGGCCGGGCCCAGGGAGAACAGAACCATGAGCGAACAGAACCGGGTGGTGGTCTTCGACACCACCCTGCGCGATGGCGAGCAATCGCCCGGCGCCTCCATGACCCGCGACGAGAAGGTGCGGATCGCCCGGGCGCTGGAGCGGATGCGGGTGGACGTGATCGAGGCCGGCTTCGCGATCGCCAGCCCCGGTGACTTCGAGGCCGTGAAAATGGTCGCCCAGGTGGTGCGCGAGAGCACCGTGTGCAGCCTGGCGCGGGCGCTGGACGCCGACATCGACCGCGCCGCGGAGGCCGTGAAGCCGGCCGAGCGGGCCCGCATCCACACCTTCATCGCCACCTCGCCGATCCACATGAAGCACAAGCTGCGCATGCAGCCGGACGAGGTGGTCGCGCAGGCCGTGCACGCCGTGAAACGGGCGCGGGGTCACGTCGACGACGTCGAGTTCTCGTGCGAGGACGCGGCGCGCTCCGAGGTGGACTTCCTGTGCCGGATCATTGAGGCCGCCATCGACGCGGGGGCCACCACCATCAACATCCCGGACACGGTCGGCTACGCGATCCCGCACCACTTCGGCGAACTGATCGGCACCCTGATCGAGCGCATCCCGAATGCCGGCAAGGCGGTGTTCTCGGTGCACTGTCACAACGACCTCGGGCTGGCCGTGGCGAACTCCCTGTCCTCGATCGTGCACGGCGCGCGCCAGGTCGAATGCACCATCAACGGTCTCGGCGAGCGGGCCGGCAACGCCTCGCTCGAGGAGATCGTGATGGCGATCCGCACGCGCTCCGACCTGCTGCAGGTGGAGACCGGCATCGACACCACCCACATCGTGCCGACCTCGCGGCTGGTCTCGACCATCACCGGCTTTCCGGTGCAGCCGAACAAGGCCATCGTCGGCGCCAACGCCTTCGCGCACGAGTCCGGCATCCACCAGGATGGCGTGCTCAAGCACCGCGAGACCTACGAGATCATGCGCGCCGAGGACGTCGGCTGGAATGCCAACCGCATGGTGCTCGGCAAGCATTCCGGCCGCAACGCGTTCCGCACCCGGCTGGAGGAACTGGGGATCGCTCTCACCAGTGAGCAGGACCTGAACACCGCGTTCGCGCGCTTCAAGGATCTCGCCGACAAGAAGCACGAGATCTTCGACGAGGACCTGCACGCACTGGTCAGCGAGACGCAGTCCGACGATGTCGTGGAACGTTACAAGCTGGTTTCGCTGGAGGTCTGCTCGCGCACCGGCGAGGTGCCCGAGGCGCGGCTCACGCTGGCCGTGGACGGGCGCGAACAGACCGCGGTCGCCAACGGCAGCGGGCCGGTCGACGCCACGTACAAGGCGATCGAGGAGGTCGCGAAGAGCGCCACCAACCTGCAGCTATATTCGGTCAACGCCATCACCAGCGGCACGGATTCGCAAGGCGAGGTGACCGTGCGCCTGGAGAAGGGCGGGCGCATCGTCAACGGCTCCGGCGCCGACACCGACATCGTCGTCGCCTCGGCCAAGGCCTACCTCAACGCGCTGAACGTCATGCTCGGCGGAACGCATCGCGCGCACCCGCAGGCGGCCGATGTCTGAAGCGGTGACGGGGCCGGCACGGACGCGCAGGCCGCGCATCGACCTGCTCGCGGCCATGGGCATCGTCTCCTGGCTGCCGCGCAAGCCCCTGCCCGGCGCGCCGGCGGCGCCCACCTGGCGGATGCGCGAACAGGCGGCGGCCGGGGAAAACCCGGGCCCGGGCAGCGTACCGGTCCGGCCGGGCGACGGAGGCCGGGCGCTGGCAGAGGCCCGGCGGTTGATCGCCGACCCCGGGCCGGCTGCGGCTGCGCCGCCGCCGGCACCGGCGACCACGGCACCGGCGACCACGGCACCGGCGACCACGGCACCGGCGGCGGGCGCCCCGGAAGAAGCGCCGGTCGCGCTGCGCTTCGAATTGCAGGTGCTGCGGCCGGGCCTGGCGTTGCTGATGCAGTGGCCGGCGGGTGGACCCGCCGCGGCGCAACGCGCCTTCGCCATGGACGTGGTCCACGCGATGGGTGTCGTCCCGGAAGCATTGGCCGCCCCGCTGGTACTCGACTGGCAGGGCCGGGCGGGCACGTCGGGGTCCCTGCGCGATGCCGTGGCGGGATTCCTGGCGGCGCTGGATGGCGGGCGCCTGGTGGCGTTGGGTCCGGACCCGCGCGCCGGCGTGGCCGGGAGCCTGCCGGCGAACGCCCGCCTGCTGGAACTGCCCTCCATACCCTCGATGATTGCCGAGCCCGGCAGGAAGGCCGATGCCTGGAAACGTCTTGCGCATTTTCTCGCGCCAGGCGGAGGAGACCCCTGAACCGGCCGCTGCCGGCTTTTCCTTCCGCCTGATGCGCAGCCGTGACCTCGACCAGGTACACCGGGTCGAGCTGCTTTCCTATTCCTTTCCCTGGACCAGGGGCGCGTTTCGCGACTGCCTCCGGCCGGGATACGAGACCTGGCTGGCCTGCAGCGACGACGTCCTCGCCGGCTACGGCGTGCTATTCACAGCCGCACAGGAGAGCCACCTGCTGAACCTGTGCACGCACCCCGACTACCGCCGCCGGCAGCTCGCCCGGACTTTGCTGCACCGGCTGCTGGAACGGGCGGAGCGGCAGCAGTCCAGCGTGATGTACCTGGAAGTGCGGCCGTCGAACGCGGCGGCGCTGCAGTTGTACCGGCGCGAGGGGTTCGCCGAGATCGGCCAGCGCCGCGACTACTACCCGGCCGACGGCGGGCGCGAAGATGCCCTGGTGCTGGCGCGCAGACT
>JBFKKR010000157.1:0-3705 GCA_041682035.1 Pseudomonadales bacterium | reverse complement strand
GTCTGGTATCCCGGCCGGGGCTGGGTCCGCTACGATCCGACCGGCGCCGTCGCGCCCGACCGGATCGAGCAGGGCATGAATTTCGAACGCGCGGTCGCCAGCGGCGAGATCGGCGCGCTCGACCCCCTGCGCTACCGCGACATGGCGGTACTGCAGTGGCTGCGCATGCAGTCCGACCTGGTGGACTACTACTGGTCCAAGTTTGTGCTCGGTTATGACTCCCGCACGCAGATGCGCACCCTGACGCGCTGGTTCGGACGCATCGACTGGAAACGCATGGTCATTCTGCTGCTGGTGGCGGTCGGCGCGGTGTACCTGTTCACCGCGCTGATGATCTTCCGCAAGCGCAGCATCCGCCCGCTCGACCCGGTCACGCGCCTGTACCTGCAGTTCTGCGGTTACCTGGCCCGGCACGGCGTGGAGCGCCGCCCCGGGGAAGGACCCCGCGATCTCGCGGCGCGGGCGCGGCGGGCCTTCCCGGACCAGGCCGGCCAGATCGATGCGATCGCCGCCGCCTATGAGCAACTCGCCTACGCCAGCCCGGTCGACCCGCACAGCCGGCACCGGAGCGACCCGGAGGTGCGCCGGTTCTCACGCCAGGTCCGCGGGCTGCGCAGGCTCCCCGGCGCAGCGGCGGCCGGCTGAACGCTTGATGCCGGGCACCCCAGCGTGTAAAGTTCGCCTCCTTCGGCAGGCGCGTAGCTCAGTTGGTTAGAGCACTACCTTGACATGGTAGGGGTCGTTGGTTCGAATCCAATCGCGCCTACCAACATCCCCGCAGGCATCGCCATTCCCCTTGATTTCCATTGCGTTGTACTGACCACGTGGCTTCGGTTTATCGGGGCTTTTTCGAACCGGAGCCAACTGCATTCCGTCTCAAACCTGTCACGAAATCGGAATCGCATAATTCCCGAACGGTGATAACATGACCCTGCGATTTCGGGGTACTAGCGTGGCCAGAACGGCGATCCGACAGTTTGCGCAGGTGCCGCTGCTGGCCGGTGGCGGCCTGTCGCTTGCGCTGGGCAGCAGCGTCCTGGCCGGCTGGCTCACCGGGACGCCCGTGCCCGCGTCCCTGCCGGGAGACTGGACCGGCATGTCCTTCAACACCGCTGTGAGCATCGTGCTGCTCGGCGCCGCGCTGGTTGCACTCGGCCGGCAGCACCGCAGACTCAGCGTGGTGCTGGTCGTGCTGTCCGCCGTGCCACCCGTGCTCACGCTGCTGGCGACCGTTTCCGCGGCGCGCTGGGACGTGCACAACTGGTTGCTGGCCGCGGTGCTGGGGAATCCGATCGTGTACGCCGGCGTGATGTCGCTCAGCGCTGCAGTGTGCCTGCTGGCTGCGGGTATCGCCGTGCTCGCCTGCATGCCCGGCAAGTCCCGCGTCTGGCTGGTGCTGGGCAGCGACCTGCTGGCCACCCTCTTGCTGATCACTTCGGCATTCGCCATCGGCACCTACCTGCTGGGTGCGGGCGAGCAGGCCTTTGCCTGGCTGGATCCGATTGCCGCCATGTCGGTGCACACTGCCGCCGGCGTCGCAACGGTCGCGCTGGCGTTGCTGGCCTACGGCCTGCTGCATGATCCCCGCCACGTGATCGCCCAGGTCTCGGTGCTGGTCATCTATGCCGGTCTCAACGCGACGGCGCTGCTCACCGTGTTCGCCTGGTCGGACGAGCGCAGCCACGCGGCGGAAGAGTTTCAGGTACAGGTGAACGATGCGGCAACGGAAATCCGCCATGCGATCGAGTTCCGCACCCAGCGCCTGCAGTACATCGCCTGGCGCCTGCTCAGCAGGATGTCCGAGAGCCATGCCGAGGCCTTCCATGCGGCGGTGCGGGAAGTCGGCGGCAGCGGGGATGACCTGCCCATCACCTATTTCAACCATCACGCCATACTCGGCAGCACGCTCGACCGTGCCGATTGGCCCGGCCAGTCCGATCTCGCGCGGGCCCTGGCGGAAAGCCTGGAGCAGTCCCGTGCGACCGCCGCCGGTTTCGGTAACTACCGGGTGCTCCCGGAGGAGCGCGCGCAGGGCGCCCGGTTGGAAGCACGGATGCTGGTGTTCGACGCCGGGCCGTCGAGCACCATGCTGATCGCGGACTGGGACCTGCGGGACCTCGTGCGCAGTTCGCTGCCGGACTTGCTGGAGCGGGGGTTCGGTGTCGAGGTGGAGGTCGACACGTACCCGGTGCTGCGCTCAATGCGGGCCGGAGCGACCGAGGCGTCCGCATTGCGCCTGAGAGCAGGCGTGCTGGTCCACGGCCTGCCGGTGGACCTGTATGTCACTGTCCCGGCGTCGGAGCTGCCGGCGTTCGTCGGTGGCCGGGCGTTCATCACCATGCTGATCGGGCTGTCCCTGTGCGTGCTGCTGGCGATCATGGCGCTGCTGTACCGCAGCATGGGCGCCGCCCGTGTTCGCGCCGCGCTCATCAACCGGGAACTGCACCGCGAGGCGCGGGAGCGCGAGCGTAACGCCGGCGAACTGCGGGTGGCGCGGGAGGAGGCCGAGGCGGCCAATGCCGCCAAGAGCGAGTTCCTCGCCACGATGAGCCACGAGATCCGCACGCCGATGAACGGCGTGCTCGGTATGGCTTCGCTGCTGGCCGAGACCGACCTCGACGACGAGCAGCGCGAGCATCTCCGCATCATCCGTTCCAGCGGTGAAAGCCTGCTCGCGATCCTCAACGAGATTCTCGACTTCAGCAAGATCGAAGCCGGCAAGATGGAACTGGAGTCGCACACCTTCGACCTCGAGCCGTGCGTCGCGGACGTGGTGGACCTGTTCACGCACCGTGCGCGCGAAAAGAAACTGGAGATCAGCTACCGTATCGCGCCGGGTGTCCCCGCCCGCCTGCGCGGGGACTCCACGCGCCTGCGCCAGGTGCTCCTGAACCTGGTCGGCAACGCACTGAAGTTCACGCATCGGGGGCGCGTCACCATCGATGTGACGCCGGCCCGGGGCAGCACGGAAGATGGCCGCGTCCACCTGCACTTCAAGGTGTCCGATACCGGGATCGGCATCGAGCCGGAACAGCAGCGGCGCCTGTTCGCGGCCTTTTCACAGGCGGATGCATCGACCACCCGCCGGTTCGGCGGCACCGGTCTCGGGCTGGCGATCTCCCGCCAGATCGTGTCGCTGATGGACGGCAGGATCTGGGTCGAGAGCCGGCCGGGCGCCGGATCCTGTTTCCAGTTCCTGGTATCCCTGGACGCGGAAGGGACCATGCCCGATTCGGGGGACATGGCCGTGCTGCGGGGCAAGCGCGTGCTGGTCATCGACGACAATCCCGCCAACCGGCTGGCCACCTCCGAACTGCTGGAGCGCTGGGGTATGCGCTGCATGCACACCGGTGACGAGACATCTGCGCTGGTGCTGCTCAGCGAGCACCCGTTCGACTGCTGCCTGCTGGAATCCCTGGTGCCGGGCGGGGAAGGGGTGCCGTTCGCGGCCCGGGTACGCGACGTCTTCCCGGAACGCAGGCTGCCGCTGGTACTGGTTTCCGCGCTGCCGCCGGAGCAGGCGCGCCGCAGCGAGGAGGGCAACCTGGTCGATGCGTTCCTGGCCAGGCCGTTGCAGCACGAGGCGCTGGCTGAACTGCTGCCGCAACTGCTGTCTGGTGAGACCGGGTCCTCCCCGGCCGGGGACGACCTGCCGCTGAGCGAGCGCTACCCGCTCCGTTTGCTGGTCGCCGAGGACAACCAGGT
>JBFKKR010000156.1:0-3740 GCA_041682035.1 Pseudomonadales bacterium | reverse complement strand
GAACAGCAGCGTCGGGTCCCAGGTGCCGGAAACGTCCAGGAAACCGATGACCCGTGCCGGGTTGGACATGCCGGAGACCGACAGGCCGAGCCCGAACAGAAGCCCGCAGAGAAACGCCAGCGGCTTGTGCATGTCAGGCGCCTCCCTGCAGCAGCCGTTGTGTCCAGACCACCAGCATGGCCGTCGCCATGAACATGGCGGTGGCGACCATGGAGCGGCGGCGGCCCCGTGCAATGCCACAGACTCCGTGGCCACTGGTGCACCCGCTCCCCAGGCGGGTGCCGATCCCGACCAGCAGGCCGGCCAGTACCAGCAATGGCAGGCTCGCCGATGGTTCGAACGGAAACCCGCCCCACGCAAAACGATACAGCAGGGCGCCGGCCAGCAGGCCGGCCAGGAACATCCAGCGCCAGCCCCGCTCCGCGACGGGCCCGTCGAGCACGCCGCCGATCATGCCGCTGATCCCCGCGATGCGGCCCAGCGTGCCCATCAGCAGGACTGCCGATCCGCCGATCAGCAGGCCACCCAGCGTGCCCGCAAGGGGATCGAAGCCGGCTGCGATCACGAAGTTTTCCCGCAGGCAAGGTTGGCGGGAACCGCAATGTCCATCATGCGCGGGCTGGGCAGCCGCAGGTTGTTCATGATCTTCACGTACTCTTCTTCCGTGCGACCGGCGATGCGCGGATTGTAATTCCGCTCCTCCCCGATGGTGCTGACCGTCCAGCCCTTGTAGTCGTGCGCGGGAAACACCAGCGTCGCCGGCGGGAGGCGGAACAGCTTGTTGACGATCGAGTCCCACGACTTGTGCGGGTCGCCACCCTGGAAATCGGTGCGCCCGGTGCCCCGGATGAGGAGCGCGTCCCCGGTGAATACACGGTCCTCCATCACGAAACTGAAGGATTCATCCGTGTGTCCGGGGGTGTAGACGGCGCGCAGATGCAGGCCGTCGACATTGATGAGGTCGCCATCGCGCACCGTTTCGGCCACGCAGTCCGCCTCGGAGTATTCCCCCATCACCGTGACGCAGCCGCAGGCATCGCGCAGCGCGCCCAGGGCGGTGACATGGTCGGCGTGGGTGTGGGTATCGATCGCGCGTACCAGGCGCAGGTCCAGCTCGCGGATCACCTGGAGATAGGCGTCCGTCCGTGGCCGAACCGGGTCGATGATCAGTGCCTCGCGGCCCGGGCCGCTGGCGACAAGGTACGTGTAGGTGGCGCTGTCGGCATCGAAAAGCTGGCGAAAGATCATGTCAGAAAACCTCCATCACGCGCAAAAGGCCCACGAATACGGTCACCAGCAGCGCGGCGGCAAAAGTCCGCTGCAGTGTCGGGCCGGCAAGCCGCGCCGCTACCGCACGGCCGCCCAGCATCCCGGTGGCGGAGCCGAGGCCGAACCACAGGGCGAGCGCGCCTGTCTCACGCAATGCGGGCGCAGCGGACAGGCAGCCGCTGCCACCGATGATCGAAATGATGACGAGGGAACCGGCGACAGCCTGTTGCATGCTCATGCGGGTGACGAAGCGCAGCACCGGTACGATCAGGAAACCGCCACCGACACCGAACAGTCCGCTCAGGGTGCCGGTCAGTGCGCCGGCCGCACCGAGCGCGGTTGCGCAGCGCGGGGTGAAACGCAATTCGCCGGCGCTGGAATATCGGCAGGCAGGCTGGCCGCCTTCACCCGCCAGGTATGCGCGTACCACCCGGGCGTCTTCCCCGGCGCGCGCCCCCCGCCACATATGCAGCGACAGCAGGCCGGCCAGCACCATGAAAGCGCCCAGCCGCAGTTCCGGGAGCAACTGGTTGCCGAGCCACAGCCCGGTGGGTGTCAGCAGTGCCCCTGCTCCGGCCATGATCAGCACCGGCCGCCAGTGAACCAGCCCGCGATTGACGGCCTCCACCGCGCCGATCGCCGCCGTCGCAGCGACGACCAGCAGGGATACCGGCACGGCCTGGGCCAGTGGCATGCCGAGCAGCAGCACGAGCAGGGGGACGGCGAACAGGGATCCGCCACCACCGGTGAGGCCGAGCGCAGCGCCGACCAGTGCGCCGCCGGCCACGGGCAACCAGTCAGCCATACTTCGCCAGCAAGCGGGTATAGCGCTCCAGCGCACCGAGTTCCCCGCCGAGTTCCTGCTCCATCATGCAGGCGATCGCCTCGAAGAAAGCCCGGTCCAGCGCTTTGCGCGCCGCGGCCAGTTGCTGCGCGACCTTTTCGCAGTCGTCGCTCCCGGCCACCAGTTTCTGGATGCCGCGTACCTGGCCCTCCACGCGCTTCAGTCGCGCGGCGAGTGCCCTGCGCCTGGCCTCGTCGGTCTGCATGATGCCTCCCACCCGATCAATATACCATACCCCCTATGGTATACGGTGGCGGACGGATTGCAAGCGCGCCGTGCCTCAGGAAGCGACCGGAGGGTGGCGGCGAAGCAGGTCGAGCAGTGACTGGGTATCGACGGGCTTGGACAGAAAACCGGTCGCGCCGCACGCGAGGACCTTTTCCCGGTCACCCGGCATCGTCTTTGCCGTGAGCGCGATCACTGGTATCTCCGCGGCCGTGGGATTGCTGCGGATGCGCCGGATGAGCTCGTGACCATCCATGCCCGGCATCATGATGTCGGTGAGCACCATGTCTACCGTTCCGAGTTCCTCCAGTTTTTCCAGGCACTCGGCGCCGCTCTTCGTTTTCACCACGCGGGCGCCGAACTCCTTCAGGATGCGTGCCATCGAGAACAGGCTGCGCATGTCGTCGTCGACCAGCAGCACGGTCATTCCGGCCGGCAGGGTGCTTTCCGTCGCCGGGCGCGCGGCCCGGGTGGGCGATTCGTTCTCCGGCCGCGTGCCCGCTGCATCCGCTTCCGGGGTGTCCTGCAGCGGCGCCGGGTCCGGCACGGGAACCAGTGGCACCGCCAGGGTGAAGGTGCTCCCGACGCCGACCTCGCTGTCGACCGTCAGCGTCCCGCCCATCAGCTCGGCCAGTTTGCGGGACAGCGCCAGCCCGAGCCCGGTGCCGCCATACTGGCGCGAAGTGGACCCGTCGGCCTGCTCGAAGGTGCGGAATATGCTGTCCAGCTTGTCGGCCGGAATGCCGATGCCGGTATCCGTGACGGCGACCCGGAGCTGTGGCTGTGCCGGGGCGGCGTTCACCGAGAGCGCCAGCCGGACCTCACCCGCGTGGGTGAACTTCATCGCGTTGGAAAGCAGGTTGGTGATGATCTGCTGCAGGCGCGCGCTGTCGGCCAGGATGCAGTCAGGCAGGTCCGCTGCGGTCTCGACCACGAAATCCAGGCCGTTGTGCTCCACCGTACTCCTGTAGCGCCGCTCCAGCGCACTGGCGATCGCGCGTGGTGCAACCGGTACAGGCTGCAGTTCGGTTTTTCCCGCCTCGATCCTGGAAAGATCGAGAATGTCGTTGATCAGGGTGAGGAGCGACTTGCCGGCATCGTGAATGACCCTCGCATTTTCGATCTCCTCGGGCCTCAGGTAGCCGGCGCGGTTGTCGGCCATCAGCTTGGACAACAGCAGCATGCTGTTCAGCGGTGTGCGCAGTTCATGGGACATGTTGGCGAGGAACTCGCTCTTGTGCCGGTTCGCCCTCTCGATCAGGCGGGATTGCTCCGAGATTTCCCGGTTCGCTTCCTCCATGTGGCTCGAGTACGCCTGCAGGGACTCGTTGACTGCCGCGAGTGCATCTCCCTTCCGGAGCAGCGCCTGGTTCGTGTCGGCGAGTTCCAGTTCGATTTTTTC
>JBFKKR010000155.1:0-3746 GCA_041682035.1 Pseudomonadales bacterium | reverse complement strand
GGTGACGGCGGCCAGATGCGTTTCGACCCGCTCAACAGCTGGCCCGACAACGGCAACCTCGACAAGGCCAAGCGCCTGCTGTGGCCGATCAAGCAGAAATACGGCCGCAGCCTGTCCTGGGCCGACCTGATGATCCTCTCCGGCACGGTCGGCCTGGAGAACATGGGTTTCAAGACCTACGGCTTCGCCTTCGGCCGCGCCGATGACTGGGAACCGGATGTCGTCTACTGGGGACCCGAGGTCGAGATGCTCGCCAGTGACCGTCACGAGAAAGACGGAACCCTGCAGCGGCCGCTCGGCGCCACCCACATGGGCCTGATCTACGTGAACCCGGAAGGGCCGATGGGCAAGCCCGATCCGGTGGGCTCGGCGCGCAACATCCGCGTTGCCTTCGGGCGAATGGCCATGAACGACGAGGAGACCGTCGCGCTGGTCGCCGGTGGCCACACCTTCGGTAAGATGCACGGCGCGCACAAACCCGGCAAGTGCGTCGGCAAGGAGCCTGCCGGGGCCAGCGTCGAGCAGCAGGGCCTGGGCTGGATCAACAAGTGCGGCAAGGGCCACTCCGAGGACACCGTGACCAGCGGCCTCGAGGGCGCGTGGACCCAGGCGCCGACGCGCTGGAGCACGCTGTACCTGTCCAACCTGCTCAACCTGGAGTGGAAGCAGTCACGCAGCCCGGCGGGAGCCATCATCTGGATTCCGGCGGATGAAGCCATGCACGCGACCGTGCCGGACGCGCATGTCCCGGGCAAGAAGAATCCGCCGGTCATGACCACCGCGGACCTCGCGCTGAAGTTCGACCCGGCCTACCGCAAGATCGCCGAACGCTTTCTCGCGAACCCGGAGGAGTACCGGCTCGCCTTCGCGAAGGCATGGTTCAAGCTGACCCACCGCGACATGGGGCCGCGCGTGCGCTACCTCGGCGACGAGGTGCCGGAGGACGTGCTGATCTGGCAGGACCCGGTGCCCGCGCCCGACCATCCGCTGATCACCGCGGCACAGGCCGCGCAGCTGAAGAAGCAGATTCTCGACCGCGGCATCGGCGTGCCGGCGCTGGTGCGCACCGCCTGGGCGGCCGCGTCGAGTTACCGCGCCTCCGACATGCGCGGCGGCGCCAACGGGGCCCGGATCCAGCTGGCACCCCAAAAGGACTGGGCCGTGAACCGGCCGGACGAACTGGCCAGGGTCCTGGAGCAGCTGCGTGATGTCCAGGCACAGTTCAATGCCGGATTCGGCGCGGCGCGGGTCTCGCTGGCGGACCTCGTCGTGCTGGGCGGCGCAGCGGCCATCGAGCTGGCCGCGCGCGAGGGCGGCGTGTCGGTGACCGTGCCTTTCGCTCCCGGCCGGGGTGACGCCACGCAGGAACAGACCGACGTGGCATCCTTCGCCCTGCTGGAGCCGACGGCAGATGCGTTCCGCAACTACTTCGATGCGAAGCGCAGTCACCGTGGACCGGCCGAGATGCTGGTCGACAAGGCCGACCAGCTGAACCTGTCCGTGCCGGAGATGACCGCGCTGATCGGCGGCATGCGGGCGCTGAACGCGAACGCCGACGGCACCGCGAACGGTGTGTTCACCGACCGCCCCGGCGTGCTCAGCAACGACTTCTTCGTCAACCTGCTGGACATGTCCACGCAGTGGGTGAAGGCACCGAAGGAAGGTCTCTACCACGGCATGGACCGGAACGACGGCAAGGTGAAATACACCGCCACCCCGGTCGACCTGGTGTTCGGCTCCAACGCGGAGTTGCGCGCGGTGGCCGAGGTCTATGCGGCGAATGACGCCAGGGTGAAGTTCGTCAACGACTTCGTCGCGGCCTGGGCCAAGGTGATGCAGCTGGACCGCTTCGACCGCTGACGCGGGACGCTGGCCCGTTCACGGGGGCGCTTCGGCGCCTCCGTTTTCATTGGGGTCGGGAATCCAGTCCCGCAAGGCGCCACGCCCGCCCGGGAATGCCGCAAAAATTGGCTAGAATGAGATCAGTTTGAATCAGGCCGCCCCGCGTGCGGCTCCAGGCAACCACTGACCCGGGTAGACACAATGACATCGATCAGACAACGATTCCTGCCACTCGTCCGGCACGCCATGGCCCTGACCCTCAGCCTGACCGTCGCCGGCCAGGCGGTCGCCGCGGGAAAACTCCGCGACATCGTGATCGTCGGCAGCAACTGGGACGGCACGGCGGAAATCTTCGACCCGCATACGTTCGAGACGATCAAGACCATCAACATCGTGCCCGACCGCGACGAACGCATGGCCGAGATCGAGGACGCCGGCCTGTTCCGCCGCCTGGCGTTCCAGTTCGTGCGGCACGTTCCGGGCGAGGGCAACGACCAGCTCGTCGACGACCTGTTCACCTCGCATGACGGGCGCTTTGTCTACGCCTCGCGACCGAGCTTCTCCGATGTCGTGGCAATCGACATGCACACCAACGAGATCATCTGGCGTACGCCGGTGGAGGGCGTGCGCTCGGACCATGCGGCCATTTCACCGGATGGCAAGATCTTCCTCGTATCCGCCTCCTCGGCGCGCAAGGTGCAGGCCATCGAAACCGCCACCGGCAAGATCGTGGGCGAGTTCGAATCCGGCGACCAGCCGCACGAGAACACCTACTCCCATGACGGCAGCGTCATCTACCACGCCAGCATCGGCCGCGTTTTCTTCCCTTGGACGGCAAAGTGGCTGGACTGGACCAAGGGTGACCGCTGGCTGCAGATCGTCGACGCGAAAACCTACAAGATCCTGCATCGCATCGACATCGGCGAAAAACTCGAGGAGGCCGGCATGCCGTGGATCGACAACGCGGTGCGTCCCATGGCCGTACCCGCCGATGGCAAGCATCTCTACCTGCAGGTTTCCTTCTTCCACGGGTTCTTCGAGTACGACCTGGCCACGCACAAGATTACCCGCAAGGTCGACCTGCCGGTCCCGGAGAAAATCCAGAACCTTTCTTACTGGAAATACCAGCTGAACTCGGCGCACCACGGCCTGGCGATCAATGCCGCCGGCACCAAGCTGTGCGTCGCGGCAACGATGTCGGGTTACGTGGCCATCGTGGACCGCAAGACCTTCGAGTACACGACCATCAAGCTGTCCGAGGACCCGCTTGGCGCCAAGCCCTACTGGTCCACGGAGAGCCACGACGGCAAGTACTGT
This sequence comes from Pseudomonadales bacterium, assembly GCA_041682035.1. Lineage (GTDB taxonomy): Bacteria > Pseudomonadota > Gammaproteobacteria > Pseudomonadales > JBFGWM01 > JBFJWR01. The sequence continues at coordinate 587 of JBFKKR010000155.1, read as the reverse complement.
TACGTCTCGGTCAGCGAGCAGGACCGCGTCTCGGTGATCTCGTTCGACGAGGCCCGCGAGGTGGCCAGCGTGAAGGTCGGCGATCACCCGCAACGGGTGCGCAACGGCAAGCTGCTGATGAAGTGATCCCGGCCGTGGCCGCCGCCACGGCCCGGTGTGTCGCCACCCCGGCGGGAATACGATGAACGCGCGGTTTCTGGGCGCCTGCCTGTTGCTGCTGGCCGCCAGCCTGCCGCAGGTGGTACCGGCGGGCTCCGGGGGGCCGCACGCCACCCTGTTGTTCACGTCACCGGCGCGCGCCGATACCGCGCAGGTGGCGGTCGCCCGGCGCGACGGGGACGGGGAGGACCTGCCGCCCGCCGGTACGCGTTCCCTGTTTGATCACCACGTGGCGCGGCTGGGCGCCCTGCCCTATCCCTTCGCCGCGCTGATCGACTCCTTCCGGCCCTTCGACCGCTGGAACAGCGGCAGCGTCTCCCTGCTGGTGCCAGACGGCCGGTCACTGCGCCGCGCCGAGGCGGACTTCCGGCAGCCGCGCGCGCTGGTGGCGGCGCAGGTGGACGCACCGTTTGCGCCTTTTGAAATCG
>JBFKKR010000154.1:0-3762 GCA_041682035.1 Pseudomonadales bacterium | reverse complement strand
GCCAGCGCCGCCTGCTCGGATACCGGCAGGGACGCCAGGCCGTCGCCCGCCTTCAGGTGCCGGTCCAGTTCCGGCCGGGCATTGACGATCTGTGGCGCCGTGATCCGTTTCACCGCCGGCTGCGCCAGGGTGCCGGCGGATTCGGCGCCCTCCTGGCTGTCGCCGCCACTGAACAGGTAGGTCGCCAGGATGAGGATGAGTACGCCGACGATGGCGAATACGTGGGCGCGCGGAATCAGGGGGAAGTTCCGGCTCCCGCGCTCCGGTACGCCGCCGCGGAGCACGCGCGTCACGGCGGCGCCCATCGCGCCGGGCAGGCCGCGGCCCTGGTTGAGGATGTAGACCAGTTCCCCGTCCGAGAAGATATCGAGGGTGAGCCCGTGACTGCCCAGGCGCTGTCCGAGGTAATCGCGGGCGGCGGCCTCGTCGAACAGGTCGAGGGTCAGGTGATGGCAGTTGCCCTGCATGCGTTCGATCAGCCGGGAATGCTCCAGGTGCGACTGCAGTTCCGGCTCTCCCGCCAGCACGATACGCAGCGACTCCGAATCCTTCAGGGCCACGCTCGCGTCCGCCAGGAATTCCAGGGCGTCCTCCGCCAGCAGGTGCGCATCGTCGACGACCAGGACGCCGACACTGCCGTCGGCCTGGCATTCCGCGGCTAGTTGCCGCAGCGCCTCGACACGACCGGCCGGCGCCTCCCCCAGCGCACGCCTGAGTTGCCCCGCGCTCGCGCACAGCTGTGACCAGAGCGCGTCGGCGCGCATGAACTCCTGCGCCTGCAGCAGCCAGGTATCCAGGCCAGTGGTGTCCGAGCGCATGAACGCGCGGATCAGCGTCGTCTTGCCGGCGCCGGTGGGCGCCGTCAGGACCAGCAGCAGGTTGCTGTAGCGGATCAGATGACCGAGCAGACGCAGTTGGGTGTCGCGGCCGGCGCCCCAGAAAAAGAATGCGCCGTCGTCCTGGAATGCGGCGACTGCCCGCGAGATGTCCCGGGCGGGTCTTGCCTGGCTGTCTGCTGGCATGTTCATGGATTCAGTTCGTCCTGCGGACCGCCGCGCCGGCCAGGCATTCCCCGAGGTATTCCCGCAGCGCCGCGACCGGCACCGCATCACAAACGAAGGCCTCGCCCGGCTTGTTCATGAGAATCAGCCGCATCTTTCCGTCCACGGCTTTCTTGTCCCGCGCCATGATGGCGAGGAATTCCTCCGCGGACAATCCCGGCGGCGGATCGACCGGCAACCCCGTGCGTTCCAGCAGCGATCGCACCCGCGCCGCGGAACCGGGCGGCATCAGGCCGGTCTGCTCGGAAAATCCGGCCGCCATGACCATGCCGACGGCAACGGCCTCACCATGCAGCAGGCCCCGGTATTCCTGGGCAGTCTCGATCGCGTGTCCGAATGTGTGCCCAAGGTTCAGCAGCGCCCGCTGACCGGACTCCCGTTCATCGGCCGCTACCACCTCCGCCTTGTTCTGGCAGGAACGGTGCACCGCGTGGGCCAGCGCATCCGGCGCCCGGCGCCGCAGCGGCCCGATGTTCTGTTCCAGCCAGTCGAGGAATACGGCATCACGGATCAGGCCGTACTTGATGACCTCCGCCAGCCCGGCGAGGTACTCTCGCTCGGGCAGGGTCTCCAGCAGCCCGGTGTCGGCAACCACCGCCACCGGCTGGTGAAAGGCGCCGATCATGTTCTTTCCCAGCGGGTGATTGACCGCCGTCTTGCCGCCTACCGAGGAATCCACCTGCGCCAGCAGGGTGGTGGGCACCTGGATGAACCGCACGCCGCGCATGTAACAGGCCGCGGCAAAACCGCACAGGTCTCCGACCACCCCGCCACCCAGCGCGATCAGGGTACAGTTCCGGCTGAAGCCGCTCTCCAGCATCCGGGTGAGGATCGCGTTGAAGTTCTCCAGGTTCTTCTCCTGCTCGCCGTCGCGCAGGATGATCTGGCGCACGTCCAGCCCGCCGAGTTCGCCGAGCAACCGGTTGCCATGCAGGGGCGCAACGACCTCGTTGGAAACGACCGCGACCTGCCGCGACTGCACGTGCCGGCGCACGATGCCACTGCCGAGCAGTCCGGCGCCGATATGGATCGGGTAACTGCGTTCGCCCAGCGAAACCTGCAGGACGACGTGCTCCGGAAAGACTGGTTCAGACACTTGATTGACCGGGCTGCCCGGCGGCTTTGAGTTTCTCTGCAATCTCGGTGGCGACGGCGCGCGCCTTGCGGCCGTCGGTTTCGACAACCAGGTCGGCAACCTCCCGGTAGAGTGGCTCACGCTGCTCGATGAGGGTGGCCAGCACTTCTTCCGGGTTGTCTCCGCGCAGCAAGGGCCGGGAACGATCGAATCGTGTGCGTTCCAGTTGCTGGGCGACGCTCGCGTGCAGGTAGACCACGGTGCCGCGGGTGGCAAGATGCCGCCGGTTTTCGCTGTCCAGAACAGCCCCACCGCCAGTCGACAGCAGGATTCCCTCCCGGGCGGTGAGTTCGGCAATCACCGCGGATTCACGCCGCCGGAAACCGCGTTCGCCCTCGACATCGAAGATCAGGGCCACCGATGCGCCGGTGCGCGCCTCAACCTCCTGGTCCGAATCCAGGAACTCCAGGTTCAGCTCGCGCGCGAGCAGGCGGCCAATCGTACTTTTCCCTGCCCCCATCGGCCCGACGAGGAACACGTTTTCAGCGGCGTGCACCGAGGCATCATTGAACCTGCAGATCCTCGATCAGCTTGGGCGTCACGAAGATGAGCAGTTCGTTCTTGTTGTCGCGGATGGTTTCCCGCGTGAACAGGCGCCCGAGATAAGGCAGGTCGCCGAGGAACGGCACCTTGACCACGTCCTTGCGCTTGACCGTGTTGAACACGCCGCCCAGCACGATGGTTTCGCCATTGTCCACCACGACCTGGGTCTGTACCTGGTTGGTGTTGATCGACGGTACCCCGTTGAGGGTCTGGCCCACGGTGTCCTGATTCACGTTCAGGTCCAGGATGATGCGTCCGTCCGGCGTGATCTGCGGCGTGACGTCCAGCGACAGCGCTGCCGTCTTGAACGAGGTGTTCGTCCCGTTCGAGCTGGCCTGCTGGTAGGCGATTTCCGTGCCCGAAAGAATCTTGGCGGGGTTGCGATCCGCCGTGATCACCTTCGGTTGCGCGACGACGGCGCCGCGGCCGGTGCTCTCCAGGGCCGAGATCTCGAACTCGAGCAGGCCGCGGTCCTTGAACAGGCCGATGGCGAAGCGCGCAGGCCTCGCAGCGACCGGTGTCGCGGACAGGTCCACGAAGAGATCGTTGGCATCACTCGTGGCAGTGGGAACCGGACCGGTCGGCGTGCCGCGCAGGGTCTCGACGGCGTTCAGGCTCGCGCCGACCTGCAGGTTTTCATCCAGCATGTTCTTCAGCCCGAAACCGCCCCAGCGCACGCCGATGTCATCGGCAAATGAGGCATCGGCAGTCACCACCCGCGCTTCCACCTGCACCTGGCGGACCGATACGTCGAGTATCTGCAGCGCCTGGCGGACGTTCTCGATCTTGTCGTCCGTGTCCTGGATCAGCAGCGTGTTGGTGCGCGCATCCACGGCGACGCTGCCGCGTTCGGACATGAGGCCCTGACCCTCGGTCAGCAGGCCGGCGATGTCAGACGCCTTGGCATAGCGGATGGGAATGAATTCCGTGCGCAGCGGCGCGAGTTCTTCCACCTGGCGGCTGTTTTCCAGTTCCAGCTTCTCACGCCGGGCGATTTCGGCTGCCGGCGCAACCATCATCACG
>JBFKKR010000153.1:0-3762 GCA_041682035.1 Pseudomonadales bacterium | reverse complement strand
CAGGCGGTGGAAATCACGGATTTCGTCGGGCAACGGCCCGGCGGGAAACACGGCCCGGCCCTGTCCGTCGAGCAGGAACAGGCTCCTGCCGAAGCGCCCGTGACGCGGCAGGTGGGGCGCCCGCCCGATGCGCTCGGCCTGCGCGGCGAGACGGTTTTCCAGGTGCGCGCGTTCGGGCAGGAAGTCCAGCGGACTGAGGACCGCGAAGAGGGTGAGCAGCAGCGCCAGCATGACCGCGATCATGCTGAACCAGAACCACCCGAACACCTTCCAGAACAGGCTGATCCGCACGGACTAGACCTTTTCCAGCAGGAAGCCGCGACCGCGCACGGTGCGGATCACCGGGTTGCCCGCCGCGTCGGGTCCGAGCTTGCGGCGCAGGTTGCTCATGTGCATGTCGAGCGCCCGGTCATGCGGCTGCAGCCGCCGGCCCAGCGCGACCCGGCTCAGGGCATCGCGGCTCACCAGCTGACCGGCGTGAACCAGCAGTTCCCGCAGCAGTTCGAACTCGGTATTCGTCAGTTCCACGACCTGTCCGTGCTGGGTGACCTGCTGCGCGCCGGGCTGCAGGCGAATGCCGCCCGCTTCCAGTACGGGGGACTCCTCGCTGCCGGCGCCTCCACGGCGCAGGATGGCGCGAATCCGCGCCAGCAGTTCGCGGTGGTTGAAGGGCTTGGGCAGGTAGTCATCGGCGCCGAGTTCCAGGCCGACGATGCGGTCGATGTCCTCGCCGCGGGCGGTGAGCATCAGCACCGGCACGTCGCCGGACTGCCGGATGCGCCGCAGGGTCTCGAAGCCGTCCATGCCCGGCATCATCACGTCCAGCAGCACCAGGTCGGGCGCGTGCCGGCGCATCTGCTGCAGGGCCGCTTCCCCGTCATGCGTGACCGTGACGGCGAACTGCTCGCCCTCCAGGTAACGCTGCAACAGGGCGCACAGCTCGCGGTCGTCATCGACGATCAGGAGGTCAGCCATGCGCCCCATGCTCCCGGACCTGCCGCGGGACGATCAATCGGCCCGGCTTGCGCGCTGCTCGCGGAAACGTTCCCGCCGTTCCGCCCGGCGCTTCTTGCGTTCGGCCTTCATCTCCTCGAACCTGCCACGCTGTTCCGCGGTGAGAATACCGGCGATCTTCTCCTCCGTGCGTTCCCGGTGGGCCTTCATCCGGGCCACGAGGTCCTCGCGTTCCGCGCGCGCATCCTCCATGATTTTCGCGAGCTCGGCCTGCTGGCTCTCGTTCAGCTCCAGCTTCTGGGTCATGCGCTCCATCATCCGTTCCGGGTTCGGTTTGCCGTGCGGCCCCATGGCCATGGCGCTGCCCGCCGCCAGCAGGAACCCTGCGATCAATAGTGGTTTCTTCATCCGGATCACTCCCTTGCAGGTCATTAACAGGTGCGTTTCTGCACGGCTTCCAGCTTCCCGGAAATGAGCTAAAGCTTGTGCAATCGTTCTGTAAAGAACAAGTAAAGGAAAAAAAACGCCCGGCAGAGCCGGGCGTTCGGAGAGCCACTTTCGCGGCGCGTGTTACTTGCAGACCTTGCCGTTCGGGTAGTTCTCGTTGACGACCTGGTTGATCCACTGGTTGACGATGTCCACGCTTTCCTGGTGCGCCACGCTGCGACCGATCGGCGGCATCATCTCGCCCGCCTTGGTGTTGGCCATGCGGAACGGGATGATGGACTCACTGGCTTTCGCCGGCTTGATGTCCACCTCGAATCCACCGAGGCCCGAACCACCGGCCGGCGGCTTCTTGCAGACGCCGTACTGCAGGTCGGTCTCGCGGAACACGTCGAGGAACAGGCTGGTGCTGCCCGCGCGCCCCTTGTTGTTATGGCAGTGCGCGCAGTTGGTTTCCAGCCAGGCCCGGGCGCGCGCCTCGAGGTCGGCACCATTCCCGGCGTACTTGGTGTAGTTCTCGCCGATGTGGTGGTAGGTGTCACCGGCCACGCCGTAACGCGGCAGGCGCGGCGCATTGGTCGCGATTCCCGCGTTGATCAGCAGCGGCTGCTCCGGCGCCTCCAGGATGCCGGCGTTGATCCAATCCTGCAGCTGGTTCTGGCCCGTGACGGGACTGGGCATGTTCAGCAGGCGGACCTTGGTACCGATCGGCGATGCACCGGGGATGTGGTCCTGGTTGGAGTGGCATTCCACGCACTGGCCGGCGCTCGGCACCAGGTAGCCGCTGGTGGAACCGCTCAGGTTCTTGCCGGTGTCGCGGTCGGCGTAGTTCCAGGTGGCGCTGATGTTCTGCTTGCCGGCGAAGGCGACGTCGGCATCCGACATGTCCTCGCGCCACACGTAGGGCAGACCCTTCCAGAGGCTGTCTCCCTCCACGCCACGATGGATCAGCAGGCGGGTTTCGATGATCTTTTCGCCGTCGCCATTCGGGAAGCTGAAGGTCTTGGCGATCACCGTGCCCACCGGGAAGTCCAGCGTCACGTTCGGCTCGGAGACCGAACCGGTCCGCCAGCCGGCCTTGCGCCCGGTGATGGACTCGTCCGTGCTCTGGGCGTTCGGTCCGCCCGGGGTGCCCTTGCCCTTGCCCTGGCCGCCGGCCTGGCTCTTGCCCTGGCCCTTGCCCTTGCCTGGATTCACATCACCGACAGACGAACCGGAAGCCGGCACGAACACGATGCGGTACTTCTTCGCGTAATCGGAGAAGAGCGGCGTGGTCAGGTCATACCGGATGCCGCCGCGCGCCGAACCGTCCCGCGGGTTGGTCTGGTCACCGAACAGGTTGTAGTCGGACAGTTTCGGGCAGTTGTAGTCCAGCGCCTCGTAGTTGATGCGGTCGCCGGTATCCTGCGAGCAGATCCGCGCCATCTCGGCCGGGTCCACGGATCCGCCGGTTCCACCGGGAGCCGCCTCGAAGGGCTCCACGCCGGGGTCTCCCAGCAGCGGCAGTTCACAGCGATGCGGGGTAAGGTCATAGGAAGCCGGTGACGTCGGATCCGTGTCCTTGAAGTTCACTAACGGCGGCGTCACCCCATCAAACGTGTTGTTCTCGGCGATGCAGATCGAGAACCGCGGATGCGCGCGCGTGAACTTCTCGGGCACTGCGCCGGCCGGCAGGTCTTCCGCACCGATCCAGGAGCCGTTGGGGAAGCCACTGCCGTCATTCCAGTGCTGGAACTTGTAGGCGTTGTAGCGGCAGTGCAGTTCCGGGTGGTACTGGTAATCCGGCTTGCCGAACTCGTCGCGCTGGTAGCTGGCGCCCTGCGGCAGCCGCTTCACGTGCGAGTCGAAATCGGGATAGCCGCAGATGCCGTTCTTGGCGATGTCCAGTACCTCGGTGTCACTGGAGACATTCCTGGACCAGGGCTGGTCGTCGAGCATGCCGTCCCAGACGATGTGTCCGCCGCGCGGACCGGCCACCGTGCCCGCCTGTGCCGCGTCAGCCATCGATTGCGGGTGCAGGCCCTTGATCATGATCAGGAGTGGCAGTAACGAGCTGTGAGAGTCGTCGAAGGCCGGCTCGCCGTCGCGGCCGAGGATCACGTCCACTTCCGGCTCCTGCGGGAAGTAACCGTTGTTGAAGAAGGTGTTCTCGTAGATGTACATGCCCTCCGGGTAGAGGTCCATGCGCAGGTCGCTCTCCTTCGTCAGGCCGCCTGCCAGCAGCTCGTGGCTCGCAGCGACGATACCGGCCGTGCGGTTGTGCTCGAAGGTGTTGTTGTAGATCTGCATCTTGTCGTAGCCGAGCGCCAGCAGGCCGACGCCGGCGGGTGCGTCCGCGACCACGCCGGGCACCGCGAAGTTGTG
>JBFKKR010000152.1:0-3792 GCA_041682035.1 Pseudomonadales bacterium | reverse complement strand
CGCGCGCAGCAGTTCGGCGTGGCGGGCTTTGCCGATGCGCCCGAGCCGACCCGCGACGTGTTGCTGCGCGATCCGGAAAACCCGGCCGTGTCCCGGCTCGTCAACGCCGCGTACCTCGACACCATGAACGGCATGTACGGACCGCCGGAGTATGGTGGCAACCAGGATTTCGTCGGCTGGACCAACAACGGCTACGACGGCGATACACAACCGCGCGGCTACACGGCGGAACAGGTCATCAACGCGGACAATCCGGGGCCGTTCGATGCGATGCTGCCGCCATCCTTCAGCGAGGGTGGTGACCGCAACGCGCCGGTGCGCGCCGCGCAGCAGGCCGGGCCGATCCCGCGTGCGCAGGCCGAAGCCATTGCCGCCGGGTTTCCGCAGCCCGCGCACCCACTGCCGGCCGTGATCAGCCAGGAGGTGATGTCCGCGGTCATTGCCGATGCCGAGGGGGACCTGTCGCGCCTGCGGCGGATTCTCAAGCCCTACGCCGACAGCCTGCCGCGGGGGAAATAGCCATGCCCAGCGCCATCATCATCGGATCCGGCCCGGCCGGCAGCATCGCCGCGCACGAACTCGCCCGCCACGGCTGGGACATCACCGTGCTGGAGCGAGGCCGCAACCTGCGTCCGGGGCTGGGCGAGGTCGCCAGCAGCGATCTCGGTACGCTGTATTCAAGTGACGAGATCAAGACCGCGCGGCACTTCGGATTCGCGCATCCGTTGCTGGAGCCCATCACCGGCCGCACGCAGGCCGACATCGAGGAGGGCCGCGAGCGTTCCGTGCAGGGGCGGCACGTGTCGCTCGGCGCGGCGGTCGGTGGCACCTCGCTGCACTACAACGCCAAATTTCCGCGCTTCTGGCGCCAGGACTTCACGCAGTTCACGGACCTGGGACCGATCGAGAACGCCAACCTGGCCGACTGGCCCATCACCTACGACGAACTGGAGCCCTACTACGACGAGGTGGAGCACCACATGGGCGTGCAGGGGGACATCAACCAGCTGCCCGAACGCACGCGCACACAGACGCCGCGCTCGCGCAACTACCCGATGCCGCCGAACCCGACCGGTTATGCCGCACGGCTGCTGGCAGCCGGTGCGCAACGGATCGGCTTCCATCCGTACCCGTATCCGGCGGTGGTCAACTCGCGCACATTCGACGGCCGTCCCGCCTGCAACTCCTGTGGACTTTGTTCGGGCTTCGGCTGCCCGATCAATGCACGTGGCGATGCGCTGGTGAGTTATCTCAATCCCGCGATGCGTACCGGCAACGTGCGCGTGATCGAGCGCGCGCTGGTGTCACGCATCGACACGACCCCGAACGGCCGGCGCGCCACCGACGTGCGTTACTTCGACCGCGACGGCGCCGCCCAGCGCATTTCGGCAGACTACGTGCTGCTCGCCGCCAGCCCCATCCAGACGGCGCGCCTGCTGCTGCTGTCGCGCAACGAACTGCGCAATCACCCGGCCGGCCTCGGCAACGGTTCCGGGCAGGTCGGGCAGAACGTCATGTTCCACTACTTCATGCAGGGCGGGGCGGAATTCGACCGCGATGTGCAGACGCTGCGCGCGCAGAGCACGACCGGCGAGGCCGATGACCTGGTGGGACCGTTCAGCGGACCGGAGATCAGGGCGGCCGGCCTGCCCTACATCAAGGGCGGGATGATCCAGCTCGGTTCCGGCCTGCCGCTGCTGAGCGAGGCGTATTTCTATGCCGGGCTCCGCATCCAGCCCGGCACCCAGCACAAGAACGCCATGCGGCTGTCGCTGGCGCGCCGGCGCATCTCGGGTTTCCAGTACATCGGCGAGGACCTGCCGCAGCGCACGAACCGCGTCGACCTCGATCCGCAGGTGAAGGACTGGCGTGGCCTGCCGGTGCCGCGCGTGACCTGGACCATGCACCTGCACGAACGGGTGGCAACCGCCTATACGCTGCCCTACCTGCAGGCGATGTGCGCTTCCGCGCCCGGGGCGATTGCGGCGATCGTGCCACCGCCGCCCTCGTTCAGTTCCGGTCTGCCGGACAACACCGCCCACCACGCCGGCACCGCCCGTTTCGGCAACAACCCGGCGACCTCTGTCTGCGACCGGGACGGCCACCTGCATGAGTGCGAGAATGTGCTGGTGATGGACGGCAGCGTGTTTCCGACGTTCCCCGGTTTCAACCCGACGCTGACGGTGCTGGCCAATTCGCTGCGCCAGGCGCGCGCGCTCGCCGGCAGCGTCCCGCCCGACGAACCGGCGCCGCCCGGAAAAGACGGCCGACCGGATCTGCCGCCCCAGGCGTCGCCACGGGCCCGTTCATGAGGTGCTCCAGATGAAGAATGCTCTTGTTTCGATGTTTGCCGCCGGCGCCATGCTGGTCGCGGGGCTGCAGGTCGTGCACGCCCATGACCCTTGTGAGAAATCCAGCCAGGGCCGGGAAAAATGCGTGGTGGTGCGCGATGGCCGCTTCCGCGCGTTGCTGTACACACGCACGGCCGGGTTCCGGCATCCGTCCATTCCGGCCGGCATCCAGACCATCCAGGAACTGGGTGACCTCAACAATTTCGGCGTCGATGCGACAGAAGATCCGAACGCCTTCACGCCGGAAAACCTGGACAACTACGAGCTGGTGATTTTCCTGAATACCACGCTGGACGTGCTCGACGGGAACCAGCAGCAGGCCTTCGAGGCCTTCGTGCGCGGTGGCGGCGCCTTCGTGGGCGTTCATTCCGCCGCCGACACCGAGCACGACTGGCCGTTTTACGGTGAACTCGTGGGCGCGTATTTCCTTGCGCATCCGGTGCTGAACCAGCCGGGCACGGTGCACGTCGAGGACCCGTACCATCCCAGCGTCGCGCACCTGGACAATCCGTGGGAAATCAGGCTGGAGGAGTTCTACTCGTTCAAGAGCAACCCGCGCGGCAGGGTGCGCGTGCTGCTGAGCCTGGACGAGAGCACCTACCGGCAGGAGCCCAACACCAGCTGCGATCCCAGTGGTCCGACGTTCCCGCAGGGCTACGACGGAAAAATGGGCGATCATCCGGTCAGCTGGTGCCATGACAGGTTCGCCGGCCGCGCCTGGTACACCGCGCTGGGGCACGAGGTCTATCTCTACGGACTGCCAGCGTTCCGGCAGCACCTTCTGAAAGGCATCATGACCGCCACGCGGCGCGTGCCGGCGCGTTGCGATGCCGAGAGCAAGGTGCCCGAGCCGGCCTACGTGCCGGTGCTGGAGGCTTGCGAGAACCAGTTGTTGCCCTAGCGCAATGTATCCGGGAGGACGGTCCATGGTTGCGGAATTCACAACAATACCGGCCGGCGGAACGTGGTTCCGGCGTGCCGCGGCCCTGGTCGGCGCGCTTTTGCTGTCCACGCAACTGCAGGCGGCCGGCATGGCCACGCATGCGTTCATGGCCGATCTCGGGCGTGCGCATCTCGACGCCGGCCTGCTGCGCGACATCCTGACGCAGAACCGCGCCAGCCTGCTGGCGGGGGCGATGTACCCGGACGGCGGCTACTTCACCGCGCAGGACGGTGCGCCGCAGGAGCACTTCGGCGATCGCGGGATCGCCGAGCACGCGCACTGGGGTTTCTGGGCCAACCACTTCATCGAGTACATCCGCGAGCTGGGCTGCATGGAAGGGATCGCCGCCTCGCCCGTGCCGGCGGAACTCGGCGGGCCGCCGCTGAACGTGATCGGGCTCACCGATCACTGCGCACGCCTGGTCGCGTTCATGATGGGCAACGCCGCGCACGGCATGGGCGACGAGGTCTGGGACGACCTGTTCGAGCCGCAGGTGCG
>JBFKKR010000151.1:0-3906 GCA_041682035.1 Pseudomonadales bacterium | reverse complement strand
CCTGATCGAGGCCGGCGGCAACTTCCAGGCCGATAGCCAGGACCGCAAGGAGCAACCGCGCAGAAACCGTCCGAAAGCCGAGGAAGCGGACAAGGCGGAAGAGAAGACAGGCAACGTCCGCGCCGCGCAGACGGAAACGGATACCTCGCGGGACAACGCCGACAGCGAGAGTGGTCAACAGACCCGCCGTCGCCGCCGTCGCGGAGGCCGGGGCCGGCGGGGCGGAGTCAACCGCTCGGGCGGCGAAGGCTCGACCGGCGAGAACACGAACATGCCGGACGCGGCGCAGGCCGGCGAGACCACCGGCGGCACAGAACCGGGTGCGGCGAAGCCGCCCCGCAGCGATGACGATGCGGTGCAGGAAAAACCGCGGACGCAGGACCGGCCGAAACCCGCCGGCGACGCGGCCGCGACTGCAGACGCCTCCCGTTCCGCGCCTCCCGAAGCGGTGAAACCGGTGGCACCACCGCAGCCTGCTCCGGCCGGCACCGAGGCAGCGTCCCGTCCGGCGGAAGCGCCGGCCGCGGCTTCCGCTCCGGCGCAATCGGCGCCGAAGAACGTCCCGGCCGGCACATCGCCCGCTGAAAACCGGCAGGACGCGCCCGCACAGAAACCCGCGGCGCCGCAGGCCGCACCGCAGGCCGCAACGGCTCCAACTGGCGACTCCGGCGCGACGAAGCCGGAATCGGTGTCGAAGGCCGTCGTGCAGCCTTCGGACCGGCCCGCACCGGTCACGCCGGCTGCGCCGACGGTCAAGCCGGCTGCGGAAGCACCGCCGGTGGCGCCGCCGCGTCCGCAGCCGGCAGGTGACGCGGATGGACAACCCGGCCGTGCCTCCAATGATCCGCGGCAGCGCCGCCAGGCGGACAGCGCCGGCGCGCCGGAGAGGCCCGCGCCGGTCGACGCCGCCAACGGGGACCGCTAGGCCACCGGAACAGGCCACCGGAACAGGCCACGGGCGGGCGTCCGGCCGGACGACGTCCGTGGCACTGCACTGCATCGCCCTACCCGCGCCCAGGCACTGCTGCAGAACGTTATCGCCTCTCCCCCGGCCGGGTTCTGCCGCCGGACGTTCCGACGGCCCGGGCATTTCGGCCGACCGGTCCACCACGCGCCCCCGTTTGACGCCACCCCCATACCGGCGGATAGAATCTAACTAACGTTAGGTTGCTCCAGTCGTCGCGGGAGACCGTATGCAAAGCCAGCCACTGTCGTTCACTTCCGTGACGGGCAGCCGCATCGCCGCCGAGGGTTGGGGCGACCCGGCCGCACCGGCGGTCGTCTGCGCCCACGGCGGCGGGCAGACCCGGCACGCCTGGGGGGCGACGGCGCGCCGGCTGGCAGAAGCCGGCTTTCATGGCATCACCGTCGATCTGCCGGGACACGGTGACAGCGACTGGTACGCGGATGGCTGCTACGGCGGCCAGCGCATGGTCGCGGACATGCACCAGGTCTGCCGGCAACTGGAAGGACCGGTGGCCTGGGTGGGTGCCTCGCTCGGCGGCCTGCTGGGCCTGGGCCTGCAGGCCCGGCATCGTCCGCTGTCCTGCCTGGTACTGGTGGACATCGCGCCGCGGATGGAGACGTCCGGGGTGGAGCGCGTCATCCGTTTCATGCGCGGCCGCCCCGATGGATTCGCCAGCATCGAGGAGGCCGCCGAGTACGTGGCATCCTACCTGCCGCACCGGCCGCGGCCGAGATCACCGGAGGGACTGCGCAAGAACCTGCGCCTGCGCGAGGACGGCCGCTACGTCTGGCACTGGGACCCCCGCGTGATGGCGCCGGCGGTGCAGAGCGACCGCATGGAGAACGGCGACTACGAGGCCGCCGCGCGCTCACTGCGCATCCCCACCCTGCTCGTGCGTGGCCAAATGAGCGACGTCATCAGCGAGGCAGGCGCGCGCGCCTTCCTGGAGATGGTGCCGGATTCGGAATACCTCGACCTGCAGGGCGCGTCGCACATGGTGGCGGGCGACGTGAACGATGCGTTCAGCGCCAGCGTCCTGGAATTCCTGCAACGGAAATACCGGCCAGCCGGGCGCGCGGCCGGCGCCCGTAACTGAGCGCGGCGGCCCGTCACGCGTACACGCGCGGCTCGATCTCCAGTTCGATGCCGAATCGCATCGAGATATCCGCCCGTACTGCCGCGGCCAGTCGCAGCAGGTCGTGCGCGGCGCCGGTGCCATCATGCACGAGAACCAGGGCCTGGCGGTCGTGCACGCCCACGGCCCCGTCCCGGTGGCCTTTCCAGCCGGCGCGGTCGATCAGCCAGCCGGCCGCGACCTTGTACTCCCCCGATGGCTGCCGGTGACCGACGATGCCGGGCTCGCTTTCCTGCAGGCGCAGGAAGTGCGCCTCGCTGATGACCGGGTTCTTGAAGAAACTGCCGGCATTGCCGATTTCGGCCGGGTCGGGCAGCTTGCGCGAGCGGATGCGGATCACCGCGTCGCTGACCTGCAGCGGCGTCGGTTTCTCCAGTCCCGCCTGTTCCAGTTCCCGCGCCAGTTCCGCATAGTCGGTTTTCACGCGGTCGCCGGTGCCCAGGCGCAGGGTGATGGAGACGATGACGTACGCGTCGCGGCAGTCGCGCTTGAAGACGCTGTCCCGGTAACCGAATTCACAGTCGCGCAGGGAAAATGTGCGCACGGCGCCGTCCGTCACCCGGCAGGCGTCCAGTTCCACGAATTGCTCAGCCAGTTCCACGCCGTAGGCGCCGATGTTCTGGATCGGCGCAGCGCCGGCATTACCGGGAATCAGCGAGAGGTTCTCCAGCCCGCACCAGCCCTGCGCCAGCGTGAAGCGGACCAGTTCGTGCCAGTTCCCGCCGGCGCCCACCCGCAGCACGGCCTCGGCGCCGGCACCGGACAGCAGTTCCCTGCCGGCGATCCGGTTGGCGATCACCAGCCCCTCCATGCGCTCCGGCAGCACCACGTTGCTGCCGCCTCCGAGCACGGTGACAGGCCAGCCCCGGGCGCGCGCGAGCGCGAGGCACTGCTGCAACTCCGCCAGCGAGGCAACCGGCGCGAAGTACTCGGCGACGCAGGGCAGTCGCAGCGTGTTCAGCGCCTGCAGCGGGTGCTCCGCGACGATCCCCGCGGGCGTGCTCACCGGTCCAGTTTTCCGCTCGCGCGAATGTCCCGCAGCAACCCGGCCGCGGCCGACTCGACGAGATCCAGCACCAGCCCGAAGCCGTCCTGCCCGCCGTAGTATGGATCAGGCACTTCGTCCTCCTGGCAGTCGGCATGGGAGAGAAACAGGCCGATGCGTTCGTGCAGACCACGCGGACACAGGGCGCGCAGGTGCTCCAGGTTGCTGCGGTCCATGGCCAGCACGTAGTCGAACGCTTCCAGGTCGGCCGGGTCCACCTGCCGCGCCCGCAGGTGCGCCATGCGGTAACCGCGCACCTTCGCGGCCGCCACGGCGCGCTCGTCCGGTGGCTGGCCGACGTGCCAGGCGCCGGTGCCGGCGGAGTCGACCTCGATATGCTGCGACAGCCCCTCGGCGTCCACGAGCCGTTCGAACACCGCGTGCGCCGTCGGCGACCGGCAGATGTTCCCGAGGCAGACGAACAGGACCCGGACCGTCATGGGCGGATCAGTCCCGGTAACCGGCCCGGACCCGCTCCAGATCCGCCTGCGTGTCGACACCGCCCGGCGCCATCTCGACCGCGGCGTCGACGTGGATATGCCGGCCGTTGAACAGCACACGCAGCTGCTCCAGGCATTCGACCCCTTCCAGCGCGCAGGCCTGCCAGCGCACGAATTCGCGCAGCAGTTCCACCCGGTAGCCGTAGATGCCGATGTGCCGCATCCAGCGCCAGCCGCCCGGCAGTTCCGGTGCGCCCGCGGCGAAGGCATCCCGCGCCCAGGGAATGGGCGCGCGGGAGAAATACAGCGCCATGCCGTT
>JBFKKR010000150.1:0-3918 GCA_041682035.1 Pseudomonadales bacterium | reverse complement strand
GGTGCGCGTCGCCCTGGAAGAGGTCGCGGCCGGGGACTACGGCCTGCCGCTGGTGATCTCGGCGGACGCCAGCGCCACGCACCAGTCCGTGGTGACGGTCATGGACATCGCCGGCCGGCTCGGTTTCGCACGCATGCGGATCACCACGGTGCAGGCGGCGCCCTGAGGCCTGCGCGCACGGATACCGCCCGCGCCCACCGCCCCTGATATCCCCGTTCCTTGCCCTATACTGGTTGCGGTGCCGGGGCATGCGTTCCGGCCGCCCCGGGAACCTGGATCTGGACGGAACCGCGCATGGTTGAACCCCCGCTGCCGACCCCTGCAATCGATCGCGACGTGACCGGGTGGGAGGTCTACAAGCGCCTGCTCGGCTACGTCCGGCCGCACCTCCCGATCTTCCTGCTCAGCATCGCCGGGTTCATCATCTACGCGTCCACGCAGGCGGCATTCGTACGCCTGATGGAGTACATCGTCGACATCATCGGGAAGGGTGGCGAGATCTCCCGCGTGGCGATCCCGGCCGCGCTGGTGGGCATCTTCCTGGTGCGCGGGGTCGGCTCGTTCATGGGCAACTACTACATCGCGCTGGTCGCGCGCAGCGTGGTGTTCCAGCTGCGTACCGAGATGTTCAATCACCTGATGAAGCTGCCGAGCGTCTATTTCGACGGCAACAATTCCGGGTACACCATCTCCAAGGTCACCTACAACGTCGAGCAGGTGACCGGCGCGGCGACGGACGCGCTGAAGGTGATCGTGCGGGAGGGGTTCACCGTGCTCATCCTGCTCGGCTACCTGTTCTACCTGAACTGGCGCCTGTCGCTGGTGTTCCTGCTGGTCGGCCCGCTCATCGGCGGCGTGGTGAGCTACGCCAGCAAGCGTTTCCGGCGCCTGAGCCGAAGGATCCAGCACTCGATGGGGGACGTCACCCACGTCGCCTCCGAAGCGATCAACGGCTACCGCGTCGTGCGCACGTTCGGTGGCGAGGAGTACGAGAAGCGGCGCTTCAGCGCGGCCGCCGAATCGAACCTGGCGCAGAGCATGAAGATGGTCCTGACCTCGGCGATCAGCACGCCGGTGATCCAGCTCATCGTCTCCTTCGCCATGGGGTTGCTGGTGTGGCTGGCGCTGCACCCGGACATCCTCGCCGACATCACGCCCGGCCAGTTCATCGCGTTCCTGACCGCCGCCGGCATGCTGGCCAAGCCGACGCGCCAGCTGACCGAGGTGAACGCCACCATCCAGAAGGGCATCGCCGCCTCGCTCAGCATCTTCGAACTGCTGGATTCGAAACAGGAGGAGGACAAAGGCACCTACGCAGTGGACCGCGTGCAAGGGGAACTGGAATTCCGCAATGTCAGCTTCGCCTACGCCGAGGATTCGGACCCGGTGCTGCACGACCTTTCGTTCAAGGTGGCGGCGGGAGAGACCGTCGCGCTGGTGGGCAGGAGCGGCAGCGGCAAGACCACCCTGGTCAGCCTGCTGCCGCGCTTCTACAACAACACCGAGGGCGAGATCCTGCTCGACGGCAAGCCGCTGCAGGAATACTCGCTGGCGAACCTGCGCAAGCACATCGCGCTGGTGACGCAGCACGTGACGCTGTTCAACGACACGCTGGCGGCGAACATGGCCTATGGCGAGATGGCCGGGGTCAGCGAGGAGCGCATCGTCGCGGCGGCCACCGCCGCGCACGCCATGGAGTTCATCGACAAGATGCCCAAAGGCCTGCAGACGCTGGTCGGCGAGAACGGCGTGCTGCTGTCCGGCGGCCAGCGCCAGCGGCTGGCGATCGCGCGTGCCATCCTGAAGGATGCGCCGGTGCTGATCCTCGACGAGGCCACCTCCGCGCTCGATACCGAGTCAGAGCGCCACATCCAGTCCGCGCTGGAGGCCGTCATGGAAGGGCGCACCACGCTGGTGATCGCGCACCGGCTGTCCACCATCGAGGCGGCGGACCGCATCATGGTGCTCGACCAGGGCCGCATCGTCGAAGCGGGCCGGCACGAGGAACTGCTGGAACGGGACGGCCACTACGCGGCCCTGCACCGCATGCAGTTCCGCGAGGAAGAGGCGGAGTCCGGGGAGCCGCCCGCGGAAGAGCCGGGGTCGTCCTGATTCCGTGCGCGTGATCGAGCAGGCCTGGTACGGCGGGACGGCTGCCTGGATTCGCCTGCTGGCGCCGCTGGAGTGGCTTTACCGGGCGATCGTCGCGCGTCGCAGAAATGCGTTCCTTGCTGGTCGTACCGAATCCTATCGGGCCCCCGTGCCGGTGATCATCGTCGGCAACATCACCGTGGGCGGTACCGGCAAGACGCCGCTGGTGGCCTGGCTGGTCGAGGAACTGCGCCGCGCCGGTTTCCGGCCCGGCGTGGTCAGTCGTGGTTACGGCGGGCGCGCGCCGGCGTACCCCTGCCTGGTCGGTCCGGACACGCCGCCGGATATTGCCGGCGACGAGCCGGTGCTGCTGGTGCAGCGGACCGGCTGTCCGCTGGTGGTGGATCCGGACCGGCCGCGCGCCGTGCGCAGGCTGCTGCAGGAAAGCGACTGCGATCTTGTCATCAGCGACGACGGCCTGCAGCACTACGCCCTGCAGCGCGACATCGAGATCGTCGTGATCGACGGGGTGCGCGCGCTCGGCAACGGCCGCTGCCTGCCGGTCGGGCCGCTGCGTGAGCCGGTGCGCCGCCTGCGCGAGGTACAGCTGATCGTGACCAACGGCGAGACCGCTGAGGTCTTTCCGCGCGCCGCCCACACCATGCGCCTGGAACCGGGCGCGCTGCGGCCCGTGGGCCCGGCGACCCGCGGTGACCCGCCCGCATCCGGACAAGTGCATGCCGTCGCCGGTATCGGCAACCCGGGCCGGTTCTTCGCCACGCTGCGCAAACTCGGTTACGCCGTCATCGAGCACCCCTTTCCCGATCACCACGCCTTCACTGCGCAGGACGTGGCCTTCGGGGACGGGCTGCCGGTCGTCATGACCGAGAAGGATGCCGTAAAATGCCGTGAACTCGATGCCGGGCGGCTGTGGTACCTGCCGGTGAGCGCCACCTTCGAGGAAGGGTTCGTGCAGTCGCTGCTGAACCTGCTGGAACGCGCCCGGCTGCAACTGGACACGAGAACGGAGGGTCGACGTGCTGGATAAGAAACTGGTGAGCATACTTGCCTGTCCACTCTGCAAGGGGCCGCTGCATTACGACCGGGAAAAGCAGGAACTGGTCTGCCGGGCGGATGCGCTCGCGTTCCCGATCCGCAACGACATCCCGGTGATGCTGGAAGGCGAGGCGCGCAATGTCCCGGTCGACGAACTGCCGGAGGCCGCCGGTGGCTGATTCCGCCGGTTTCGTCGTGGTGGTGCCGGCGCGCTACGGTTCCACCCGCCTGCCCGGCAAGCCGTTGCTGGATATCTGCGGCAAGCCGATGATCCAGCGGGTCTGGGAGCAGTGCCGGCGCAGCGACGCCGAACGCGTGGTGGTGGCCACCGACGACCCGCGTATCGCGGATGCCTGTGCAGGCTTCGGCGCGGAGGTCTGCATGACCTCCCCGGATCACCCCTCCGGCACCGATCGCCTGGAGGAGGTGACCCGCAGGCTGGAACTGGCGCCGGACTGCATCGTCGTCAACGTGCAGGGTGACGAGCCGCGCATGCCACCGGCGCTGATCCGGCAGGTCGCGGCCAACCTGGCGGCGCATCCGGAGGCGGGCGTGTCCACCCTGTGCGAGCCGCTGGAATCCCTGCAGGACGTGAACAACCCGAACATCGTGAAGGTCATCGCCGACTGCAACGGCATGGCGCTGTATTTCTCCCGCGCGCCCATTCCCTGGGCGCGGGATGCCTTCGCCGCGGGCGCACCGGAACTGCCGGGCGGCTGGCGCTGGATGCGGCACATCGGCATCTACGGCTACCGGGTGGAACTGCTGCGC
>JBFKKR010000149.1:0-3931 GCA_041682035.1 Pseudomonadales bacterium | reverse complement strand
ATTGCCGGTCTCGACGAGGATGTCGAGACTGCGGGCGACGTGGGTCCGGATCAGTTCGCGGTCCTTTCCGTTGAAATCGGTTTTCGTGAAGAGATCCTGCGGCAGCTTGGTCTTGCCGACGTCCAGCAGCAGGCCGCCCAGCGCCAGTTCCTGGATCTCCGATTTCTCCAGCCCGAGGTGACGGCCGAACTCGGCGCACCAGACCGAGGTGCCCAGCGCGTGGCTGTAGGAGTAACGGTCGGATTTTTCCAGCTGCACCAGCAGCATCAGCGCGGACGGATTGCGGATGATGCTCTCCACGGTGTCGTAGACGTTGTCGCGCAACGCATCGAAGTCCAGTTTGTGTCCCGACTGCAGGTCGGCGAGCAGGCGCTCGGTCTGGTTGTGCAGTTGCTTGTGCACGATCCGGGCCGTGTCCAGTTCCTCGGTGAAGCTGGTCTGGGTCTCGTAGTCGCGTTGCCGGTACTGGTCGTAGCGGTTCTGCCGGCTCCTCTCCTTGTCGGCAGGCTGGCCGCGGCGCGCGGGCGGCTGCTCCTCCTCGACAGTGATCAGTGGCAGCCGGTTGGTCTTGGACACCCAGTGTTCCGGCTCTGGCGCGATGCCGATTTCCACGTCCAGGTACACGTGCTGGCAGTATTTCTTCAGCAGCTCGATTTCTTCATCGGAGGTGATGGTGAAGCCGGCGAGCATGAACGGGGTCTCGATCCAGGGCCGGTCGAGCCGGCACACGTGCATACCGCGCACGAGGCCATCGACCGAGCACTTGACCTCCTGAATGTCGCCCAACAGAAATGCTCCAGATCGTGTTGCCAGGGTTCCTAGTATCCCTCCCCGGGCTCCGGAATCAAGTTGTCCGTTGGTCTCAATCCCAGGTGACGTCGCGCCAGGTCCCGTTACGGAAATTATAGGTCAGTGCGATACGCAGGTGCGCCGGCCACCAGAGTTCCGCCTCGCCGGTTTTCTGGTCCACGTCGAGATGGTAACGGCCCGGGTTCAGTCGCCAGGTGGCCCGCGGCAGGGAAGGGAGGTAACCGGGCACCAGCTGATCAAGGTTCTGCGGGTAGTGCCCCTCGGCCAGGCGGTACTGGTCGGCCGCCGCGATGATGGGCATGGCGTTGATCTTGGCATCGGCGCGGTGCACCGCGTGCAGCAGGTAGATGCCGGCCAGGCAGAGGGCATACACGGCCAGCTTGAAGCCGGCCTTGGCCCGGCCGCCGCGGCCGCGGAACTGCTTGCCGAGCAGGGCGAACAGGCTGGCCAGCACCATCAGACTGGCGAGCAGCAGGCCGATGCCGGGCAGCAGCAGGTAGCCGTCCGTGAGAAGCAGCAGCGCGGCGCCCAACAGCGGTGGGATGACATCCCGTTTCCGCAGCACGGGCGACTGCTCCGGGCCGGTGGCATCTGTCATGGCTTCCATGTGACTCCCTCGACCGCCCGGCCATCCATGGCTGGGACCAACTCTCCCCGGAAAGTGTAGATGAGGAGGCCGCGTGGTGATTCGTGGCGTGTCCGGCGGGGCGCTGCTTAACTGGGAAGGTTCCCGCGGCCGCCCGGTGCACTCCATGGAGATTCAACGTCAGAACGTCAACGGTCTGGAACTGGCCTACCTGGAAACGGGCTCGGGTCCGCTGGTCCTCATGCTCCATGGCTTTCCGGACACCGCGCACACCTGGCAGCCGCTCATGCAGGCGCTGGCCGGCGCCGGCTTCCGCGCGGTGGCGTTGTTTCAGCGTGGCTACGATCCGAGCGGCATGCCGGCAGACGGCGACTACTCGGTGCTGACGCTGGCGCGGGACGCGCTGGGCCTCATGGATGCGCTGGGCGAGGAGACCGCCCGCGTGATCGGCCATGACTGGGGCGCGTCGGTGGCCTATTGCATGGCGAACCTGGCGCCGGACCGGGTGGAACGGCTGGTGACGGAAGCCATCCCCCATCCGCGCGTGATCAAACCGTCGCTGAAGCTGTTCCGCAAGGCGCCGCACTTCATCCTGTTCCAGACCGGCGCCTATGGCCGCTGGTACGCGCGCAGGAACGACCTTGCCTATATCGATTACCTGTACGCGTACTGGGCGCCCAACTGGGCGGATCCATCCGCCAACATTGCGCAGGTGAAGCAGGGCCTGCGCAAGCCGGGCCGGCTGGAGGCGGCCATCGGTTACTACACGTCGCTGTTCCGGGATGCGAATGACCGCGACAAGCAGAAAATCTACCGTGCGAAGACGAAGGTGCCGACGCTGGCCTTTGCCGGTGCAAGTGACGGTGCGCTTGACATGGCGCTGTTCGATGCCGCGCCCGCGGCGTTCGACGGGCCCTACCGCCTCGTGACATTCGAGCAGGCAGGACACTTTCCGCATTGCGAACAGGCAGAAGACTTCCGCCGGGAGGTGCTGGCCTTTCTGCGTGAATCCTGACCCGCCTCAGGGCTCGATGCGCGCCAGCCGGGAGCGGTTTGCCGCGTTGAATTTCGCTGCCGGCATGACGTGGAGGATTTCCACGAAATGCTGTCGCTCCACGCGCGTTTCCGAACGGATGACCACGGCCAGTTCTGCCTCGCCCTTCACGCCCTCGTAGTAGGCGCTCAGGCCGTCGCCCTCGCGCGTCACCTGCGTTTCAACCTGTTTCAGTCCGGCAATTTTCGCGGCCCGCTGCATCTGCTTGAGCAGGTGCGACTCGAAAGCCTGTTCGTCCAGCACGATGTATGGTCCGCAGCTGACCTTCACGGCGCCGCTGTTGGGCAGTTGCAGCGTGGCGATCTCGACCGGCAACTCGCCCCGCATCTGCCTGCGGGTCGCCGGGCTGCCCGCCATGCGCACCTTGAAGCCGCAACTGTCCGGTGCGAACAGGGTCGATTGCTCCGGAATGTCGATCTGCGCCGGCCTGACCACCAGGTACCAGTATGCGCCCGTGCCGATGGCGGCCAGGATCAGGATGGCGGGGAGGAGAAGAGCTTTATGCACGGGGATTTCCTTTCCGGTGTCGTGGCTACTCTACCATCCCGACCGATGGGCGCCGCTGCTGCTCCAGTGCTCACCGGCGCGGCGCATGGCCGGCAGCGTGATTACCGCTAGACTGGCCTGATGAGCGAATCCGAGAACCGGCCGGTGCCCGGGGAGGCGCGGACCCCCGACCGCTACTCCCTCCGGGAGGAGGTGACGCATGCCGTCACCCACGGGATCGGTGCGGTCGCGAGCATCGCCGGGCTCGCCATCCTGGTCGGCTTTTCCATGCTGTACGGGGACGGCTGGCACGTGCTGTCCAGCAGCATCTTCGGCGCCACGCTGATCCTGCTCTACATGATCTCGACCCTGTACCACGCGGTGACCCATCCGCAGGTGAAGCGGGTCCTGCACATCCTCGATCACTGCGCCATCTACCTGCTGATCGCCGGCACCTATTCCCCCTTCCTGCTGGTCACGTTCCGCGACAGCTTCGGGCTGGCGATGTTCGCAGCCATCTGGGTGATGGCGTTCGCTGGCGTCGGCTTCAAGATCTTCTTCACCGGAAGATTCCTTGGCCTGTCCACCGCCATCTATCTCGGCATGGGCTGGATGGTGTTGCTGATCATCGGGCCGTTCGTGGAGATGGTGCCCACGGGCGGGCTCTGGCTGATGGTGCTCGGTGGGCTTGCCTATACGGGCGGCGTGGTGTTCTTTCTCTGGGAGAGCCTGCCCTACAGTCACGCGGTCTGGCACGGGTTCGTGCTCGCCGGCAGCGTGCTGCACTTTTTCGCCGTGCTCTTCTACGTGATTCCGTTCCCGGCGTGAGCGCCGGCAGCGTGCTGTCCGGGCCCGCTAGTGGAAATTCCGCGAATGGATTTCCAGGTTGCCGAGCAGGTGCGACAGGTCCTCGCAACGCCCGGCGATCACGTGAATGACACCGTCGCGCATCTCCAGGTTGCCGGTCACGCGCAGCAGGTTCGCAGCCAGCAGTT
>JBFKKR010000148.1:0-4115 GCA_041682035.1 Pseudomonadales bacterium | reverse complement strand
GGAGGCGCATCCGGACCCGGCGCTGCGCGAGGCCGGAGACGCCTGCCAGCAGAAGATGTCCGATCTGCAGGCCAGCATCTCGCTGTCCCGGCCGGTGTTTGACCGACTGCACAGCATTGATCCGTCGGCGCTGTCGTCGCGGGACGCCTTCCTGCTCGAGCAGGTGCTGGAGGAGTTCCGGCGCAGCGGGGTGGACAAGGATGCCGCGACCCGCGCCCGGATCGAGGCCCTGAATACCGAGCTGACCGAACTCAGCCTGCAATGGGGCAAGGCCCTGCGCGAGGCGCGTCAGACCATGACGGTGGAGCCCGCCGCCCTGGCCGGCCTGCCGGCCGATTACATCGCGGCGCGCAAGCCCGATGCTCAGGGCAAGGTGGAGATCAGCACCGCCTACCCGGATGTCTATCCCATCCTGAATTACGCCCACAGCGATACTTTGCGTCGCGATGTGCTGCAGATGTTCCGCAACCGCGGCTATCCCGACAGCGTGCCCACCCTGCGCGCGCTGCTGGAAAAGCGCCACGAGTTCGCCGGCCTGCTCGGTTACGAGAACTGGGCGGAGTACGCCCTGGCCAACAAGATGGCGGGAGATCCGGCGCAGGCTCAGGCTTTCCTCGACCGTCTGGCGCGCGCGGCCCGCCCGGCGGCCGAGGTCGAGTACGGCGAGCTGCTGGCCACCCTGCGACAGATCCGGCCGAAGGCCGACGCGGTGCCGGAATGGAGCAGCAGCTACCTGCAGGAGCGCCTGCGTCGCACCAGCTACGCGCTGGATTCCCAGGAGGTACGCCAGTATTTCGCCTATGACAATGTACGTGACGGCATCATCACGCTGATCCAGGATCTGTTCGCCGTCGAGATCCGGCCCTGGGAGGACGCGCCTCTCTGGCACGACAGCGTCACCGCGCATGCCCTGTATCAGGATGGCGAGCTGATCGGCCGTTTCTACCTGGACATGCATCCGCGTGATGGCAAATACAGCCACGCGGCGGCCTTTCCGATCCGTCTCGGGCCCACCAGTCAGGGCGTGCCCATCGCGGCGCTGATGTGCAATTTCCCGGCTGGCGGACACGATACCGGTCTGATGGAACACGGCCAGGTGGAGACCTTCCTGCACGAGTTCGGTCACCTGATCCACATGCTGTTCTCGGCCCAGCCGGACTTCCAGGAACTGGCCATGCACGAACTGGAGTGGGACTTCGTCGAAGCCCCTTCCCAGATGCTGGAAGAGTGGGTGTGGGATTACGACACCCTGGCCAAGTTCGCGCGCAACAAGCAGGGCCAGGTGATACCACGCCCGCTCGTGGACAAGATGATCGCCGCGCGCAATGTCGGGCTGGGCATGGGCACGATGCGTCAGCTGACCTACGCCAATGTCTCGCTGAACTACTACAACAGGCCGCCCGAGCAGGTGGATTTCAAGGCCATGTGGGACGAGATGGAGCAACGCTTCGGACTGCTGGCCCGCTTGCCGGAGGTGCACCAGTACGCCAATTTCGGTCACCTGGACGGCTATTCGGCCTTCTACTACACCTACCAGTGGTCGCTTGCGATCGCCACCGATCTGTTCAGTCGCTTCGAGGCCAATGGCCTGCGGGATGCGGAAACCGCGCAGCGTTACCGCGAGGCGGTTCTGGCCCCGGGGGCGTCACAACCGGCGGCGGAACTCGTGCGTGAATTCCTGGGACGTGAGTGGAGCGTGGACGCCTACGAACAGCAGCTCAACGAAGCCTCACAGCCCAAGCCCGTGCTCTGATCGGCTGCGCAGATCCGCTTGGTCGGACATTCCGCCCCAAGGGGCGGAGTGTCTCCGGGCCGGCGGCCGACGATCGGCGCACCCGCACCGGGCGGCAGATCGGCCGACGCAGCCGGGTGTCTGCGGCGACTGCCCGCACCCGGCGTCCGTCCGGGGCGTCACCGAGCGCATCAGCGGGGAAGGCGTCAGGCAGCTCGGTGCCGCTGGGCGCACGCGTGCGAGCGCCGTGGCGGTTCAGGCCGGGCTCAGCTTGGAATGAAGTGAATCGGGTACTTGATCGTCATCTCCGACACGTCCTTGGGGCCGAAATTGATCAGCTGGACGCGACGGACGATGCGGTCCTCCAGTTCCTTGTCACCCAGTTCGCTGGAGACGACGACGCAGTTGGTGACGGCGCCCGACGGGGAGATCGTGATCTGCAGCACCACCTTGCCCTGCAGGGTGGCGTCGCGGCGCAGCGCCCGGTTGTAGAGTGAATACAGGCCGCTCTTGTTGCGGTCCATCACCACCTGGATTTCTTCCAGCGAGCGGCCCTGCAGGCGCGAATCGCCTCCGAAGCCGGCCTGGCTGGTGTCGGCGCCGGATCCGCCACTGGCTGCGATGACGCTGTCGACCTGGGTGCTCTGACGCCCACGCAGGCTGGTGCTGCCCGCGTTGGCGCTACGGGTGGGGGCCGCGCTGACGCCGCCGCTGCCACGCGACAGGTCCGAGGTCAGCACGCCGCTGCTGGTCGGGGCGGCTTCCTCGCTGGCGCTGGAGGCCTGGGTCAGCGGCCGGTTGTTGGCGGTGACCACCGGTGCCTTCTCGCGGAGCGAGTCCAGCGCGTTGAAAGCGCTCTTGAATTTCTTCTCGACGTTCTGGCGAGCCTGCTCGCGCGCGTCGACCTGCGGTTTCGGTTCGGGCTTCGGCTGGGGTTTCTCGGCCGGTTTCTCCGGTTCCGGCTTCGGCTCGGGCTCCGCCTCGGGTTCCGGTTCGGGTTCCTCAGCCTTCTCCTCAACCACGGGTTCGGGTTCCGGGGCCGGTTTTTCCTGCCGGGCCGCGGACTGCATGAGCAGCTGGGCATAGCGGTCGGACAGTTCCTCGCCGCCGCCTTCCTTGAGGCCCGTCAGTTCCCACAGCGGGATGATGATGCCCAGGATGATGAAGGGCAGGGCGACCAGCAGCAGGGTGCGATGAAAGCGGGCTTCATCGCGCTCCAGCTCCGCCCAGCTGTTGCGGGAGAAGGCGATCGTGCTCATTCACCGGCTCCCAGTTGCACGGTGGTCTGGTCTTTCTGCAGAACGGCAAAGGACAGCAGGCCGTAGTTGGCCTGGGTGCAGGCCAGCATCACCTTCTTGATCAGGGCGTAGGGCAGGCTGCGGTCGGCCATGATGGTGACCTCGCCGCGATCGCGCTCATCCGCGTCGCCGACGCGCACCACCCGCTGGGCCTGCTCCTCCAGCACCCGCTTCAGGCGCTGCATGCCATCCGCATCGGCCGTCATGGCCTCGGCTGTCGGCATCGCGGCACGGCCGTTCACCAGGATGTCATCGTGCGTGATCATGACCAGCACGGTTTCCCGGGCGCGTTCCTCGGCCAGCGATTCCGGCAGCTCCAGCTTGTCCGTATTGGGCAGCACTTCGACCGCGGAGGACTGGGCCAGCAGGAAAAACACGAGGATGGTGAAGATGTCCATCAGGGACACCATGTTCATCGGCGCCACCCTCGACTTGCGGGCGGCGCGCAGTTCCATGCGGTGAGCACGGCGGGTCTGCTTCACTGTGTCCCTCCAGCGCCGGCGGCCGCCGGCGCGTCACCCAGTGCGATGGCCGGGAACAGCTGACGGTCCTTGGTGTCGCCGGTATGTTCCGCTGTGGCCAGGCGCACGGCGTCCATCACCTGGATCACCGTGTCGTATTCGATCTGCGGTTCCAGCAGCAAGGTGGCGCTGATTTCATGCGGCACCTTGTCCTTGATCAGGATCATCAGGTCGGTCAGGGCGGGCAGGTTGTGTTCGCCGGCAAGCTTGGGAATGGGTTTGATCACGCCGTCGCGGTCGCTGACGGTAATGCCGGTCTCCCGCACCGTGATGGTGAGCTGCTGCTTGGGCTCTTCCTCGCTGGGCTCGGTGCTCGGGCTCGGCAGGTTGAGCTCCAGGATCGCCAGACGCGAGAACACGGCCGTGATCAGCAGGAAGGGGACCAGGATCACCATCAGGTTCATGAAGGCGGTGATGTTCATCTCCGCCGGCTCCTGGCGGAGCCGGTGTCGGCGCCAGCGCGGATTCATGTCGGAGTCTTTGCCTTAGGCCTTGTCGGCCGCGCGTTCGCCGGCGCCTTGCTGGGTCTCGGTAAACTGGTTGAGGAACTTCACGGTGGCCATT
>JBFKKR010000147.1:0-4179 GCA_041682035.1 Pseudomonadales bacterium | reverse complement strand
GGACCATCCGCTCCATTCGGAAATGCTCATCGCCTTCTACGAGCACTACCTGCGCGGCGTGGACAACGGCTGGGAGCGCACGCCGCCCATCCAGCTGCTGCACGAGTTGAGTGCCTCGGCATCGGAACCGGCGTGGATCACGACCCACGGGAAACTGCCGAAGCCGGCGCCTGCGACGCTCTACCTGCGGGAAGCAGGCACGCTGCGCGGCGAGCCGCCCGCGGTCGACGAGACCGCCGACAGCTATGCCTACCCGGTGATGTCCTCGGTGACCAACCCGCTGCCCGGCGAAACGGACGTGTTTCACCAGCTCTGGCGGATGCCCGCGCCGGCGGTGGGGCGCCTGGTCTGGACGACGCCCGCGCTGGCGGAGGACGTGCAGCTGCTCGGTTCGGCCAGCGTGGACCTGTGGCTGCGTTCGACCGCGACCGATACGGACGTGCAGGTCACCCTGACCGAGGTACGCCCGGACGGGCAGGAAATGTACGTTGCGCGCGGCTGGCTGCGTGCCTCGAACCGGGCGCTCGACCCGGCGCGTTCGACGCCCACCCGGCCCTTCCACCGGTTCACCGAGGGGGCCGCGGCGGAACTGGCCGCGGGCGAGGCGACGCTGATGCGCGTCGAGGTGTTTCCGTTCGCGCACCGGTTCCGTGCCGGCAGTGCGATGCGCCTGATCGTGGATGCGCCGGTGGGCACCACCGGTGACTGGGGCGCTTATTTCAATCCCGGACCAGCGAGGAACGAAATTCTGCACGACCGGGCGCATCCTTCCCGGCTGGTGATCGGCGTGCTGAAGGATGACCAGGAACGTCCACCGGCCAGGCCCTGCGGTGAGATGGCGAATCAACCCTGCCGCGAATCCATCGCGCCGGTGCCCCCCGGACGGATCTCCCTACGGCCGGATCGCGGGAAAACCCGCTAGCTGTTCTCCGTTACCGGGCCGTTGCACGGGTGCCGTGAAGAGTCCCGGTCCGGGGCTCGCGTGGAATCCTGCAGCGGGATTGCATCGGCGGTGATCGTGTAAACCATGCCTGCGGAACGTTGTGCAGACGGTGTCCCGGGTAAGAAAAAAGGGGCTTTGTGGCTCTTTCATTACAGCGGGCCCGGCGTTTGTTGCGCGTGAAAAGGTTCGCTGCCGGGGGACACGGAAAACGATCCTTGGCGGGCATGGGTTACAATTCCATCAGGAAATCCCCGGTGACGTTCAATGAAAACCCTGCGTGTTCTGCACATTGACGACGATCCGGAAGAACGCCAGTTCCTCGAGGCCTGCCTGGCCGATGTCCGCGGCTACGCTTTCGAGATCGAGTCGGTCACCGATACAACACAGGCCGAGCAATGTCTCGCGGAGCGTCCGTTCGACCTGCTCATCGCGGACAACCGGTTGTCCGGCAGCGACCGCTATCGCAGCGGCAGCAGTTTCCTGGCCTATCTCATCGACCAGGGCGATGCCCGTCCCAAGATCCTTCTCAGCGGTGCGCCACCTGAGCTGCTGCATGATCGCACCCAGGCACTGATCGCCAACGGCTGCCTGGCCTTCGTGCCGAAGGATGCGCTGAGCGGTTCCGTGCTGCTGCCCATCATCAGCCGGTTCGCGCAGGTGGCCGCCGATCCGGCGTCGGTCCAGCCCCTGCACACGTTCCTCAAGCCGGTGCTCCCGTTCGATGACTTCGAGTCCGCCGCGTCCAATCTCACCCGCCGGTTGCGCTCGCGTTACGGTTTCCGGCTGGCGATGATGACCCGGGTCTCCGGCGAGGACTGGATCGTGCTCAATGCCGCCGACGGCGGTTATGGCGTGAAGGCCGGGGACGTCTATACGTGGTCGGATTCCTTCTGCTCGCGCATGGTGGCCGGTTACGGGCCGATGATCTCCGCCAACGTTGGTGCCGTGCCGGTCTACCAGGAGGCGCCGGTCGCTGACACGCTGGACATCGCCTGCTACCTGGGCATCCCGATCTGCCGTTCCGACGGCTCCCTGTTCGGGACGATCTGCGCCATCGATCCGGAGCCCCGCAACGAGGTGATCGAGGCGGACCTGCCGGAGATCCTCTACGAGTGCAAGCTGCTCGGCACGGTGCTGAACGGGGAACTGCAGCGCGAGGACATCCAGCGCGACCTGGAGCGGGCGGTATCCGATTCCAAGCTCGACGAACTGAGCGGGCTGTACAACCGGCGGGGCTGGGACGACCTGACCGCGGCCGAGGAACGACGCTGCATACGGTACGGGCATCCGGCCAGCGTGCTGGCGCTCGACCTGGATGATCTCAAGCGGGTGAACGACAGCGAGGGGCACGAGGCGGGAGACCGCCTGATCGTGAGCGCGGCCAGCGTGCTCCGCAGCACCGTGCGGCGCGAGGACGTCGTCGCGCGGCTGGGCGGGGACGAGTTCGCCGTGCTGGCCGTGGAGTCCACCGCCGAGCAGGCGCGCGAACTCGTCGGCCGCCTGCGGCAGCGCATGGACGAGGCGGGCATCGGCGTCTCGATCGGCTGGGCGCAGCGTCCGCCGCACGGCGTACTGGCCGACGTGCTCGGCGAGGCGGATGCGCAAATGTACGCGGACAAGAAGGCGCGCAAATCGCGTCCGTGACAGCGCCCGCCACACCGGCGGAAACATTTCATCGTATCCGAGGCGCGTCGGGGCGCACCCGGGCTGCGCCGTGCCCGCCCGGTCGCCTACCGCCGCGCCTGGAACTCCGACGGCGTCACCCCGGTCCAGCGCCGGTACGCCTTGGTGAAGGCGCTCTCGTCGTTGAAGCCGAGGTCGATGGCGACGGTGGAGACATTCCGGCCCCTGGCCAGCGCGTTGCGGGCCAGTTTTTCCAGTACGCGGTCGCGGATGCCGCGAAACGTCAGCCCCTCATCGGCCAGGCAACGTCCGAGGTGACGGGCGCTCATCCCGAGCCGGTCGGCGACCTGGTCGCGGCTGAGGTCCGGCTGCCGTTGCAGCATCGAGGCGACCCGGGCGCTCACACTCTCGCCGCCCAGTTCCCCCAGTTTTTCGTCGGCGAGTTCCCGCAGCCGGTCGCGCAACGCCGGGTTGGCCTGCACCAGCGGGACATCAAGCGTTTTTTCGTGAAAGACGATGCCATCGAACGGGCGGTGAAACCGTACATCACAGTGCAGCAGGGCGGTGTAGCGTTGCTCCTGGTCGGCGGGCGCATGGCGGAACTCGATCCGTTCCGGCCCGGCCCGGCCTCCCGTGGCCCACCGCGCCAGCGAAACGACACTGCTGAGCACCATCTCCATTTCGCGCGGGCAGAAATCGTGCTCGTGCGGCTGGTACAGGAGCATCGTCCGGCCGTCTTCGTGCCGGAGTTCGGCAGCCGCTGTCTCGCTGAACATGGGCAGGTAGTCCACCAGCGTACGCAGTGCTTCGCCGAGGGTCTCGCAGCTCATGACCAGCAGGCCGCCGATTTCGAACTGGCCGCTCTGCAGGCCCTGGCCGATTTCGATCGCGAACAGGGGGTGCGGGGCCCGTTCCCGCAGTTGCGCCCAGTAGGCGTCCGCCTCTTCCCGCGAAGGCCGGTCCCCGGGCGCCACGGGCACCGGGTCCCACCCCAACTGGCGGACCGTCTGCTCCAGCGCGCGGCAGAACCTGCCTTCGACAGTATTCACGACTGGCCTCCCCCCGATGGCGCTGATTATGTCCTGAATCCAGGCCCCTGGCACGGCCGCCCGCGGCCGGATTGGCCCCAAAAGACCGGAACTGGTCCCGATTCCACCGGGTGGCGGGCCGTTCCCCGGTTTAAGCTGCCCGGACCTTGGGTGATGCTCCGGGGCCCCGGCGACTGCCTGGTCAAAAACTGGCTATGCTCGTCTAGGATGGGAAAAGGAAGGGCGCAACCCCTAACTTTTGGCTGGTCATCTGCCGGATGGCCCTGATGCACACTGATCATCTTCACTGAAGCGGACGACGACGATGAAAACACTGCTGGGACGAATCCTGACCCTGGTTCTCGCGCTGCAAGCCGGAACCGCACTCGCCATCACGTACCGGATCGAACCCGGCGTGAATGCCCAGCAGGAGCTGCAGGGCGCCCTGGGCGCCATGGGGCATGGCGACACGATCGAGTTCGCGGCCGGCATCTACCACCTGACCACGCCGATCATCATCGACCGCTTGAACCGGATCACGATTCAGGGAGCCGGACGTGACGCGACCATCCTCAGCTTCGCCGG
>JBFKKR010000146.1:0-4280 GCA_041682035.1 Pseudomonadales bacterium | reverse complement strand
GTGATCCACGCCGGTTCCGATGCCGAGGCACTCAACTCGTGCAGCAGCTGGATGGGCGGCGTGCGCTCCCAGCCGTTGTCCACGCCGCGCAGGTAGTGCTCGTAGAAGGCGATGAGCATTTCCGAATGGAGCGGATGGTCCCAGGTCAGGTCGTGGTTGCCGTTGCTCCAGACGGTCCAGGTCCGGTTGTTCCTGCCCTTGCGGCCGACTCCCAGGACCTCCGGCAAACCGTCCTTTTCGAGCAGGCCGCCGATGCGCGAGCCGGTCTGCTCGTCCTGCCAGTAATTGATGCTCAGTACCGGCACGTCGATAGCAGCGGCGGTGGTTGCGGGACTGCGCTCGCGCCACCGGAAGGGTCCGTCGATGTAGGGGCTCATCAGGGCCTCGGCAACGAACGATTCGTACGCCAGCCGGTTCCGGGCATGGTTCGCGGCGCACTCCGGGTCGCCCTGGTCCAGGGCTTCCCCGGTCGCGAGCAGGCCGGGCGCTTCCTGCTGCACGGTGAACAGGCTCGCGAACGCCCCGTTGGGAATGCCGCCCGGGCTGCCGACATCCCGGTACAGGTCGAAGATCACGTTCGAGGGGGCGATTGCGCGCAGGTGGGGCGGTCTCTGCGCGGCAACGAACAGTTGCATGATGCCGGGGTAGGAATAGCCGATCATGCCGACGTTGCCATCCGACCACGCATGGCCCGCGGCCCATTCCACCGCTTCGGCGCCGTCGAGCGCCCGTTGCGGATCGAACAGGCTGAACGCGCCGCTCGAGCAGCCGGTTCCGCGCACCGAAACGCCGAGGATGGTGTAGCCCCTGCGCATCAGGCGCGCTTTCACGGCCGGGATGTTGCTGAAATAGCTGCCGGTGCCGGCATCGTACCCGTCGTACTGCATCAGCACGGGCCCGGGCGGCGCCGCCGCCACCTTTTCCATGTGATAGCGCAGACGGGTGCCGTCGCTCAGGGTCAGGTATCCGTTCTCGGTGACCGTGTCCCCGGCGTACTCGAATTCCGGGTCGTCGGGGGCTGCCAGGGCGGTGGCGCTGCCGCTCAGCAGAGCCGCTGCGAGCAGGAAGCAGCCCAACCGTGTGTGTACCAGCTTTTTCAGTGTGACCATCGTGCTTCGTATCACTTATCAGTTACAGCGGATTGAACCGTTCCGGGGCGGCGGGATTCAGCGAATCCTCCAGTCGTGGCGTCTGCGCATCGCAACCGCCGCCCGCACCCGTCGTGAACAGGGACAGGTCGATGGCGGCCGCCATCGCCTTCAGGCCGGCGAGGTTCGGATGCAGGAAGTCGCCGGAGTCGTACTCCGCCCGCATGCGGTTCGGGTTTTCCGGATCGCGCAGCGCGGCGTGGAAATCGACCACGCCGTCCGCGATCCTCGGCCCTTCCTCGCAGACCCACCGGTTGATCTCATTGCGGTACCGGATCGCCCAGGGCGAGCCGTGGCCGCCGAGCTTCACGAAGCCGTAGGACGGCGTCTGCGTACCGAGGATGACTTTCAGTCCGACCGACTGCAGCCGTTGGGTCATCTCGATCAACCCGGCGATCACCTGGTCGGACGTCGCCGGTGGCACCATGCCCAGGTCATTCGTGCCGATCAGGATGATCACGTGGCTGGCGCCGGCCTGCGCGATCACGTCCGCATCCAGCCGGGACAGTCCGCTGGGGCCGGACCCCGGGAAACCCGGCAGCGCATCACTCAGCAGGCGATTCCCGCCGATGCCGGCATTGAGCACGGAAAACCGGTCCAGTCCGGCCTCCTGCAGGCGCCGCTTCAGGAAATCCGGATAGCGACCGTTGCGGTTCATCGCGGCGGGATCCTTCACCAGCGCGGTGCCGCCGGTGAAAACCGCGCCGTCCGTGATCGAATCCCCGAATGTGACGATGGCCGTGGCGCGATCCCCGGCGCTCACCACCTGGAGCGCATGGACGAAGTGGTAGGACTCCACGCGCGCGGTGAAGCGATCCCCTGCCTCCGCCGCGGCCAGGTCGCCGGCCGACGCCGGCGCGACGTAGGAATACTGCTGCGCCAGTTCGTGGCTGGTCGCCGGGCCGGATGGCCCGCGCACATGCAGACTGACCAGCAGGTTCTCGAAGGCGCGCACCGGCATGCGCACGGGGTCACT
Organism: Pseudomonadales bacterium; assembly: GCA_041682035.1. GTDB lineage: Bacteria > Pseudomonadota > Gammaproteobacteria > Pseudomonadales > JBFGWM01 > JBFJWR01. Next base: position 2,156 of record JBFKKR010000146.1, on the reverse strand, counting down.
GAACACCTCCTCGCCGGCCGCCAGGGTCACGCCGGCTGCGCCACCGAACGTCAACTGGCAGCCCGAGCCCGGCACCAGCGTGGCTTCGTAAAACTGGCGTCCCACCCAGCTGCTGGAAAACGAGACGGGGCGCTCCCCGAACCGGTTGCTGATCCCGACGCGCAGGACGTTCCCGTCGTGGCGGGGACTGATGACCATCCGCAGGGTCTGGTCAGCGAACGCGCCGGTCGCATATCCCGGCGGGGACAGCCACGCACCCAGCCAGTTCTGACCCAGCGCAGCGGCGCCGGCCCGGCACGAATCGGCCCAGCCCGGCGCCGGCATCAGCAGCAGTGCGGCGCCGAACAGGGCCAGCGCCCGCAGCCTGTGGCCGGCAGCGGGCAAACTCATTGCCGTGCTTCTTCCGGCCGGCCACTTGCATCGGCAGCCGGCACCCGGAACGGATCTTTCGGACAGACCACGGCGGCCCCCGCGCCGGGTGATTCGCAACGGACAAACCACGGCAGGCGCTCCAGCGGCGCCGACACCTCGATCTCGCCCGGGCCGACGTAGACCTGGCCGTCGAAGGGGGCGCGCCACGTGCCTGCCGGGAAATAGACGCGCCGTGTCACGGCGCCCTGCTCGACCACCGGCGCCACCAGGATGTTCTCACCGAGCAGCCACTGCTGGTCCTCACCGCGGGCCCGCGGATCCTCCGGGTACTGCAGCCAGAGGGGGCGGGTCGGCGGCATGCCCGTCTCGGCAGCCAGCTGCCAGAGATGCTGGATCAACGGCGCCGCCTCGACATGCAGGCGGGCCGCCGCCGCCCACAGCGCCAGCGTGTCCTCGCCGTGGAACCAGGGCATCTGCACACCGGTGCTGGAGCTGTTGTGGACGCGGAAGACGGGCGAAAGTGCCGCCCACTGCGCCCAGCGCACGTACAGTTCCGCATCGGCGGGCGGGACGTGGTAATCCCAATAGCCACCGATGTCGGTGTTGAACCCGTACGATCCGCCCACGGCCCGCGACAGCATGTCGGTGGCCACCGAGGCCAGCCCCGAGGACCGGCTCCAGTCGGTGGTCTCGTCGCCGGGGAAGTTGGAATTCTCGAAGCCGGCGCTGCCCTGCCCGTCACGTCCCGAGTATCCGCCGCGGGTCCAGAAAAAGATCTCCCGAGCATCCGGGTCCGTGGCCTCGTATTCCTCCAGCACTTCGCGCGTCGCCTGGTGGAACAGGTTCGGGTAGCGGTTGTGCATGGTGGCGCCGGTGGAACCGTCGTGGAAATGCATGTCGGCCTGCACGTTCTCGCCGAAATCCTGCATGAAACCGTCCGCACCCAGTTCGATCATTTCGCGGATGCGGTCCTGCCACCACGCCCGCGCGGCCGGGTTGGTGAAGTCGATCACGGCGCCCAGGCCGAGGAACGTGGAGCCGATGAAGTACGGCGTACCCGCGGCCGTCCGGGCAACGTATCCTTTCCCGACCGCCTCGTTGAAGGTCTCGGGACGCTCGGTGTTGGCCGGGTCGAGACCGACATAGTTGCGGTTGTACAGGTAGGCCCGGATCCCGGCTGCATGCAGGCGTTCGATCACGCTGCGGACCTGGCCGCGGTCCATGATCTCCCACGCTTCGAAGGCGTACCCCCGCACCGGGAAATCGCGCTCCGGATCCAGGATGCGCGCCAGGTCCGCCTCCACCTTGGCGGCGTAGGTCTGCGCGTCATCCGCCTCCGGTCCCAGCACGCGGATGGCCCGGGACAGGACCGGTCCGAGGTGCGCCACGTCCGCCGGCGCACGGTGACGGCCGTTGATCGCGGAGAGCTTGCGGACGGCGGTTTGCACGTCCCCGGGCGCAACCATGAAATCGATCTGCGCGCCCGCCGCCCACGCCTGCCAGCGGTCTGCCCCGAACTCCCCGAACCGGAAGCCGGTCAGTTCGAAACGGTCCAGGAAGAAGCCGTAACCGGCGGTCGAGGTGAAATGGGAATGGATGTAATAGGCGGAAGCCGCGCCACCGGGAAACATGTATGTCTCCGCTTTCTCCTCGCCCTGCGTGACGAGCGCCCCCTGGTAGGCCGGTCCGCCACCGACACTCTGCGCCTGGATGTAATTCAGGAAATCATTGCCGTTCTGATCGATCGCATTGTGGCGGCCGCCGAAGCCGTGAAAGGATTCATC
>JBFKKR010000145.1:0-4414 GCA_041682035.1 Pseudomonadales bacterium | reverse complement strand
GGTGGTGGGCGCGGACGCGGGCAAGGTAGCGCACGTGGCGGGCGTCCGGCGACAGTGCGGGGAAGGGATCCTTCGGTGAGCGCATCGGCTCGGTGACGTACTCGTGGCGCAGGGTGCGCCAGTCGTCGGCGAAGCCGTCCACCACGATGTCCGTTGTCAGCGGATGCGCGTACACGTCCAGCGCGGTGTCGCCGAGCTGCTGGAAGTGGATGGGGTGGCGGTAGAGCGCGTGCGGCTCTTTCGCCAGGACGTGGCTGATCGCCTGCGCGGTGGCCAGCAGGGCCTCTTCCTGGCCTTCCCGCAGGATGCCCTCCATCTCCCGCACGTACTGGCATCCCGCCCACGGCAGGGCCAGCGTCAGCAGGGCGACGAACAGGAGCTGGGTGCGTAGCCTCACGCTCCGACTTTCGCAGAGTTCCAGCGGTAACCGAAACCGTAGTTGGTTTCGATGGCGGCGAATTCCGGATCGACTTCCGAGAACTTCTTGCGGATGCGCTTGATGTGCGAGGTGATCGTGTTGTCGTCCAGCACCGCGTTGGCTGCGTCCATCAGCTGCTGGCGGCTTTTCACGTGACCGGGGTGCAGGACCAGCGCGTGCACCATCCAGAACTCCGTCAGCGTCAGGTGGACGATCTCGCCACGCCAGGTGGCCGTCATGCGGGCCGTGTCGAGGGCGAGGTGATCCCGCCGCAGCACCTCGCCGTCGTCGGAATCGGGTTCGCGGAAGGCGTCCATGCGGCGGAACAGCGCGATGATGCGCGCCAGCAGGTGTTCCTGCGTGATCTCCTTGGAGAGGTAGTCGTCCGCACCGACGCGGAAGCCGGAGACCGCGTCGAGATCGCTGTCACGCGCGGTCAGGAAGATGATGGGCAGGTGTCCCGCCTTGGAGCGCAGCTCCCGGCACAGGTCGAAGCCGCCTTCCAGTTCGTCGCCGAGGCCGACGTCGATGATGGCCAGTTCCGGCATCTGTCGGTCGAATGCGTCCAGCGCCGCCTTGCGGCTGGCGTAGAGGTTCACCGTGTAGCCGCTTCTCGTCAGGAACTCGCGGTAGTTCTCCCCGATGGCGGGTTCGTCCTCGACGATGGCGATTTGCCGTCCCATGTCGCTGCTTCCTCGTTGGCTGCGGGTCCGTGCAGTGTATGCAGGTGACGCCGCGAACATCAGCGCGATCACAATTTATCACTTTGTTTCACGTCAATTCCACAGAAGCCGCCCGGGTCTGCCCGATTTCCGGCGTTGACTGGTTGTCACCCGGCCCAGACAACAAAGGAGAACAGGCATGCCCCCCGGAGAACCCACAGCACAGGATGTCCGTCCACCCCGGCGCATGGCGCGCGCTACCGTCCCGCCGCACCACCACCTGGCGTGGGCGTCGCTGCTTCTCGCCTGCGTGCTGATCCTCGCACTGCTGCCCGGCCCACTGCGGGCGGAGGAGGGTGGTGGTGATGGTGATGCCGTGCGGCTCGAGGACGCCGGGACCGGCACCCTGCTGTTCCGCACCGCGACGCCGGGCCTGTTCCGCGAGGCGCCGCGGGTGAACACCGAGGCTGAGTTCCAGGTCAGCGGACTGGTCGCGCAGGTCACGGTCCGGCAGGAGTTCCGCAACCCCGGCAGCGACTGGCTGGAGGGCATCTACGTCTTCCCGCTGCCGGAGATGGCGGCCGTGAACGCGCTGAAGATGAAGATCGGCGAGCGTGTCATCGTCGGCGAGATCCAGGAGAAGGAGCAGGCGAGAAAGACCTACGAGGCGGCGAAGAAGGCCGGGAAGCGCGCCAGCCTGGTCGCGCAGGAACGCGCCAACCTCTTCACCACCGCGGTAGCGAATCTCGGACCGGGCGAAACGGTGGTGGTGGAGATCCGCTACCTCGAGACACTGCGCTACCAGGACGGCGGCTTCTCGCTGCGTTTCCCGATGACCCTCACACCGCGTTACATCCCCGGCGCGGCGCTGCCCGAGGCGGACCGGCAGGGCACCGTCGCGGTCTCGGCCACGGGCTGGGCGGCGCCCACCGACGAGGTTCCGGACGCGGATCGCGTCACGCCGCCACAGGCCTACGGCCTGGCGCCGGACACGCAGATGGCGAAGCTCGGCGGCCGCATCGACGCCGGCTTCGAACTGCAGGAGGTGGTCAGTCCGCACCACCGGTTGCAGACCCGGAACGAGGGCGGCGCCGTGCATTTCCAGCTGGCCGGCGACACCACGCCGATGGACCGCGACTTCATCCTGCGCTGGAAACCGCGCATCGGTGTGGAGCCGCAGGCCGCGTTCTTCGCCGAGCGGAAGAACGGTGCACACTATGGGTTGCTGATGCTCATGCCGCCGCAGTCGCGCGCGGTGAAGCACCTGCCGCGCGAGGTGATCTTCGTGATCGACACCTCCGGTTCCATGGCCGGCACGTCCATCCGCCAGGCCCGCGAGTCGCTCACGCTGGCGCTCGCGCGGCTGCGGCCGGAAGACCGCTTCAACGTGATCGAATTCAATTCCGATTACAGCCGCCTGTTCCGCGAACCCGTGCACGGGACCACCCGCAACCTGGAGTCCGCCCGCAAGTTCGTCGGACGGCTGCGCGCCAACGGGGGCACCGAGATGGCGAAGCCGTTGCGCGCCGCGCTCAGCGGCACGGCTGCGGAATCCTACCTGCGGCAGGTGATCTTCATCACCGACGGCAGCATCGGCAACGAGGAAGCCCTGTTCGGCATCATCGAGCGGGAGCTCGGGGGCAGCCGCCTGTTCCTGGTCGGCATCGGCTCCGCGCCGAACACCTTCTTCATGGAGAAGGCTGCCCAGTTCGGCCGCGGCACGGCCACCTTCATCAGCGACCTGAACGAGGTGAGCGATCGCATGGAAGACCTCTTCCGCAGGATCGAGTCGCCGGTGGCCACCGACCTGCAGGTCGACTGGGGCTTGCCCGGCGCGGAGGTGTGGCCGCAGCGCGTGCGCGACCTCTACCTCGGCGAGCCGCTGGTGCTGACCGCGCGTCTCGTGCAACTGCCCGCGCGGGTCGAGATCCGCGGCATGCTGGACGGACAGTCCTGGCAACGCACCGTGGAGGTGCCGGCGCGGGCACGCCGCATCGTGCCGCTGGCCGCGAAGGGGGGTGGCGCGAGACCCACCCATGCCGCGCAGCCGGAAGCGGACACGAACGGCGTCGGCACGCTGTGGGCCCGCAACAAGGTCGCGTCGTTGCTGGACCGGGAGCGCACCGGGGGCACCAGCGGGGAACTGCGCAAGGAGATCATCGATGTCGCAACGCTGCACACACTGGTGACGAAGTACACCAGCTTCGTCGCGGTCGACCGCACGCCGGCGCGCCCCGACGATCAGCAGCTGAAGCAGCGCGCGGCGCCCAACCGCATGCCACACGGCGCGCAGATGACCGGTTTTCCCCAGGGGGCGACACCGGCGGGACTGCAAATCCTGGCCGGTCTGGCGCTCCTCCTGCTCGGCCTGGTGCTGGCGCGGCGGACTGCAAATCCGCCCGCGTCGGTACCGGCCTGAGGGGTTGTCCGCATGCGCGTCCTCATCGCCGGGCTGCTCTGCAGCGGCACGCTTCTGCTCGGTTCCGGCAGCTGGATCCACGTCAAGGCGCAGCTCGCGCAATGGCTGCTGGAAGGCGCCTGGGTGGCGACCCTGGCCGGCCTGGACCGGGTCCGTCCCTGGCCCTGGGCCGACGGCTACCCGGTCGCGCGCATCCGCCGGGCGGGTGGCGGGGATCTGATCGTGCTGGCCGGCAGCAGTGGCCGCAACCTCGCCTTCGCGCCGGGGCACCTGGAGGGCACCGCGCTGCCCGGGGAGGACGGCTACGCGGTGGTGGGCGGGCACCGTGACACGCACTTCGCCTTCCTGCGCGACCTGGCGATCGGGGACGTCCTGGCGGTGCAGGCACGCGATGGCGCCTGGCATCGCTATCGCGTCGACGCCACCCAGGTGGCCGACACCCGCAGCGACCGGCTGCCGCTGCAGGGTCCGCCCGGCCAGTTGCTGCTGGTCACCTGCTGGCCCTTCGACGCGCTGGTGCCGGGCGGCCCGCTGCGCTACCTCGTCAGTGCCCGCACCGTACAGTCAAATACATGAATTTATTGCATAAAAATGACGAGGGAACCGCTCCCGGGGGCGTGGTCTAACTATCAGGAAAGCGGATTTCACGGTTGCCGGCATACTGGCCGCAGGTGCGCCGGACGGTGACCGGGGGGGAGTGCCATGTTCGACCTGATGGATTCCGGCGGACACGAGTCCGTGTACCTTCACCGCCACGCGGCAAGCGGTCTGCGCGCCATCATCGCCATCCACGACACGCGGCGCGGTCCGGCGCTGGGTGGGTGCAGGTTCATCACCTACGCCGACGAAACGGCGGCGCTGCAGGATGCGCTGCGCCTCGCGCGCGGCATGACCTTCAAGGCGGCGCTGGCCGAT
>JBFKKR010000144.1:0-4497 GCA_041682035.1 Pseudomonadales bacterium | reverse complement strand
GACGCCTGCAGGGACAGCCGCATACCGTCCGTGACGCGCGTCATGCAGCCCATGACGATGCGCCCCCGGGCGTCCTGCTCGTCGGCATGCTGGATGACGGCGCACTGGCGGCAGGCGCCGACCGACCCGAGCGCCGGGTGCCAGCAGAAATACGGCAGGTCATAGCCGAGTTCCAGGCAGGTTTCCAGCACGTTGCCGTCCTCCGCCACCTCGTGCGGCTGCCCGTCCACCCAGATCCGCACCATCTCAGGTACCTGCCCCGGCCGGCGCCTGCGGCGGATGGGACTGCCGTGCCGGAGCGGATGGCTGTGCAGTGATGAGATCCCGTTCCGGAACCAGTGCCTCGAAATCAGCCCGGAAGTGCTTCAGTGCACTCTGCAGGGGCTCCACTGCGCCCGGCGCATGCGCGCAAAATGTCATTCCAGGGCCGAGCTTTACGCAGTATTCTTCAAGTATTTTCAAGTCCTCTGGCCGGCCGCGCCGTTCCAGCAGGTCGGTCAGGATCGACTCGATCCACGGCAGGCCGTCCCGGCACGGCGTGCACCAGCCACAGGATTCCTGCGCGAAGAAGTGTTCGAGGTTGCGCACCATGCCCACCACCGAGATCTGGTCGTCGAGCAGGATCATGGTGCCGGTGCCGAGGCGGCTGCCGGCCTGCGCGATGTCCTCGAAGGTCATCGGCACGTCGAGATGGGCGTCGGTGAGGAAATCCGTGGATGCGCCACCGGGCAGGAATCCGCGCAACCGGTAGCCGTCCCGCATGCCGCCGGCCTGACCCTCGATGATCTCGCGCGCGGTCACGCCGAACGGCATCTCCCAGGCGCCGGGCGACTTCACCCGCCCGCTGGCCCCGTAGAGCTTGGTGCCGCCATGCTTCCCGCTGCGGCTGAGCCCACGAAACCAGTCGGCACCGTTACGCAGGATGTGCGATACGTTGCACAGCGTCTCGACGTTGTTGATCACCGTCGGCCGCCCCCACAGGCCGCTGACCTGCGGGTACGGCGGCTTGGCGCGCGGCACCGCGCGCTTGCCTTCCAGCGCGCTGATGAGCGCGGTCTCCTCGCCGCAGATATAGCGGCCGGCGCTGGGATGCAGGTGAATCTCGAGGCTGAACGCGGCGCCGCAGACATGCCGCCCGAGCAGGCCGGCCTCCCGCGCTTCCGCAATCGCGGTGCGCAGCGCCTCGATGCCCCGGTGATATTCACCGCGGATGAAAATGTAGGCGGTTTCCGCACCGATGGTGTAGGCGGCCAGCGCCATGCCCTCGAGCAGCTGGTGCGGGTCGTGCTCGACCAGCAACCGGTCCTTGAAGGTGCCCGGCTCCATCTCGTCGCAGTTGCAGACCAGGTAATGCGGCCCGCTGTCATCCTTTTCCGGGACGAAGCTCCACTTCAGCCCGGTGCTGAAGCCGGCGCCGCCCCGGCCGCTGAGGCGCGCCTCGATGACCTGGTGACGCACCGCGCCCGGTTCCATGTCGCGCAGGACGCGGCGCAGCGCCGAGTACCCGCCCGCCCGCTCGTAATCGGGCAGGCGCGTGACCTCACCCGGCCGGATGCGCGCCGTCAGCGGATGCGTGTCCGGGTTCACCGGTAGGCCTCCAGCACCGCGTCGAGCTGGTCCGGATCCACGTCGTGGTGCAGGTCCTGATTGACCATGAGCACCGGCGCGTGGTCGCAGGCGCCCAGGCAGACCACCGGCAGCAGCGTGTAGCGCTGGTCGGCCGTGGTCCCGCCCGGCGCCACGCCGAGCCGCTCGCAGAGCCGGTCGCGCAGTTTCTCGCAGCCCATCACGTAGCAGCTGACACTGTCGCAATACAGGATGACGTTGCGCCCCACCGGCCGGCGGAAGATGAGATTGTAGAAGGTCGCCACGCCTTCCAGGTCGGCACGGGAGATACCGGTGTAATCGGAGACGTCGGCCAGCGCCTCGTCGGACACCCAGCCGCGGTGTTCCTGCACGATCTTCAGCGCCTCGATGGAGACCGCCTGCGGATCCGGGTAGTGGGCCCGTTCGGCGTCGATCGCCGCGCGCTCGGACTCGCTCAGCACGCTGCGCCCTCCCTCACCGGTCGACGTCCGCCATGACGAAATCGATCGAGGCGATGATGGCGATCAGGTCCGCCACGAACAGGCCGCGCGTGATCAGCGGGATCATCTGCAGGTGCGGGAACGACGGCGTGCGGATGCGGGTCCGGTAGGACATGGTGCCGCCATCACTGACCAGATAGTAACTGTTCAGGCCCTTGGTCGCCTCGATGGTCACGCAGGCCTCCCCGGGCGGGATCACGGGCCCCCAGCTGACGTTCAGGAAGTGCGTGATCAGCGTCTCGATGTCGTGCATCGTGCGCTCCTTCGGCGGCGGGCAGGCCAGCGGGTGGGCGGCGCGGATCGGGCCATCCGGCATGTGGTTCAGGCACTGGCGGATGATGCGCAGGCTCTGGCGGATCTCCTCCACCCGCACCGCGGCGCGGTCGAAACTGTCGCCGCGGCGGCCCACCGGCACGTCGAACTCGAACTGGTCATAGCCGGAGTACGGGCGCACCTTGCGGTAGTCCCACTCGAAACCGGTGGCGCGCAGCCCGGGCCCGGTGGCGCCCCAGGCGAATGCCTCCCCGGTGTCGTAGCAGCCGATGCCGACGGTGCGTTTGCGCAGGATGCGGTTCTTCATCACCATGTCGTCATATTCGCGCAGGCGCTTCGGCATCCAGTCGAGGAACTCGCGCACGAGCCGGTCCCAGCCCTGTGGCAGGTCGTGCGCGACGCCGCCGATGCGGAACCAGCTCGGATGCATGCGCCCGCCGCAGACCGCCTGCACGATGTCGAAGATGCGCTCGCGGTCGGCGAACATGTAGAACACCGGCGACAGGGCGCCGACGTCCTGGGCGAACGTCCCGTAGAACACCAGGTGGCTGGCGACGCGGAAGAACTCGGCCATCATGACGCGGATCACCTGCGCGCGCGCCGGCACCTCGATGCCCGCCAGCTTCTCCACCGCCAGCACGTACGGCAGGTTGTTCATGACCCCGCCGAGGTAGTCGATGCGGTCGGTGTAGGGAATGAACGTGTGCCAGGACTGGCGTTCGGCCATCTTCTCGGCGGCGCGGTGGTGGTAGCCGATGTCCGGCACCGCCTCGAGCACCTCTTCGCCGTCCAGCTGCAGGCAGATGCGGAACACGCCGTGCACGCTGGGATGGTTGGGGCCGAGGTTCAGAAACATGAAATCAGTGTCAGCCGAGCGGCGCTGCATGCCCCAGGCTTCGGGGTCGAAGCGCAGCGCCTCCTGTTCCCGGTCCTGCTTCTCGGTCCAGAGCCGGTACGGCTCCATCTCGGTAGCGCGCGCCGGGTGTGTCTTGCGCAGCGGGTGTCCTTCCCAGGTCGGCGGCATGAGCAGGCGCTTCAGGTGCGGGTGCCCCGTGAAGCGCACGCCGAACAGGTCGAACACCTCGCGCTCGTACCAGTCGGCGTTGGGATAGATGGCGTGGATCGACGGCGCGCAGAGGTTCGACTCCGGCAACGCCACCTTCACCCGCAGGTCCAGGTTGCGGGCGAACGACAGCAGGTGATAGACCAGCGTGACATCGCTCGCGGGCTGGTCGCCGCGATGGCTGCGCAGGGTCTCGTCGATGGCGGTCAGGTCCAGCAGCATCTCGAAGCGCGGCGCCAGCTCCCGGCAGAGGAACCGCATGAGCTCGACCACGTGCCCCGCTTCGACCCAGACGGTTGCGATGCCGTCACGGGTCTCCTGCAGCCTGAGCGGCACGTCGTAGAGGCGCGCCAGCAGTTCGGCGATGATTCCGGGCGTGCCGACCTGCGCCGCCGCCGCCATCAGGTCTGATCCGGCGTCCGCAACTCGGTGGCGCGCATGCGCTCCGCGTTGCGCAGATCGCGCTGCGACACCTTCGGCGCTTTCACCACGCCCTGCTCGCCGATCATCCAGGACAGCGGGCGCTGCTCCTGGCCGATCGCGTCCTGCAGCAGCATCAGGCCCTGCAACAGGGCGTCGGGCCGCGGCGGGCAGCCCGGGATGTACACGTCCACCGGCAGGAACTTGTCGACACCCTGCACCACGCTGTAGACGTCGTACATGCCGCCGGAGTTCGAGCACGAGCCCATCGAGATGACCCAGCGCGGCTCCAGCAACTGCTCGTAGAGACGCTGGATCACCGGCGCCATCTTCCGGAACACGGTACCGGAAATTACCATCAGGTCCGCCTGGCGCGGCGTGGCGCGGATCACCTCGGCGCCGAAGCGGGCGATGTCGAAGCGCGGCGTGAACGACGTCGCCATTTCCACGTAGCAGCAGGACAGGCCGAAGTTGTAGGGCCAGATGGAATGCTTGCGGCCCCACTGCACCAGATCATTGAGGCTGGCGACCAGCACGTTGCGGCGTACTTCCTCCTCCACCGCGCGCGGATCCTCCGCGTCGGTGGCGATGATGTCGCGCTGTCCGGGCGCCGCGTCCGCGCGGCTCAGCGACCAGCGCACGTCAGACCCGCTT
>JBFKKR010000143.1:0-4556 GCA_041682035.1 Pseudomonadales bacterium | reverse complement strand
CGGATCGCGTCGCCGTCGTCCTCGGCCAGGTATTCCGCGGTGCCGGCGACCGAGGTGTGCATCTCGGCGCCGCCGAGTTCCTCGTCGGTGGCGTCCTCGCCGGTGGCTGCCTTGACCAGCGGCGGACCGGCGAGAAACAGTTTCGCGCGGTTGCGCACCATCACCACGTAATCGGAGAGACCCGGCTGGTAGGCGCCGCCCGCCGTGGCGTTGCCATGCACGATGGTGACCTGGGGCACGCCCAGCGCGGACAGCCGTGCCTGGTTGGCGAAGGCACGCGCACCCTCGACAAAAATCTCCGAGGCGTAATTGAGATTGGCGCCACCGGACTCGGCAAGGGTGATCACCGGCAGCCGGTTCTCGGCGGCGATCTCCTGCAGGCGCAGGGTCTTGCGCAGGCCGGCCGGGGTGATGGTGCCGCCCTTGATGGCGCTGTTGCTGGCGCTGACCAGGCAGCGCACCCCGCAAACCTGGCCGATACCGGCGATCACGCCGCCGCCGGCGCCGGAACCGTCCTTGTCGTCATACATTTTCAAGCCGGCGAGGGAGGCGAGTTCCAGGAATTCCGTGCCCGGGTCCAGCAGGCGGGTGACCCGCTCCCAGGGCATCAGCTGGCCCCGCTTGTCGAACTTGCCGCGCACTTCCTCGGCCTTGTCGATGACCAGCCGCTCGGCGGCGCGGAACGCCTCGACCTGGCCCAGCATGGACTCGCGGTTGGCCTGGAACGCCTCGCCCTGGGTGTCGATCTGTGAGTCGATGACCGGCATGTCCTTTCCTGATCCTCGCTGTTGACGCCGTGACCCGAGCGGGTCAGTCGTCGCTGTCCGAAAGCACCTCGGGTTCCACGGCGCGGTGGAACCCGTTGTACGCTTGTGACCTGCTTTTTGCGGGCATCGGCCAGATGGCGCTGCCGAGCGGCGCCGCGCCATCCACGCGCAACGTGTCGCCGGTGATGAACGCGGCCGCCTCGCTGAGCAGGAAGCAGATCGCCGCGCTGACCTCGGACTCGGTGCCGAGCCGCTTCAGGGGCACGTGCTGTTTCAGCTTCGGGATCATCGCCTTGACCGGTCCCTCGTAGGTGTCCATGCCGCTGGAGGCGATCCAGCCCGGCGCCACCGCGTTCACCCGCACACCCGCATAACCCCACTCGTAGGCGGCGGTCTTGGTCAGGTTGTCCATTCCCGAGCGCGCTGCGCCCGAGTGCCCCATACCCGGCATGCCGCCCCACATGTCGGCGATGATGTTGACGATGGCGCCGCCGTGCCTGCTCATCGACTGGTTGAACACCTCACGTGCCACCAGGAAGCCGCCCACCAGGTTGGTGCGCACCACGGTCTCGAAGCCCTTCTGGTTGATGGACGCGAGGGGGGCCGGAAACTGGCCGCCCGCGTTGTTGACCAGCCCATGCACCTGTTCATGGTCGGCGACGATACGTTTTACCGTGTCGCGCACGGCATCCTCGTCGCGGATGTCACAGGCATACCCCGAGGCGCTGCCGCCGTCCGCCTCGATTTCCGCGGCCACGGCTTCCAGCTTCTCCATTTTGCGACCGACCAGCACGGCGTGGGCGCCGAGGCTCGCCAGTTCGTGGGCGGTACAGCGACCGATGCCGCTGCCGCCGCCGGTAACGACCACGGTCTGCCCGGCGAAGAGGCCGGGGCGAAACACGCTTGCATATCCCATCCGCAAACTCCTCAGGATTTGACGCCCAGGTCACGTGCCATCGCGGGAGGCACCAGGACCGGGAATTCCAGCAACTGCTGCGCGTAGGCCTTGCCCTGGGGATCGATGCGCAGGCTGGCGACCCCACCGCCGCCCAGGGCGTTGCGCAGCAGGAAATTCACCGCATGGATTCCGGGCAGGTCCCATGCCTTGACCGCGGAGGTCTCCGGGTCCAGCACGTGACCCATCCATTCGCGCACCGCGTCCGGCTTCAGGGCGGCGCGGATGTAGGGCAGGAACTCGGGCCGGCGGGCAATGATGCCGATGTTCGCGTGGTTGCCCTTGTCGCCGCTCCGTCCCCAGGCCAGCCGCACCAGCGGCACCGAGACCCGGGCATCCGGCACCGGATCGACCGGCACGCGTTGTGCCGGCGCACCGTCGTATCCCCCGTCGACGGGAATCTCCACCGGCAGTTTGCGGTCGTCGATGGCAATACTGACCTGCACCGCGGACTTGGGCAGCAGGCAGGCGAAATGGCGAATCTTCGGATACACCGTGGGCCGCCCGCCAACCAGGCCCGTCAGGCCCGGCGCCATGCCGACCCCGGCGTGGGCGATCTCCCGCGAGAACAACACCAGGGCCTTCTTGTCGGGATGACTGGCGCCCATCTTGATCACCACCTCGCGGGTGTCGCCGTGGCACGCGTGGGGTCCGTAGGTGGCCTCGCTGCCGAGCAGCTCGATGTTCACCTCGGAAAGGGGCGCCATCCCCTGTGCGGCAAGCAGCGCTTCCACCTTGGCGATGATCGCCGCGGTGACTTTTTCCGCCTTGCGCCGCGCATCCATGCCCGCCAGCAAACAACTGGCGACGCAGCGGAAGCCGTCCTGGTAGGTGGCGGAAACCTTGTAGGTATCCGTGGGCGGCAGGCCGCGCGCACCGCGCACCCGCACGCGGTCGGGTCCGCTCTCGGTGATTTCCACGTGGGTGAAGTCGCAGGTGACGTCGGGCAGCAGGTAGGCCGCGGGATTGCCGATCTCGTAGACCAGTTGCTCGCTGACCGTGCCGCGATTGATGATGCCGCCGGTACCCTCCGGCTTGCTGATCTCGAAGCTGCCGTCCGCGCTGCATTCCGCGACCGGGAAGCCCATGTTTTCGTAACCGGGAACCGTTTCCCAGTCGGTGAACAGGCCACCGGTGCACTGGGCGCCGCACTCGATGATGTGCCCGGCGAGACTGCCCTGGGCGAGGCGGTCGTATTCATCGAGAGCCCAGCCGAACTCGTGAATGAGCGGACCGAGGGCGAGGGCGCTGTCCACCACGCGACCGGTGATGACGATGTCCGCGCCCGCGTCGAGGGCGGCGGCGATCGGGGCCGCGCCCAGGTAGGCGTTCATGGTCACGCACATGGGCGGCAGCGGGGCGCCGGTGTCCATCTCGGTGATGTCCGCCATCTTCTTGCGCAAACCGGCGACGTTGTCGCCCTGCACGACCGCCACCTTCAGGTCGATGCCACGTTCGTTGAGGAGGGCGCTCAGCGCCTTCGCGCAGGATTCCGGGTTGATGCCCCCGGCGTTGGTCACCACGCGGATGCCGCGTTCCGCGATCTCGCCGGCGAGGGCGGCCATCTCGCGCTTCACGAAATCGACGGCGTAGCCTTCCTCGGGGTTCTTCATGCGCGCCCCGGCCATGATCGACATGGTCACCTCGGCCAGGTACTCGAGCATCAGGTAGTCGATATTGCCGCCCCGCACGAGCTGCGGCGCGGCGGTCATGGTGTCGCCCCACATGGCGCTCGCGCAGCCGATGCGCACACTTTGCGGGGTCTCTCGGTCCTTGCCGGTCATGCCTGGTCTCCGCCCGTTTGCGCCGTCAGGTTAGGCAACTTCAGGGTACAAAGCAAGCGCTTGGTTTGCAAACCCGGGAAGCTGCGATTAACCTGTCTGGCATGGTAGAAACCGCCGCCAGCACCGGGTCACCGTCGGGTTACGAGGAAGTCGTGGCGGGCCTGGTCGCGGCCGGGGAAATCACCGACCCGGCCAGCGCCCGGGGCAAGCTGCTGCGCGCCGCAACGGAGTTGTTCCGCCGCCTCGGCTACGAACGCACCACGGTCCGCGACCTGGCGCGCGAGATCGGCATCCAGTCGGGCAGCATCTTCCACCATTTCCGCAGCAAGCAGGACATTCTCCACGCGGTGATGGAGGAGAACATCCGCATCAGCACCGCACGCCTGGAAGCCGCCCAGGCCGGCCACCGCGAACCCCGCGACCGCCTGCACGCGATTGCCTGCGCCGAACTCGAGTCCATCAACGGCGCATCCCAGGACGCCCTCAGCGTGCTGGTGTTCGAATGGCGCTGCCTGGACGACGCCAGCCGGCGCAAACTGCTCGACCTCCGCGCCGGCTACGAGCGCATCTGGATCGACGCCCTGTCCGCCCTGCGGCCCGATCTGCCCGGAGAAGAGATCTTCGTCCTGCGCCGCCTGCTTGCCGGCGCCGTGAGCTGGACCCACACCTGGTACCGGCGCGACGGACGCCTCGATCTCGACGCACTCGCCGAGCGCATCGTGCGCATGGCGGGGGTTACGGAGACCGCCTCCTGAAGCCGGCCGCGATGGTCACGGTCGCCCTGGTCACGGCCGCCGCGCTGTACCTTGCGCTGTGGCCGGTGCGCGTCGATCCCATCGCCTGGCAACCGGACCCACCACGCCAGTGGCCGCAGAACCGGGCGCTCGCCGCGATACAGCGGGTCGAAATCGCGGGGGGCACGGGACCGGAAGACGTCGCCATCGACGGGGAAGGGCGCGCCTGGGTCGGGCTTGCCGACGGGCGCATCCTGCGCGTCGATCCCGAAACCGGCACGCACGAGACCATCCTCAACACGGGTGGTCGTCCACT
>JBFKKR010000142.1:0-4665 GCA_041682035.1 Pseudomonadales bacterium | reverse complement strand
GGAGAGGTTGATCGCCAGCTTGCCGATCCGCTGCAGCACGCCCGGATTGCGGCGGCACCAGTCCAGCACGGTGGCGATGACCCAGGCGTCCAGGTCGTGCATGAGTCCGTAGTTCTCTGCCGCCGTGAGGAACATGCCCGGCGGGACCGGCCGGCCGTCCTCGCCGCGCATGCGGATGAGAATCTCGTAATGGTCCAGCTGATCGCCCTGCCTGCCGAGCGGCGTGATGCGCTGCGCCTCGAGGTAGAACTGGTCGGATTCCAGTCCACGCGCGATCTTGTTGGCCCAGATGACCTCCCCGAAACGCTCGGCGAAGACCTGGTCCTCGGCATCGTAGACGTAGATGCGGTTCCGGCCGCCCTCCTTGGCCGCGTAGCACGCCGAGTCGGCCAGGCTCAGCACGCTCTCGTGCCGGGCGGTCTCGGGAGTCAGCGCGACCAGGCCGATGCTGACGCCGACCTGGAAGATCTCCTTCTCCCACTGGAACCGGAAATCGTGGATGGACTCGCGGATCTTGCCGGCAACCTCCTGCGCCTTCTTCGGCGGACAGTCGAGCATCAGGATGCCGAACTCGTCGCCGCCGAGCCGCGCGACCGTGTCGTTCTTGCGCACCGCGTCCCGCATCAGCGCGGTGAGCTGGGTCAGCAGCGCATCCCCTGCCGCGTGTCCGCAGGTGTCGTTCACGATCTTGAACTTGTCCAGGTCGAGGTACATCAGCGCATGCTGCACCTCGTCGCTGACAGCGGTCGTCGTCGCGAACTGCAGGCGGCGCTGGAACTCGTCCCGGTTCAGCAGGCCGGTCAGCGCGTCATGCGTGGCCTGGTGCGAGATCTTGGTGATCAGGTCGCGGACCTCGGTCACGTCGCGGATCACCAGCACGATGCCGTCCCTGCTGCCGCTGGCGCCCTCGAGCGCGGCGGTCATCAGTTCGACCACCCGTGACTCCCCTTCGCGCAGCCCGGAACGCATGCGGCGCGTCTGCAACGGGTGCACCCGGCCGTTGCGGACGTAAAACTCAACCGGGTCCTCGAGCAGGCGGTCGCTGTTGAGGTCGAAGGTCTCCAAAATCTCGCTGCAGCGACGCCCGATCGAATCGGCCGCCTTGCAGTCCAGCATGATCTCCGCCACCGGGTTGAGATAGGTGACCAGGCCATTCATGTCAGTGCTGAGCACGCCATCAGTGAGCGACCCCAGCGTCGTCTCCACGCGCCGCTTCGAGATGAGCAGTTCGTTCTGGAATGCGATCCGCTCGGTGATGTCCTCCAGTTCCAGCAGGTACTCGCTGCTGCCCTCGATGGGCAGGAACGTGACCTCGAAGATGTAGGACCTGCCGCCCACCTCGCAGGGCAGCAGTTCCCCCTCGATGACCTCGCCGGCGCGCAGACGGTCGGTGAACGTGCGGCTGAGGTTCAGCTGCGTGGCCATTCCGCTCAGGGAAACCGGCCGCTCCTCCTCGCCGGTCACTTCGTGGTACAGCCGGCTGAGGGAACGGATCTTCTCGGTGTCCTGGTCCAGCACCACCAGCACGGCGGGCACCGCTTCCAGCACCTTGTTGATGAACTTGTTGTCGCGCGCCATGGAGGCCGTCTGCTCGCGTACCGTAGCCTCCATGCGCTGGTCGCGCTGGCCGATCTCGTCCAGCATGGTATTGAAGACGCGCGCCACCTCGCCCATCTCGTCGTTGCGCACCACCGGCACGCGCACGCTGTAGTCGCCGACGCTGGCGATGCGCTTCATGGCCTGGAGCAATTGCGTGATCGGACCGATGACCTGGCGGCGGAAGAAAAGGCCCAGCACAATGCTGCCCAGCGCGCCGGCGCAGAGCACCAGCAGCGCCAGCTGGATACGTTGCCGCTGCTTGGACAGCAGTGGGGCCAGCGAGGCGCGCAGGTGCAGGTGGCCGAGCGTCTGTGCGTCGAATTCGATCGGCACGTAGAGCGCCAGCGCCGCGTCCCGTTCCACCAGGCCCGGTTCATGGGGATGGCTGTATAGTTCCGCCCCTTCGTCGAGATAACGCGCCAGCAGGGTGCCGTCCGCCATGTAGACATCTGCCTGCACGATGCTGGGAAAGGCGCTCAGCGAGTTGAGCGTGGACCGGGCGTTTTCCTCGTCCGCGAACGCCAGCGCTCCGCGCAGGTTGATCCCCAGGCCTTCCGCCTGCGCGTGCAGTTCGGTCTCCAGCGCCTGCTTGGCATCCTGCCGGTCGAGCAACAGGATGATGCCCAGCACGAGTACCAGGGAGATGACACTGGTGAGCAGGATCGCGGCGCTGATGCGGGTGCCGATCTTCATGGCGTCTGCTGATCCCTCTGCACCCTACTCACCGCGACCGTACAAGGCGTGTGCGCTCCTGAGCAATTCGCTGCTCAGGGACAGCTCCGGAGATTCCGCCGCCCGGGCGGGCCTTTGCAAAGGCCGGTACCAGGCAAAGCGCCGGATCGCCCGGAAAACGCAAGCCGCTCGGTCCGGGCGCCGCAAGCATGCTTTGACACTCCTGGTTCGGCAGGACGGGGAATTTGTAAGTCACTGAATTGTAGGGGGGCATGCGGTTCCGTACAAGCAAGATCCAGGGGCCTGCAGACAAAACCTCCCTGCTCTACAATGCGGCCCTTCCAGGGATGGCCGGTGCCTTGAACGTGCGAATTATTCTGCTCCTTCTGCTGACTCTGAGCGCGCTCCCGCGGGCCGGCGCTGCCGCCGACATCGCCGAGCAGCGCCAGCAGTACCGCGAGGCGCTGGCCGCGCTGCGGGCGCAGCGCAACGACGAGTTCGCGAAACTGGCCGCCGGCCTGCGTGACTACCCGCTGTACCCCTACCTGGAGTACCACGACCTGCGCCGGCGCATCTACCAGTTGCCGGAGAAGGAGCTGGCCGAGTTCTTCGCCAAGTGGCCGGATACACCGCTGCTCGCCAGCCTGCGCGACTCCTGGCTGCTGGCGCTGGCCCAGCAGGAATCCTGGGACCGTTACCTGCAGGTCTGGCGTCCTGAAGTGCGATCCACCGAGTTGCACTGCTATCACCTGCGCGCACTGCTGCACAAGGGTGCGCGCGCCGAGGCGCTGGAGGGCGTGCGCCGCATCTGGTCGACGCCGCGCTCGCTGCCCAAGGCCTGCGACCCGTTGCTGAAGACCTGGCAGGATGCCGGACTGCTGGAGGACGACCTGGTCTGGGAACGCCTGGCGATGGCGCTGGGCGCGAACGAGGTCTCGCTGGCGGACTACCTGGTGACGCGCCTTTCCGATCAGAACCGTGGCCTTGGCAGCCTCTTCGTGCAGACCCACCGGCACCCGGAAAACCTGGCCCACGGCGACCGCTATGCCGGTGACGGCGAGCGCCTGCGCCAGGTGATCCTGCACGGCGTCCGGCGCCTCTCGCGGCGCGACCCGAACCGCGCCCTGCCGGCCTGGCTGGATTACCGTTCGGCGAAGCAGTTCGCCGAAACAGAGCGGCGCGAAACGGACCGCCGGCTGGCGATCGATCTCGCCTCGGGATACCGGGACGGCGCGCGCGAGCAGATGGAGCGTGCCGATCCGAATTATCTCGACCCGGATGTCCAGGCCTGGCGCCTGCGCTACGCGCTGCGCGCCAATGACTGGAGCACGGTGCTGCATGCGGCGCGCCAGCTGGGCAGTCTCGACCCGGAATCGACGGACTGGCCCTACTGGGAGGCGCGCGCCCTGCTGGTGCTGCACCGCGCCGGACCGGCCCTGGCCCAGGCGCGGGAACTGCTCGAGAAGATCTCGGTCCGCCGGCAGTTCTACGGCTTCCTCGCCGCGGAACGCCTGGGGCGCCCGCACGCTTTCGAGCACGAACGCTCGACCGTGACGCCGCTGCAGATCGATGCCATGGAGCGCCAGCCGGGCATCCGCCGGGCGCTGGAGCTGTTCATTCTCGGGCACGAATCCGAGGCGCGGCTGGAGTGGGATACGGTCGTCCGCGAACTGGACGGTCCGCGACTGCTCGCCGCTGCACACGTGGCGCAGGACTGGGCCTGGCATGACCGCGCGGTGCAGGTGACCATCGAGGGCAGGCTCTGGAACCACCTGCACCTGCGGTTTCCGACCGGCTGGCGCGAGGAGTTCTTCCGCAACGCGCGCCTGAACAACCTGGACCGCTGGTGGCCGTTTGCCATCGCCCGCCAGGAGAGCGCCTACCGGCCGGATGCGCGCTCCTCGGCCGATGCAACCGGGCTGATGCAACTGCTGCCATCCACCGCGCAGCGCGTGGCGCGGCAGATCGGCGCCCGCTACCGGAAGCGCACGGACCTGGAGAAACCGACGCTGAACATCCGCCTCGGCTCAGCCTTCCTCGGCCAGATGCTGCGCCGCTACGACGGCGTGCTCGCACACGCGACCGCCGCCTACAACGCCGGCCCGGCGCGGGTGGACGACTGGCTGGCGGCGGCGCCCGACCTGCCGCTGGATGCCTGGATCGAGACCATTCCCTTCGGCGAGACGCGCGGCTACGTGAAGAACGTACTGTCGTTCCGGCTCATCTATGCCTACCTGGCCGGCAGGAACCTGGAGAACGTGCTGGGCACCGATGGCGGCGACCGGCTGGCCCTCACATCGGCTCCGCTGCAGCCCTAGCGGCCGTCACCGGCCCGGGGCACCCGCCGCCTGGCTAGATGATCCCCTTGATATCGTCCATGTTGTTCTGGATCGG
>JBFKKR010000141.1:0-4961 GCA_041682035.1 Pseudomonadales bacterium | reverse complement strand
TGGCGAGGTGTCCAGCGTCAACATCATCATGGATCGCCAGACCGGCCAGTCCAAGGGATTTGGCTTCGTGGAAATGCCCAATGACAACGAGGCACAGGCTGCCATCAAGGAACTCAACGACAAGCCCATCAAGGGCCGTCCGGCGCGCGTGAACGAAGCGCGTCCCCGTCAGGACCGTGGAGACCGTCCGCCCCGGCGCTCCTTCAACTGAGTAGCGTTCTCGCGACCCCGCACGGCAGCGCCGTGCGGGGTTTTCCCTTCCCCATGCACCCCGCCCCGGGGACAGCGAACCACGCGTCCGCCAACCATAATCAACATCAAATAGCCCTCCCAGGCCATTGTTTTCTTTAATACCTCAACAGGGCAGCCGGTAGCGATCCGGCTCGGGCCCACGAACGTCGAGCAGCGCCCGCCGCCCTTACCTTTACGTAAACGTAAATCTCGATTACGCTGATCCGTACCGCAATCATCAGGCTTTGCTCGCGGGTCCCATGAACATGACTGCCGGTCCGCACCGGGCCAGCGCGCCGTATTCCATCAGCGACCTCGCGAGGGAGTTCGGCGTCACCACGCGTTCCATCCGGTTCTACGAGGACCGGGGCCTGCTCACGCCGGCCCGCCGCGGCCAGCAGCGGATTTTCAGCGAGGGGCAGCGGGTCCGCCTGATGCTGATCCTGCGCGGCAAGCGCATGGGCTTCTCGCTGGAGGAATGCCGCCAGCTGATCGATCTTTACGATCCCGGCAGTGGCAATCGCCTGCAGTTACAGAAACTCCAGGCCAAGATCGCCGAGCGCCGTGCCGAGCTCGCGCAGAAACTGCAGGACATCCAGACCACCCAGCGGGAGCTGGACGAAGCCGAACAGCGCTGCCGGGCCGCGCTGGACGCCCTGCCCGCGCCTGCCGCGGAGGGGCCCTGACTCCGCAAATCCACCTGGACACGAATACACGAACACAAGGGGCCGCCCCCTTTGTCTGAAACGGAGAACCGACATGTACGCACAATATGGCACCCTCGACTTCGGACTCGACGAGACCACGCAGATCCTCCGCGACCAGGTGCGGCAGTTCGCGCTGCGGGAGATCGCACCCCGTGCCGCGGACATCGACCAGCGGAACGAGTTTCCCGCCGACCTGTGGCGCAAGTTCGGCGACATGGGACTGCTCGGGGTCACCGTCGAGGAGGCGTACGGCGGCTCCGGGCTGGGCTACCTGCACCACGCCATCATCATGGAGGAGATCTCGCGTGCGTCAGCGTCCGTGGCGCTCAGCTACGGCGCCCACTCCAACCTCTGCGTCAACCAGGTCCGCCGCAATGGCAGCGATGCCCAGCGCCGGAAATACCTGCCGAAGCTGATCTCCGGCGAACACGTCGGCGCGCTGGCCATGAGCGAGCCGAACGCCGGCTCCGACGTCTGCAGCATGACCCTGCGCGCGGACCTCAGGGACGGGCGTTACGTCCTCAACGGCAACAAGATGTGGATCACCAATGGCCCGGACGCCGACGTGCTGGTGGTCTACGCCAAGACCGACCCCCAGAAAGCCGCGCACGGCATCACCGCGTTCATCATCGAGAAGAACTTCCCCGGCTTCAGCACGGCGCAGAAACTGGACAAGCTCGGGATGCGCGGATCGAACACCTGCGAACTGGTGTTCACGGATTGCGAGGTACCGCCCGAGAACGTGCTCGGCGAGGAGAACCGCGGCGTGCAGGTCCTGATGAGCGGGCTGGACTACGAGCGCGTCGTGCTCTCCGGTGGTCCTGTCGGCATCATGCTGGCGTGCCTCGACGCGGTTCTGCCCTATATTCATGAACGCAAGCAGTTCGGACAGCCGATCGGCGAGTTCCAGTTCATCCAGGGCAAGGTGGCCGACATGTACGCGAACCTCAACGCCTGCCGGGCCTACCTCTATGCCGTCGCGCAGAGCTGCGACCGCGGCGAGGCCACGCGCAAGGATGCCGCCGGCGTCATCCTCTACTGCTCCGAGAAGGCGACCCTGATGGCGCTGGAGGCGATCCAGTGCCTGGGTGGCAACGGCTACATCAACGAGTTTCCGACCGGCCGCCTGCTGCGGGACGCCAAGCTCTACGAGATCGGCGCCGGCACGCAGGAGGTGCGGCGCATGCTGATCGGCCGCGAACTCTACTCGGAAAGCCGCTGATGCCTGCCATCGAAAGCCGTATCGACCGCAACAGCGCGGTGTTCCGCGCCAATGCCGAGGCCATGCGCGCGCTGGTCGCGGACCTGCGCGAGAAGGTCGCCATCAACGCGGCCGGTGGCGGTGAGCAGGCCGTCGCGAAGCACGTGGCCAAGGGCAAGCTGGCGCCGCGCGAACGCGTGCAGCGGCTGCTCGATCCGGGCAGCCCCTTCCTGGAACTGTCGCAACTCGCGGCCTGGGAAGCCTACGAGGACTTCGTGCCGGCCGGCGGCTGCATCACCGGCATCGGCCGGGTCGAGGGCCGCGAGTGCCTGATCGTCGCCAACGATGCGACCGTGAAAGGCGGCACCTACTACCCCCTGTCGGTGAAGAAACACCTGCGTGCCCAGGCCATCGCCGCGCAGAACCGGCTGCCCTGCATCTACCTGGTCGATTCCGGCGGCGCCAACCTGCCACGCCAGGATGAAGTGTTTCCGGACCGCGAGCACTTCGGCCGCATCTTCTACAACCAGGCCAACATGTCGGCGCAGGGCATTCCGCAGATCGCGGTGGTGATGGGTTCCTGCACCGCCGGCGGCGCCTACGTGCCCGCGATGGCGGACGAGAGCATCATCGTGAAGGGCACCGGGACCATCTTTCTCGCCGGCCCGCCGCTGGTGAAGGCCGCCACCGGCGAGGAGGTCACCGCCGAGGAGCTCGGTGGCGCGGACGTGCACACGAAGGTCTCCGGCGTCGCCGATCACTACGCGGAAGACGACGAGCACGCCCTCGCCCTGGCGCGGCGCTGCGTGGCGAACCTGGCCGGCGCCAGGCCGGCGCCGGGCGGACTGCGGACCGGTTCGGCGCCCGAACCGCTCTACCCGGCCGAGGAGATCTACGGTGTCGTCCCGTGCGAACTGCGCCAGCCCTACGACGTGCGCGAGATCATCGCACGCATCGTCGACGGCTCGGAGTTCGACGAGTTCAAGCGCAACTACGGCACCACGCTGGTGTGCGGATTCGCCGCGATCCACGGCACCCGCGTCGGCATCATCGCCAACAACGGCATCCTGTTCTCCGAGTCGGCGCTGAAAGGCGCACACTTCATCGAACTGTGCACGCAACGCGGCATTCCACTGCTGTTCCTGCAGAACATCACCGGGTTCATGGTCGGGAAGAAATACGAGGCCGGCGGCATCGCCAAGGACGGGGCCAAGCTGGTGACCGCCGTGGCCTGCGCGCAGGTACCCAAGTTCACCGTGCTGATCGGCGGCAGTTTCGGCGCCGGCAACTACGGCATGTGCGGTCGCGCCTACGAACCCCGCTTCCTGTTCAGCTGGCCGAACTCGCGCATATCGGTGATGGGCGGCGAGCAGGCGGCCGGCGTGCTGACCAACGTGCGCGGCGCCTCGCTCGCAGCCCGCGGTTCGCCGTGGAGCGATGCCGAACGGGACGCCTATCGCGACGAGATCATCGGCCAGTACGAACGCCAGGGGCACCCGTATTACGCGACCGCGCGGCTATGGGACGATGGCGTCATCGACCCGGCCCAGACGCGCACGGTGCTCGGGCTCGCCCTGTCGGCCGCGCTGAATGCGCCCATCGAACCGACGCGCTTCGGCGTGTTCCGGATGTAAGCCATGAAGAAAACCCTGCTGATTGCCAACCGCGGCGAGATTGCCTGCCGGGTGATGCGCACGGCGCGCGCACTGGGCTGGGAGACGGTCGCCGTCTATTCCGATGCGGACAGCGATGCGCTGCACGTGCGGATGGCGGATCACGCGGTCCGGATCGGCGCCGCACCGGCCAGCCAGAGCTACCTGCTCCAGGAAGCCGTGCTGGAAGCGGCCCGGCGCACCGGCGCCGGTTTCATCCATCCCGGCTACGGGTTCCTCGCCGAGAACGCCGCGTTCGCGCGGCGCTGCGAGGCGGCGGACATCACCTTCGTCGGCCCGACGGCCACCGCCATCGAGGCGATGGGCGACAAGTCCGCCGCCAAGCAGCGCATGGAGCAGGCGGGGGTGCCCTGCCTGCCCGGGTACCACGATGACGACCAGTCCGACGATGCGCTGATCGACGCCGCGCAACGCATCGGCTTCCCGGTGCTGCTCAAACCCAGTGCCGGCGGCGGCGGCAAGGGCATGCACATCGCGCGCACCGCCGCGGAGATGCCGGGACTGCTGGCGACCGCGCGGCGCGAGGCGCGCGGCGCCTTCGGTGACGAGCGCATGCTGATCGAGAAGTACCTGGAACGCGCCCGCCACGTCGAGATTCAGGTGTTCCGTGACACCCACGGCAACGCGGTATACCTGTTCGAACGCGACTGCTCGGTGCAGCGGCGCCACCAGAAGATCATCGAGGAGGCGCCGGCGCCGGGCGTGGACGAGGCGCTGCGGCAGCGCATGGGCGAAGCCGCGGTGCAGGCGGCCGACGCTATCGAATACCGCGGCGCGGGCACGGTCGAGTTCCTGCTGGCTCCCGATCACGCCTTCTATTTCATGGAGATGAACACGCGACTGCAGGTGGAACACCCGGTGACCGAGATGATTACCGGGCAGGACCTCGTCGCCTGGCAGCTGGCCGTGGCCGCGGGCGATCCCCTCCCCCTGCGCCAGGAGCAGCTGGCGATCCGGGGGCACGCCGTCGAGGCGCGCCTGTACGCGGAAGATCCCGGGAAGGACTTCCTGCCCAGCATCGGCCGCTTCTCCAACGCGCACTTCCCGCCGGTGGGCGAAGACCTGCGGATCGACAGCGCGATCCCGCCCGGCGAGCCGGGCGAGGTATCCGCGCACTACGACCCCATGCTCGCCAAGGTGGTCGCCCAC
>JBFKKR010000140.1:0-5161 GCA_041682035.1 Pseudomonadales bacterium | reverse complement strand
TTCGGCGGACCCTTCCCCGTCGCCGCGAACCGGCTGTTCCGGGCCATGCTCGACAACCCGTCCGGCGTCGTTTTCGGGGAACGGAGTGAGGCGGAGTGCTGGCAGGCCATCGCGCAGCCGGGACACCGCATCAACCTGCACATTCCCGAGATGATCGCGGAAATGGCCCGGCTGAACGAAGGGCTCGACACCACCAGCGAGGAATACCCCTTCGTGCTGTCCGCGGGCGAGCGCCGCACGGAAACCGCGAACACCGCCGTGCGCGATGCCTCCTGGCACCGCAAGGGCATCTACGGCGCGCTGCGCGTCAGCCCGCAGGACGCGGACGCGCTCGGCTGCGCCAGCGGCGACATCATCCGCCTGAGTACGGCGCGCGCGTCGGCCTGCGTGGCAGTGGAAGTCAGCGACATGATGCAACCGGGACACGTCTCCCTGCCCAATGGCACCGGGATCGAGTATGTCGATGACAACGGCAATACGGTCTGCATGGGCGCCGCGCCGAACGAGTTCACTGACACCTCGCGGCGTGACTTCCTGGCCGGCACCCCGTGGCACAAGCACATCCCGGCCAGACTGGAGGTGATCCCGACCGTGGAGCGACGCGCGGAGCAGGCGCCGGCCTGCTGACCGGCGCAAGGCCGGACTGCGTCAGAAGCGCAGCAGCACCGCGCCCCAGGTGAACCCGGCGCCGAAGGCGACGCAGCAGACCAGGTCACCGGGCCTGATCCTGCCGAGATCGCGCGCCTCGGTCATGCACAGCGGGATGGTCGCGGCGGTGGTGTTGCCGTATTTCTGGATGTTGTTGTGCACCCGGTCGGCGTCGATGCCCAGTTGTTTGGCAACCATCTGGTTGATGCGCAGGTTGGCCTGGTGCGGGATCAGCATGTCGATGTCGGAGACCTGCAGCCCGTGCCGGTCGAGCAGGGAACGGATCACCTCGGGCATGCGCCGCACCGCCGACTTGAACACCTTCTGCCCGTCCATGCTCGGGTACTGGCGGCCCGCATCGAGATCCTCGTGGGTGATGAACGTGCCCGACTTGAAACTCGGGTAGAGCATCGCCAGGCATTCCGCCTCGGTGCCGTCCGCGTGCATCTCCGTGCCGAGGATGCCGCGCGAACCGTCTTCCGACGCGCCGAGGACGGCTGCGCCGGCGCCGTCGCCGAACAGCACGGTGACGGTGCGGCCGCGGGTCGCCTTCTCCAGGGCCGGCGAGTGTGTCTCGGACCCCACCAGCAGGATGTTGTCGTACTGGCCGCTGCGGATCAGCGCGTTGGCCATCTCCAGCCCGTACACGAAACCCGAGCACTGCTGGCGGATGTCGTAGGCGGGCACGCCGGTGATGCCCAGTTCGCGCCCGAGCAGCACGCCATCACCGGGAAAGTAGTAATCCGGCGACAGCGTCGCGTAGATGATGCAGTCGATGTCGCCGGGCTCCATGCCGGCGTCGGCCAGTGCCGCCCGCGCCGCGTTGGCACCGAGATCGCAGTTGCCCTGCTCACCCGGCACGATCCAGCGGCGCTCCTCGATGCCGGAACGCTCCACGATCCACTCGTGGCTGGTTTCCATCATCCTTTCGAGGTCGTGGTTGGTCACGACCCGTTCCGGCACGTAGACCCCGAGGCCCCTGATAAAGGCTGCACGTCCGCTCATCGTTCTGTTCCACTGGTACAGGATTCAGCAAGAATAGTGTAATCGCGCGCCGCGGGCAGCCACCTCGACGGGTTCCGGCCCGGAATCACCTACACTCGTGGAACCCCTGGCCGCGGAGCGGACATGTCGGTCGAGATTGCCTGGAACCTGGTCGCTATCGTCGCCCTCGGCATGGCGCTGTCGGTCTGCATCGCCGATTTCCGCTCCAGGAGCTCGCTGCTGCTGGCGCTCCTGTTCGTGCTGCTGGGGGTGACCGTCGCCATCGAAGGCACCTTCATCGTGGGCGCCGGGATGGGGGAGATCCCCACCTGGGTGCACTGGACCGCGCTCGCGGACATGGGCGCCCTGCTCGGACTGTCCGCCTGGCTGCGGGTCATCCGGCGCACCGCGCAGCTGTCCGCACAGGACGAACGCGGCAGCCGGCAGATCCGCTTCAGCCATTACGCCGCGATCGTCTACGGCGCGGTCTCCATGGCGTTCCCGCACTGGCGCCTGTACATCATGACGACGCTGGGAGAGGATCCGGGCACGGTGCTCCAGTCGCCCACGTTCTACGCCATCGCCCTGCCCTTCGTTTTCAGCATCTTCTTTTTCTACCTGGCGATGCTAAGGACCCTGCTGCTGCAGCCCGACCCGCCGGAGCGCATGCGGCTGCTCGGCTTCTGCGTGGCGCTGCCGCTTTTCCTGCTGGCGTTGTTCGTCCCCCGCGAGATCGCGCCCTACTTCGCCATCATCGGCGAGATGGCGCTGCTCGTCGCGGTCATGCAGTATCACGTGCAGTGGGGCCAGCGCGGCCACTTCATGTCACGGTTCCTGTCCCCGCAGGTGGCGGCCGTGGTGCGCGAACGCGGACTGGACGAGGCCATCCACGAGGACCGCCTGGAGCTCACCGCGGTCGCATGCGACATCCGCGGCTTCTCCCGCTACGCCGAGAACCATGATTCCGCCGAAGTGATCGCGCTGATCGGCACCTACTACCGCACCGTGGGAGAGGTGGCAGCAAAACACGGCGCGACCATCAAGGATTATGCAGGCGACGGCGTTCTGCTGCTGGTCGGCGCGCCGCTGGCCAACCCGAACCATGCGCAGGATGCGTTGAAACTGGCCGCCGACCTGCGGCATCACTGCCAGCCGCTGTGGTACGGCTCCGACCTCGACCTGGGCGTCGGCGTCGCCAGCGGGCAGGTCAGCGTCGGCATCGTCGGCACGAGCCCGATGGAGTACGCGGCAGTGGGCCGCGCCGTGAACCTGGCCTCGCGGCTGTGCGAGCACGCCGACGGCGGCGAGATCCTGGTCAGCAATCGCACGGTGGAACTGCTCGGTGGCGCCGGTGAACAGTTTGCGCCGCACTCGGAACGCGCCGTGCAGTTCAAGGGCCTGGCGGAGCCCGTCTCCGTCTGGAAACTGAAAATGCCCGACCGGGTGACCGGCCCCCGGGGCGGCGTTGCACGAAAACGCTGGTTCAGGCGCCAGCCGCAGAAAGCCTGAATAAACGGACGTCTCCCGCGCCGCCGGTTACCGGTCCGTGGCCAGCCGCCCCCAGCCGTCCATTTACTGGCGGCGGGGATGCCCCACGCGGAAAAAATGAATATCATTATGTTGTCAGTGAATTGATCGGAAATGGCGAGATCGCTCATGCAATTTCGACGGCAACAGGGCGTCACCCTGATCGAGTTGATGATCGTTGTAGGTATCCTCGGCATCATCGCCGCGACGGCGATTCCCGCCTACCTCAATTACGCGACCCGGGCCAAGGCGTCCGAGGGGCTGGTGATGTTCGCCACCGGCAAGGTCCGGGTCGCCGAGTATTACCAGTCGCAGGGGCTTTTCCCGAACAGCAACGCCAAGGCGGGACTGGACGTGCCGACCGCCTACCGTGGCAACCACGTCGAAAGCATGACCGTCGGCACTGCCGGCGTGATCACGGTGAAGTTCGACGATCCGGGCCTGCTGAACGGCACCTTCGTGTTCACGCCATCGACAGCCAGTGGCGGTCCGCTCGACTGGACCTGCACCACCGCGATTCCGCCACATCTCGTGCCATCAGCCTGCCGGCCCTGACCAGGTGGCACGCATCCAGCCAGTCGGTTCGGTACAGGAGTTGATATGAACCCGGCCACTTCCACCGCCTCCTCCATCCAGCCCGAAGAATACCGCGCCATGCTGCGCGCCCTTTGCATCGGCAACTGGGTCGCCATCGCGGGCGCCCTGGCGCTGGAGATCATCATCCGCAACTCCGCCACCCTGCAGTGGCCGCAGTGGGGGTATTTCTCGCTTTCCTACAACCTGGTGCTGTGCGAATTCGCCCTGGTGACCCTCGGCGTCACCCTGTTGCTGAATCGCACCGAGTGGCTGGACCGGGCGCCACGCGAGGCGCTGGGCCGGCTGCACTACCTGCTGCTGGTGGTGCTGGTGTTGGACGGCCTGCACCTGTTGAGTTTCTTCCACACGACCGGTGGCCTGCGGGGCCCCGTGGTCGTCCTGCTGCCACCCATCCTGCTGACCGTGTACCTGCTGCTGCCACGCCGGGAGGCGCACACCGTGGTCGGCGTGTTCCTGCTGGCCCTGCTGGTCGCGGTCCTGGTGGACGGCATCGGCGGCAAGCCGGAAGGCCTGCTGGCAAATGCATTTTCCGCCGGCCAGTCAACGCCGGTCCCCTGGCTGCTGGTGGTCACGGCGGCGTTCGTGCTCGCCGTGCTGGTCGGCATCACCGCGAACCGGCAGATGGAGGCGGCCGGCACCAGCCTGGCACACCGCGTCGACCGGGACCCCAAGACCGGGCTTTTTACGCGCAGCGTCCTGGAACGGCGCATTCCCGGCGAACTGGGCCGCATCGACCGGGCCGAGGGCTCGGCGGCGCTGGTCCTGATCAGCTTCCGGAACATGCAGAACCTGCTGGCCCTCGAGACGTACGCTGGCTTCGACCGCCTGCTGCAGGATTTCGCCGACGGCCTGAAACGCAGCACGCGCGGCACCTCCGACACCTGCGCCCGCCATGACGTGTCCAGCTTCGCCGCCCTGCTGCCGACGGCATCGAGCGAGACCGTTTCGCTGGTGGTCGATCGTCTGAAAGAATGTGCAGATGGCCTGCTGCCGCAGCACGATGGCAAGGCCGGCGTCGAACTGGCGATCGGGGTTGCCACCACGTCGACGGCCAGCCACACCAACCCGGACACGTTCATGAGTGCAGCCCGCGAGGCGCTCAGGGAAGCCGGTGCCGGGGAGTCCGGTCACCAGGTGGTGATGCGCGCCCTCTAGCGCGAGGCCACCGTGGTCACGGACACGACGGCCTTCGGCCGGCCGCCCGCGCCTGCTCGTACTGCTGCATCGCCACCGGCATGTGCGCGTTCAGGTCCTGGATGCGCGTCGAATGGGAAGGGTGGGTCGAGAGGAACTCCGGCGGCGCGCCGCCCGACTGCGCCGCCATGTTCTGCCACAACGTGACCGACTGGCGTGGGTCGAACCCCGCCTGCGCCATCAGTTCGAGCCCGAGAATGTCCGCTTCCGA
>JBFKKR010000139.1:0-5318 GCA_041682035.1 Pseudomonadales bacterium | reverse complement strand
GCGCAACTGGGCAACCGCGAACTGTTCTGGCCGCGCGGCAAGACCCTGGGTGGCAGCAGTGCCATCAACGCGATGGTGTACAACCGCGGCAACCCGCAGGATTACGACGAGTGGGCCGAGGCCGGCTGCGAGGGCTGGGGCTGGAAGGACGTCCTGCCGGTGTTCCGCGACCTGGAGGACAACCAGCGCGGCGCCAGCGACCTGCACGGCGTCGGCGGGGAACTGACGGTATCCGACCTGCGCGATCCGCACCCGCTGACAGAGGCCTACGTCGCCGCCGGCATGGAGGCGGGATTCGACCAGAACGACGATTTCAACGGCCGCAGCCAGGACGGTGTCGGCATCTACCAGGTGACCCAGCGTGATGGCCAGCGCTGTTCCAGCGCGACGGCCTTCCTGGGCGACGCGGTGCGCGCCCGCGCCAACCTCGACATTCTCACCGAAGCGCAGGTGACGCGTATCAACTTCCAGGACAAGCGCGCCACGGGCGTCTGCTACCTGCAGGGCGGTCAGCCCCGCATCGCCGGCGCGCGGCGCGAGATCATCCTCGCGGGCGGGGCCGTCAACACGCCGCAGCTGCTGCTCCTGTCCGGGGTCGGTTCGCCGGCGGAACTGACCGCGCAGGGCATCGGCGTGGTGCACGACCTGCCGGGCGTGGGGCAGAACCTGCAGGATCACCTCGACATCGTACTGGTGTGGAAACTGAAGCACTGGACCGGCGTCAGCCACACCCCCGATTTCATGTTCCGCGCGTTTCCGGACCTGCTGCGGTACATCCGCGAGAAGCGCGGGATCCTCACCTCCAATTTTGCCGAGGGCGGCGGCTACCTGAAGACGCGCCCCGACGAGACCCGGCCGGACATCCAGCTGCACTTCGTCATCGCGCCGCTGAAAGACCACGGCCGCCAGCTGGTGCCCTTCCACGGTGTCAGCCTGCACGTGTGCAACCTGCGCCCGCAAAGCCGTGGCCGCATCTCGCTGGCCAGCAACAATCCACTGACACCGGCCCGCATCGAGGCCAACTACCTCGCGGTGGAGGACGACCTCGTGCGCATGCGCGAGGGTGTGAAACTGGCACGGCGCATCTTCGGGCAACCCTCGCTGCTGGCGCAGATCCAGGCCGAGGAGACACCCGGGCCGTCCTGCCGGAGCGACGCGGACATCGAACGCTTCATCCGCGACAAGGCCGAGACGGTCTACCACCCGGTCGGCTCCTGCCGCATGGGCACCGACGCGGGTGCAGTGGTGGATCCGCAGTTGCGCGTACACGGGCTGGAAGGCATCCGGATCGCGGACGCCTCGGTCATGCCGACACTGATCGGCGGCAACACCAACGCACCCTGCATGATGATCGGCGAGCGTTGCGCGCGCATGATCCTGGCCGACCGCGCGCAGCCGGCGCAGGCGAAGCGCAAGGCCGGCGGGCGCCGGCGCAGGAAGGCGCAGACCGCGCAAGCGGAATAGCGGGCGCGGGCAGGAAGGTGCGCCGGTTCCTATACTGGGAACCGGCCCTGGACGCGGGAGTTGCCCTTGAAACCGCTCACCCCCACCGAACACCGCGGCTTCCGCGAACTGTTCCTGTCGCTCGGCGCGATGCAGGAACACTGGAACGACCTGTCAGGGCGGATCCACAACGGCGAGGTCTCCGAGGCGCTGCGGTTCGGCACGCACCGCGCCGGCGGACTGCTACGGGAGCTGAAGCCCGTGACCGCGCTGTACGGCGTGTACGGCGGGCCGCGCGCGCGCACCGTCGGCCGGATCGCCGCGCTGGCGCAGGGCTGGCTGCGCGATTCGTTCCTCGACCAGAGCCAGGCCGCGCGCACCGCGATCATGCATGCGTCCCACGTCGCGGTACTGCTGGCTTACCTGGCGACCGCCGCGGAACATCGCAGGGACACCGAACGCGCGCGCCTGTTCCGCACCTGGGAAGGCCGCTTCGATGACCTCGCGGCCAAGGTCAGGGCCGCCGTCTGCACCATGACCGGCGACGCAGAGGCCACGCAGCCGGTGCGCGACGGGCCGGTTGGCCGGGTCGCCGAGCAACTGGCCAGCGTGGCCGGCAACATCATCGAAGCCGCCGACCAGCGCGTGGCCGGGGAGCGCGCGGAATCGCGCTGAACGACTAACGTGCGGGCGGGTTGCCGCCGGCACTGTTCGAACCCGGTCCGTTGCCCCGCCCGGGGTTTCCCACCGCGGTGGACTGGCAGGCACGCTCGGCAGGAGACTCCGAACTGATGCACAGCGCCGGACCAATCTTTCCAGCCTCGATCTCCGCCGCCGTCCAGGGCCAGCGCACCCACTCCTTCTTCGAATAGGCGCGCGTCAGGTCGGCATAGTGCGGCGAGGCCGGATCGGTGGCCTGGTTGTAGGTGATGAAGCCTTCCGCGACCGGTTTTCCGTTCTCGTCCCAGGTCACGGTCTGCACGTAGCTGTTGCCGTAAGTGACCTTGTAGCCGCCCTTTTCGAGTGGCTGGCTCACCGCGATGGTGAACGCGCCCTCGAAGCCCTCCCCGCCGAATACGGGAATCGGCTCAGCCAATGCCGCATGAATACCTGAAAACTGCACCTCACGGGTCGGCGCGCTGAACGGGACTCCGCTGTTTTCTATGCGCCTTGCCGCCGTGCCGAGGGCCTCCTGTACCTCCGGATTGAGGAAGTTGATGTCGCGTGGCGTATTGACCGGGTCGGCGCTGGAATACGGCGTCCGCCAGACTGGTCCGCTGGCCCTGCTGACACCGCGCCAGAACTCGCGCCAGACGTGTCCACCGACATCGTCGAGATTGTTGCGGGTGCTCCAGCCGGACAGCACCGCACATGCCTTGCCCACCGTGGCCGGCCCGTCACGCGTCATGGCGTTGCCCTGCCCGGCCGCACAGAGCGTGCTGACGACATCGTCGCGGGCCAGTTCCGCACTGTACACCTGGCTGGAAAGCACCACCTCCTGCAACTGCCGCGTATCCCGGAACTTCGGTTCCGGATCGCCAGTGATCTCAGTATCGCTGGCGTCCAGTCGGCGCAGCACGTTCTGGATACAAAGCCGCGTACGCAGGCTGCGCTCGTTGTTCTCGCTGCCGAGGATCCGCGCGTAACCGGTAATGGGCTGCGCAGGGTTGGTCAGCCAGTAGCTGTCGTTGCAGTTATGCACCCAGTCACTGCGCAGCAGTGTGGGCAGGTTGGAAGGCCCGAATATGCCCGGTGCTGGCGCATCCGCATCGGTATCCCACTCGCAGTCGGCCCGGGAGCCGTCCAGCATCGGGAGCCCGGGCACCACCTGCGCCAGCGCCGTCGCGGCCGGATAGGCGGAACAGGTCTGCACCTTGCTGTCCGGCACGTTGGGCACCACCGTCACGTCGCCATAGTAGGCCGGCTGGTTGGGGCCGGTGGCGACCGTGTTCACCCACGGGACGCCGAGCACGCTTTTATGCAGTTCGATGAACTCATCGAGACTCCTGGCCTTGTTCCAGCGGAAGAACTGGTTCATCAGGCGGTCGTTTTCCGCGTTGGCGTCACGCAGCGTGTATCCCACGCCGCTTTCCCACGCGAACAGCTTCACATCTCCGGCCCTTGCATCCCTGACGGTCGCCACGGAGTCGAGCATGGGGCCGAAGTGGGTACGGTACAGGGTACGCGATACCTTGCTGCCATCCTGCAGTTCCACCTCGAAGGTGCGGGCCTCCATGTCGCGCAATTCACCCTCGTAGTAATACTGGGTCGGATTGGAGGGATTGAGTTTCAACTCGTAGAACGTGAAGCGGTAGGCGCTGGAAACGGTATGGCTCCAGGCAAAGTGCTCGTTGAAGCCGATCAGCGCGGCGGGCACCGCGTACAGCGCCGCGCCCATGATGTCGAACTGGCCCGGGATGGTCATGTGCGCCAGCCAGAGCCGTTCCGGACCGGCCCAAGGGAAGTGCGGGTTCACGAACAGCATGGACTGCCCGCTGCGCGTCGCCTCGCGGCCGAGCGCGTACATGTTGGAGCCGATGGGCAGACCTTCGGCAAAGGGAATCTGCGCCCGGTTTTCCTGCATCAAGCGCATCAGCTGATCGGCCGGCATGGACGACGAGGTGTTCACAGCGCTCACGGAGCCCGGCACCGGTGGTTGCGCGTTGCCGATCTGCGGGATGAACACCGAGGAACTTGCGAGCAGCGACAGCCGGTAGTAGCGCAGGTACATGTCCCGCACGGTGATCTCGCGCACCCACGGCGCATCGCGGCATTCCGCATGGCGGCCCGCATGCTGCCCGGCCTTGATCTCGCGGACGTAGCGGTTATAGCCCTCTGCATACCCCTCCGAGGCGTAGACTGCCTCGATATCGGACGCGTCGCGAACGCGGTCGATATCCTCGGCGCGCATCACGTGCTGCCAGAAGAAATCCGAGTCGAGGTTGGTGGTGCTGGCACCGTTGGCCCGGATGCCCCAGCGACCTTCCTCGCCGAAGAACTTCGAGCGCTGGCTGCGCAGCGTCACGAATTCGTCGGCAATCAGGCAGAGGTTGTCCTCCGCCTGTGCGTACCCATAACCATAACCAAGGCCACGGTATCCCTTCGCCTCGATGTGGGGAATCCCCATGGCGGTGCGGGTAATCTTGGCCTCGTAGCTGAGATGGCCGGCGTGACCTGGCAATGCGAAGCCACACAGCAATGCGGCGAACACAACAAGAGGACGTTTCTGCATGGTGAATGACTCCGGAGCCCCGGTGAAAGGAGGGTGGACGTTATCGGGGGAACCCAATTCATAGAATAGTCGTTATTTAGTAAGTTTCGTTCCAGAATCACGATTTCCACCTTCGATACGCTACGCTTGATTCGCATCACCGCACCGGAGAGTTCAACACCAGCATGAAACAGGTATTCATCAGCCGCGCCGGCGGCCCGGAGGTGCTCGAGGTCCGTGAAAGCGCTGCCCCGACGCCCGGAACCGGCGAAGTGTGCATCGAAGTGGCCGCGGCCGGCGTCAATTTCGCCGATACGCTCGCGCGCAAGGGACTGTACCCGGACGCACCGCCGCTGCCCTGCGTGGTCGGCTACGAGGTCGCCGGCACGGTCAGCGCGGTGGGCGCGGGGGTGGACGAATCCCTCGCCGGCCGCAGGGTGCTGGCCATGACCCGCTTCAACGGCTACTCCGAGCAGGTGGTGGTGCCCGCCAACCAGGTCTTCGACCTGCCCGAGGCACTCGATTTCAACACCGGCGCCTCGCTGCCCGTGGTCTACATGACGGCCTGGCAGTTGCTCGTGGTGATGGGCAGCCTGAAGCCCGGCGAGCGGATTCTGATCCACAATGCCGGCGGCGGCGTCGGGCTCGCGGCGCTGGACATCGC
>JBFKKR010000138.1:0-5343 GCA_041682035.1 Pseudomonadales bacterium | reverse complement strand
CCCGGTGCCCGGCGGGCCCCAGAAGATCATCGAGTGCAGTTTTCCGGATTCGATCAGGCTGCGCAGGGGGCAGCCCGGGCCCACGAGATGGGCCTGGCCGGCGAACTCGTCGAGGGTCCGCGGGCGCATCCGCGAGGCGAGCGGCTCGCCGCTGTCCATCGCGGGACTCACTCCTGGCGAAAGACGTCGGTTCCCGGCGGGGGAACGAAACTGAAGCGTGCTGGATCGATATCCGCGTTGCGCCGGATGTCAGTGAATCGGATCACCGTGTCCTGGCCGAGGCCGTCGCGCAGGCGCATCTCGGTCATGGCGGCGTTCTCGAAAACGACGCTCAGGGTTTCGAACGGGCTGTCGCGGTCACGGGGCCGCAGTTCGAACTCATGGCGTCCCGGTTCGACTTCCCCGCCGCTGACCTCGAAGGAACGCTCGATCACGTTCACGTCTCCACTCAGCAACATGGCCGGGGTATTGCCCATGCGGTAGTCGAGGGGACGCTCGGTGACCTGCTCCAGGTCGACATCGTGCAGCCAGAGGCGCCTGCCATCGGAGACCATGACCTGGGCGAAGGGTTCCGCAGTCTCCCAGCGCATGCGTTTCGGGCGCGCCGCCTCCAGCACGCCGTCGGTCTCCTGCACCGTGTTGCCGTCGGCGTCCCGCACCACCTGGTGGAAGCGCGCATGAACCGAGGTGGTCTGCGTGAGCAGCCCGTTGAGTACGTCCGCGGGATGAGCTTCCGCTGGGGCGGGCGGTTCCTGGAACCCGGCGGGCGGGCGGATTTCCAGGGGGAAATCGGCGTTGCCTGCGACTTCTGCGCTTCCACCGGCGACGGCGGCCAGGGACGCAAGGCATAGCGTGATCAGGGCAGGAATTCGAAACATCGGGACGTCAGGCTTCCTCGCGGGCGGGAACCAGCACTTCCCGCTGGCCGTTGCTGCCCATGGGGCTGACCAGGCCGGCATGCTCCATGGCCTCGAGGATGCGCGCCGAGCGGTTGTAGCCGATGCGCAGGTGGCGCTGCACCGAGGAAATCGAAGCGCGCCGGGTTTTCATCACGCAGGCCACGGCCTCGTCGTAAAGCGGGTCCTGCTCAGCGTCGCCGCCGCCCTCCCCGCCGACCTCGCCAAAGCCGCCGGCGTCGCCCTCAGCGGGGCCTTCGAGAATCTCGTCGAGGTACAGCGGTTCGCCGCGTCCGCGCCAGTCCTCGACCACCCGATGCACCTCGTCGTCGGACACGAATGCGCCGTGGACCCGTTCCGGTACGGCCTTCCCGGGAGGCAGGTAGAGCATGTCGCCCTGCCCCAGCAGCTGTTCGGCGCCACCCTGGTCGAGAATGATCCGCGACTGCACCTTTTCCGACACCTGGAACGCGATCCGGGTCGGGATGTTGGCCTTGATCAGCCCGGTGATGACCTTGGAGTCGGGCCGCTGGGTGGCCAGAATCATGTGGATGCCCGCCGCCCGCGCCTTCTGGGCGATGCGGGCAATCAGTTCCTCGACCTTCTTGCCCTTGTCGCCAAGGGAGATCAGCAGATCGGCGAACTCGTCGACCACGACCACCAGTTGCGGGAGCACTTCCAGCGGCGGACGTTCCTCGTCGTCGACCCCGCCGTCGCCCGGCTGCCAGAACGGGTCGGGCAGTGATTCGCCCGCCTTCTCCGCCTCGTGGATCTTGCGGTTGTAGCCGGCGAGGTTGCGCACCTTGAGATGGTTCATCAGCAGGTAGCGGCGCTCCATCTCGGCCACGCACCAGCGCAGGGCGTTGGCGGCGTCCTTCATGTCGGTGACCACCGGGGTGAGCAGGTGCGGAATCCCGTTGTAGACGGAAAGCTCGACCATCTTGGGGTCGATCATGATGATCCGCACCTCGTCCGGCGTGGCCTTGAACAGCAGGCTGAGGAGCATCGCGTTCAGAGCCACCGATTTCCCGGAGCCGGTGGTCCCGGCGACCAGCAGGTGCGGCATGCGCGCCAGGTCGGCGACGATGGGGGCACCGGAGATGTCCTTGCCCAGGGCCAGGGTCAGGGGCGACTGCGCCTCGTCGTAACTGCGCGAGGACAACACCTCGCTGAGGCGCACGATCTCCCGGTTCTCGTTGGGAATCTCGATGCCCACGGTGGACTTGCCCGGGATGACCTCGACCACGCGCACGCTGATCACCGCCATGGAGCGCGCCACGTCCCGCGCGAGGTTGCTGATCTGGCTGGCCTTGACCCCCGCCGCCGGCTGCACCTCGAAACGGGTGATCACGGGACCCGGCTGCACCGCCACCACCTCGACGTCGATCCCGTATTCCTTGAGCTTGATCTCCACCAGGCGCGACAGGGCCTCCAGGGCCTCGCGGGAGAATCCGCGGCTGCCGGCCTCGGCCGCGGCATCCAGCAGGTTGAGGCGCGGCAGGTCCTCGGTCACCTTGGGCGTGAACAGGGTGCCCTGTTTCTCCTTGGCGACGCGGGTGCTCTTCTCGACCTTCTCGACCTTCGGCGCGATATCCGGCGCCTTGCGCTGCGCGCGCTCGCGGTTGCTGCGGTCGAGGGTCGCGCGCCGTTCTGCGACCACCTTGCGCGCCGCACGCCGGTCGCGGTAGGCGTCCAGCCAGCGCGTGCCGCGATCACGCAGCCAGGCAAACGTGGAGACGGTGAGCCGTCCGGTCTCGTCCATCAGGCGCAGCCACGACAGGTTGGTGAAAACCGTGACCCCGACCAGGAACAGGGCCAGGAACAGCAGGGTGCTGCCCAGCATGCTGAACGCCTCAAGGCCGGCTCCCGCCACGGCGCTGCCCAGGATGCCGCCGCTACTCCCCGGCAGATTCGCGCCGGCGGCGCCGTGATGCAGGACGGCCAGCGCGCAGCCGGCAACGAGGACCAGGACGCACCCGGCAAGGCGCAGGGCCAGCAGGGGCGCACTGAAATTGAAGGGTTGCGAGCGCTCCCGGAACACGATCCAGGCCCGGTGCAGGAGCATCACCGGAAACAGGAAGGCCATGTAGCCGAAGAGCAGGAACAGGACATCGGAGAGCCACGCACCCGCGCTACCGCCGGCATTGCGCACGTCGCCGCCCACCC
Source organism: Pseudomonadales bacterium (assembly GCA_041682035.1). Lineage (GTDB taxonomy): Bacteria > Pseudomonadota > Gammaproteobacteria > Pseudomonadales > JBFGWM01 > JBFJWR01. Next base: position 2,281 of record JBFKKR010000138.1, on the reverse strand, counting down.
CGGTGTGGGTCCAGCCGGGATCGAGATTGTCGTGGGACAACAGCGCGATCAGCAGGTAGAGTGCCAGGGCCGTCAGCCCGATCAGCGCCCCCTCGTGGAGGCCCCGCTGGAGGTGTCCCCCGAGGGCCGTTTCAGCCCGTGCGGGCTGGGCTTTCCTGGCCGGCATGATCCATTGCTCGCAGCGTCTGATGATGATCCCTCATGCACTCATTGTACCGATTGGGGACGATTATTCCATCGCCTTCCTGACCCCCGGATGAACGAGTTCCCCGCCGCGGACGTTGATCCCGGCGCGCAGGCCGGGCACGGTATCGAGACGACCCTCGGCGAGCATGGCGACCCAGGGCAGGATCGCCCCGGACAGGGCCTGGGAGGCGGTGCGCGGGACCGCTCCCGGCAGGTTGGTCACCCCCATGTGAATGATGCCGTCCTGCTGGTAGGTCGGCTGCGTGTAATCGGTTGGCCGGATGGTCTCAATGCAGCCGCCCTGGTCGATGGCGATGTCGACGATCACCGATCCGGCCTCCATGCTGCGCACCATGTCGCGGCTCACCACCCGCGGAGCGCGGGCGCCGGGAACCAGCACCGCACCCACCAGCAGGTCGGTGCCTGGCAAAGCGGCACTGATATCCGCCTCGCTGGCAAAACAGGTGTTGGCGCCCGGAATGTCGCGGGCGATGCGCCCGAGAGCCTCGCTGCTGATATCGAAAACGGTCAGTTCGGCACCGAGGCTGTGCGCGACCCGTGCTGCCGCGGTGCCGGCGGAGCCGGCGCCCAGCACGGTGACGCGGCCACGGGCGGTTCCGGTGACACCGCCGAGCAGGAGACCCTTGCCGCCCTCGCCGGCGTGCAGCAGCCGCGCGCCGGCCTGCACCGCGACCCGCCCGGCGATCTCGCTCATCGGCGCCAGCAGGGGCAGGCGGCCATCTTCCTCCACGGTCTCGAACGCCACCGCGGTGAGACCGATGTCCTGCAGTTTCCGGGTCAGTTCCGGCAGTGCGGCAAGGTGCAGGTAGCAGAACAGGAGATGGTCGGAACGCAGGTGCGCCAGGTCACCAGCAACCGGTTCCTTTACTTTGACAACGAGTTCGCTGGCGGCGTAGAGGGAGGCGGCATCGGCGCAAAGGCTGGCGCCGGCGGCAAGGTACTGGGCATCGGCGTGGCCGCTGTGGGCCCCCGCGCCCTGCTCCACGTGCACCACGTGCCCGTCGGCAACGAGTTCCCGCACCGCCGACGGCAGCAGTGCCACGCGCCCTTCCCACGGCTTGATTTCCCTCGGGATCCCGATCTGCATCGCTTTACCGCCCGGAAACCTTCTCGTTATTATAGCTGTCGGTTATGAGGCCCCAATAAGTGCGGGCCGCTTCATTCTTTAGACCCGGAAACGGTCATTAATTCGGACACCAGACATGCCAGACACCCAGCACCACCGCCTGATCATCCTCGGCGCCGGTCCGGCCGGTTACGCGGCGGCCGTCTACGCCGCACGCGCGAACCTGCAGCCCGTGGTGATCACCGGCATGCAGCCGGGCGGACAACTGACCACCACCACCGACGTCGACAACTGGCCGGGGGACAGCGAGGGCGTGCAGGGGCCGGAGCTGATGGAACGCATGCAGAAACACGCGGAACGCTTCGATACCAAGGTGGTGTTCGACCACATCCACACCGCGGAACTCGGCCAGCGGCCGTTCCGGCTGGTCGGCGATGCCGGCGCCTCTACCTGCGACGCCCTGATTATCGCCACCGGTGCTTCCGCCAAGTACCTGGGCCTGGAATCGGAACAGACCTTCGCCGGCAAGGGTGTCAGCGCCTGCGCCACCTGCGACGGGTTCTTCTACAAGGGCCAGGAGGTCGCGGTGATCGGCGGCGGCAATACCGCGGTCGAGGAGGCCCTGTACCTGTCCAACATCTGCTCCAAGGTGACCCTGGTCCACCGGCGCGACAAGCTGCGTGCTGAAAAAATGCTGCAGGACAAGCTGTTCGACCGCGTCGAGAACGGCAACGTGGAAGTCGTCTGGGATCACACCCTGGGCGAAATTCTCGGCGACGAGACCGGTGTGACCGGTGCTCGCCTGGCCAGCATGCGTGACGACTCCCACCTCGATATTGACGTCAAAGGCGTGTTCATCGCGATCGGTCACCAGCCCAACACGCAGATTTTCGAGGGCCAGCTGGACATGCGCAACGGCTACATCCAGATTCGCAGCGGCCTCGAGGGCAACGCCACGGCCACCAGCGTGCCCGGCGTGTTCGCCGCCGGCGACGTCGCCGACCAGGT
>JBFKKR010000137.1:0-5345 GCA_041682035.1 Pseudomonadales bacterium | reverse complement strand
TACTCCCAGTACAGGTCCCAGGCCCGCAATACCCGCTTGGGGTACCAGATCTTGCCAAGGCTCCCGTTATAGCGCGCCAGCGCCCTGACCACGTTGCCGTTCTCGCGGTCGAGGTAGAAACGCAGGATGGTGCAGCCGTAGCGCAGGTTGGTGTCGATATCGACCAGGCTGTCGTCATCGCGGCCGATCTCGTTCTTCCAGAAAGGCATGACCTGCATCAGGCCCTGCGCACCGGCCCGTGACACGGCGTACCGGTCGAACAGGCTCTCGGTGTGGATCAGCGCCAGCACCAGCTCCGGCAGCAGTCCGGCGCGGCGCGCCTCGCGGTGCACGGACTGCACGATGTGCAGGCGTTCCGCGTCGTCCGCGACGTAGCGCGCCATGCGTGTGGAGTTGTCCAGGATCCACACTTCCGCCTCGTAATGATCGATGAAGCCGAACTCGTCCTCGGCGGCGTCCTTCAGGATCGCGGCCAGTTCCGGATCGTATTCCTGCGCCACGACCGGCGGACCCGCCAGCAGCAGGAGGGAGAGCAGCAGGGTGCGCATGCCGGCCCGGCCCGGTCTCAGCGAAGACGTTCCCGCAGGAAGTCCAGGGCGCCATCGGCAGGCACGTCCTCGGTACCCTCCGCGCCGCGCGCCTTGTACTCCAGCGTGCCGGCCTGCAGGCCGCGTTCGCTGATCACCAGCCGGTGCGGGATTCCGATCAGTTCCAGGTCGGCGAATTTCACACCGGGGCGCTCGGTGCGATCGTCCATCAGGACGTCGAAACCGGCAGCCAGCAGTTCACCATAGAGTTTCTCGGCCGTGTCGCGCACCAGCTCCGACTTGTGCGCCATCAGCGGGACCAGCGCCACCTCGAAGGGAGCGATGGCGGTGGGCCAGATGATGCCCGCCGCGTCGTGGTTCTGCTCGATGGCGGCGGCCACCACGCGGGAGACGCCGATGCCGTAGCAGCCCATGGTCATGACCTGCTCGCGGCCGTCCTCCCCGAGCACCGTGCACTGCATCGCCTCGCTGTACTTGGTGCCGAGCTGGAAGATATGTCCCACCTCGATGCCCCGGCAGATGTCCAGCGTGCCGTCGCCGTCCGGGCTGGGATCTCCGGGCACCACGTTGCGGATGTCCTCGGCGCGCAGGAAGCGGGCGTCACGGCCCCAGTTGACCCCCGCCAGGTGCACACCTTCCCGGTTCGCACCGCAGACGAAATCGGCCAGGCAGGCCGCGGCCCGGTCGGCGATCACCGGCAGTTCCAGGCCGACCGGCCCGAGCGAACCCGGCGCGCAGCCGCATGCAGTGCGGATGGCGGCGTCGTCGGCCATCAACAGCGGCTCCGCCACCTCCGGCAGGTTCTGCGCCTTGATCGTGTTGAGTTCGTGGTCGCCACGCAGGACCAGCGCCACCAGCGTGCCCGGCTCGGCGCCCTGCACGATCAGCGTCTTGAGCGTCTGAGACGGTGCAACATTCAGAAACGTGCTGACCTCCTCGATCGAGTGCTGCCCGGGCGTGTCCACCGGCTCCATCGCGCGCGTCGCGGGCGGCGCCTGCTCCGCCGGCGCCAGCGCCTCGGCCTTCTCGATGTTGGCGGCGTAGCTGCCCGTGGTGCTGTAGGCGATGGCGTCCTCACCGGAATCGGCGAGGACGTGGAATTCCTGCGAGCCGGTGCCGCCGATGGCGCCGGCGTCGGCCAGCACGGCGCGGTACTGCAGGCCCAGCCGGTCGAAGATGGCGCAGTAGGCGCGGTACATCGCGTCGTAGGTTTCCTGCAGGCTGTCCCGGCCGAGGTGGAAGGAGTAGGCGTCCTTCATCAGGAATTCGCGCGCCCGCATGATGCCGAAGCGGGGCCGGATCTCGTCGCGGAACTTGGTCTGGATCTGGTAGAAGTTGACCGGCAGCTGCTTGTAGCTGCGGATCTCACGCCGCGCCAGGTCGGTGATGACCTCCTCGTGGGTCGGCCCGAACACGAAGGGCCGCTCGTGGCGGTCCTTCAGACGCAGCAGTTCCGGGCCGTACTGGGCATAGCGGCCGGATTCCTCCCAGAGTTCCGCCGGCTGCACCGCCGGCATGAGCACCTCGATGGCGCCGGCGCGGTCCATTTCCTCGCGGACGATGTTCTCGACCTTGCGCAGCACCCGCAGTCCGAACGGCATCCAGGTGTACAGGCCGGACGCCAGGTTGCGGATCAGCCCGGCGCGCAGCATGAGCTGATGGCTGACGACCGTGGCGTCGGCAGGCGTTTCCTTGAGCGTGGATATCAGGAACTGGCTGGTGCGCATGGGGGCTTCCGGGTAGAAACTCTGGCAGGCATTGTACCGGTGTTTTCCGCCCGCTGACGCGCGGGGAACGGCTTTTCGTGACGCGGGCCACCGCCGCGGGCGCGTGAACCCGCCTATGCTGTCAGGGTCGCGACGGCCGGCCGGAACAGGAAAAGCGTATGTTCGAACTGCACCCGCAACTGGAAAAGGATTGCGAGATTCTCGGCGACCTGCCGCTCTGCCGCGTGCTGCTCATGAACGACCGGCAGTACCCCTGGTTCATCCTGGTGCCGCGGGTCGCCGGCATCACCGAGATATTCCAGCTCGCGGCGGAGGACCGGGCGCGCCTGATCGACGAGTCCTGCCGTTTCTCCGAGTTCATTCACCGCGAGTTCTCCGCGCACAAGATCAACGTCGCGGCGCTGGGTAACATGGTGCCGCAACTGCATGTCCATCACATCGTGCGGTACCGGGAGGATCCCGCCTGGCCGGGACCGGTGTGGGGGAAGTTGCCTGCGGTGCCCTACGCAGCGGGCGCGGCCGACGAGGTGGCACGGCGCGTCGCGCCCCTGTTCTGATCCGCGGCCGCGGCACGTTCCGGGTTCTACAAAAAAACACGGCCCCGCGCGGGGGCCGTATTCAGGAAGGGGATGCCGTCAGCTGGCCATTTCCTTCAGCTTCTTCAGCGGGCGGACCTTCACCATCGTGCGGGCGGGCTTCGCCTTGAACATGGTCTCTTCACCGGTGAAGGGGTTGATGCCCTTGCGCGCCTTCTGCGCCGGCTTCTTGATCGTGATGATCTTGAACAGGCCCGGCATGGTGAATTCACCGAGGCCACGCTTGCCCAGGTGACGTTCCATCAGGTTGCCCAGGTTGTCGATCACCTTGGTGGCCTGCGCGCGCGTGACGCCTGCCGCATCGGCGATTTCCTGCAGCATCTGCGTCTTGGTCATCTTGTCCTTGACCGGGGTCTTCTTCATTTCCACCGGTGCGGCTGCTGCCGGCTTGGCGGCGGGCTTGCGGGCGGGCGCCTTGCGGGCTGCCGGCTTGCGGGCCGGTGCCTTGCGGGCCGCCGGCTTGCGGGCGGTGGTGGTTTTTCTGGTGGTGGTCTTCTTGGCGGCGGGCTTGCGGGCGGGGGTTTTTCTGGCGGCGGGTTTCTTCGCGGCCGGCTTCTTGCGGGTGGTTCCTCTGGTGGCCATGTGCACGTCCTTTTTGCTGTGTAGTCACGGGTTTTTTCGCTCGGGAGCGCGATCTCCTTGCTCGCGAGACGCTTTCCTTATAGATCATTCCCGGGGGGCGGGCAAGGCATCTCGTGCAGAAAACCCTATAAAAATAGGGTTTTTGACGCATGGAATCGATCTGGCGCGCTTTTCCTGTGGATAACTCCGGCAAATCCGCGCCCGTGTCCCGCGCCGGTGGTGCCGGCGAAACATGCGCCCGGGCCGCTTTCCCGCCTTGAAATCGGACCCGTTGCACGCACTTATACGCTGAGGCTCCCGGGGCGCGTCTGTTGTATACTCCGCGCCCTTCGGGACAGTCCCGAAACCCAGTCTTAGAGGTCATCGAAGCCATGCCGATCTACGAGTACCAGTGCCAGGAATGTGGCCATGAACTGGAAGCGATCCGCAAAATCTCCGATCCGCCCCTGGAGGAATGTCCCGGGTGCGGCAAGCCGGCCCTGAAAAAGAAGGTCTCCGCGCCGAGTTTCCGCCTCAAGGGCGGCGGCTGGTACGAGACCGACTTCAAGAAGTCCGGTGACAGGCAGCGCAATATTGCCGGTGATGGCAAGGCCGGATCCGACAGCAAGACCGCCGGGAAGGAATCCGCCGGCAAGTCCGACGGCGGCGAAAAGCCGGCGGGCGGCATGTCGGAAAAGTCCACTGGCGGCGCCAAGGGCGATGGCAATTCCTCTTCCTCCAGTTCCCCGACCAAGAACCAGGCGGCCTGAGGCCGCCCCGACCCCCACCCGAACTCCCGGAGTCTGTCGATGCGAAGTCATTACTGTGGTGCCATCCGCGAGGGCCAGGTCGGCACCGACGTCACCCTGTGCGGGTGGGTGCATCGGCGCCGCGATCACGGCGGCGTGATCTTCCTCGACCTGCGTGACCGGGAGGGCATTGCCCAGGTGGTGTTCGATCCCGACGCACCGGAGACTTTCTCGGTCGCGGAGCGCGTGCGGAGCGAGTACGTGGTGAAGGTGACCGGCCGCGTGCGGGAGCGGCCTGCCGGTACGGAGAATCCGGCCATGGCCACCGGCCGGGTGGAGGTGCTCGGTCTGTCGCTGGAGATTCTCAGCGAGGCGGAGACGCCGCCGTTCCCGCTGGACGAGTACCACGAATCGGGCGAGGACGTGCGCCTGCGGTACCGCTACATCGACCTGCGCCAGCCGGAGAACCAGGCCCGCCTGATTTTCCGGTCCCGGCTGCACCACGCGGTGCGGAACTTCCTCGACGGCGAGGGTTTCCTCGATATCGAGACGCCGATGCTGACGCGCTCCACGCCGGAAGGCGCGCGCGACTACCTGGTGCCCAGCCGCACCCACGAGGGCAGCTTCTTTGCCCTGCCGCAGTCCCCGCAGCTGTTCAAGCAGCTGCTGATGATCGCCGGCTTCGACCGCTACTACCAGATTGCCCGCTGCTTCCGGGATGAGGACCTGCGGGCCGACCGGCAGCCGGAATTCACCCAGATCGACATCGAGACCACCTTCCTCGACGAGGAAGGCGTCATGGACGTCGCCGAGCGCCTGGTGCGCCGCCTCTTCGCCGACCTGTGCGGCGTGGAACTGCCGGCGTTCCCCCGCATCACCTGGCAGGACGCCATGCGCGATTACGGCATCGACCGGCCGGACCTGCGCAATCCGCTCAAGCTGGTGGATGTCGCCGACCTGCTGCAGGACGTGGAATTCAAGGTGTTCTCCGGCCCGGCGAGGGATCCGGAAGGACGGGTCGCGGCGCTGCGCGTGCCGGCCGGCAACGAGCTCACGCGCAAGGAGATCGACGACTACACGAAGTTCGTCGGGATCTACGGGGCCCGCGGGCTGGCCTACATCAAGGTCAACGAGGCCACCCCGGAAGGTCTGCAGTCCCCCATC
>JBFKKR010000136.1:0-5422 GCA_041682035.1 Pseudomonadales bacterium | reverse complement strand
GCCACCGAGCACGTCGTCGAGACACGGCTGCTGATCAAGCGCGCGCGCAGCGACGGCAGCGTGTTCTGGGCCGGCCTGCCCTACATCTGGTTCGACGAGGGCGACCGCCGGGTCGCGCGGCTGGCGCTGCAGGGTGGTTCCGCGCAGGTGGCGTGGGACTACCACGACGTCGACAGCGGCGAGCGCCTCACCGGCAGCACCGACAATTACCAGGTTCCGCATGCAAACCAGTGCATCAACTGCCACGGCAACGACGACCTGGAAAGCGGGGCGGCGCCGATCGGCCCGAAAGTACGCTTCCTGAACCGCGACTACGTCGCCGAATCGCTGGTCGCGCAGGAACTGACCGAGCAGGGCCGCGCCTACACCGGCAACCAGCTGGAGCACCTGGCGGCCCAGGGCCTGCTGGCCGGCCTGCCCGAAGACACCGGCAGCCTGGAGCGCAACGCGAAGTACAACGTGCCCGGCGACTCCGGCCGGGACGGCGCCGCCGACCTGGAGGCGCGCGTGCGTTCCTACCTGGAGGTCAACTGCCAGCACTGCCACAACCCGAAGGGGCTGGCGTCCAACTCCGGGCTGTTCCTCGACATCAAGCGCGCGGTGGACCAGCGCTACGGCATCTGCAAGACGCCGACCGCGGCCGGCGGCGGCACCGGCGGCCGCCTGTACGACATCGTGCCGCGCAGCGCCGCCGGTTCGATCCTGCCGTTCCGCATGGCCTCCAACGATCCCGACGGCAAGATGCCGCCGATCGCGCGCAGCGTGGCGCACGCCGAGGCGGTCACGCTGATCGAGGCGTGGATCGACACGGTTGTCGATGAGAGCTACGACAATGCCGACCAGTGCGGTGGCGGAAACAGCGGCGGCCGGCTCCCGTTAAACGCACCGGCCTCGCCACCGCAGTAGCGGGAGGGGATGCGGGCAACCAGCCGGCGCGGCGCGGGGTTCAGGAATCCTCCGGCGGAGCGGCCCCGGTGTCGCCCGGGGCTTCCTGCGTGTCCGGCTGACCGGTTTCACCTGGCGGCGGCGCATCCAGCACCCGGTGCAGACGCTCGCGCAACTGGTCCGCATCGAGCCCGCGCTTGGAGAACACTTCACGGACGCCCAACTGGCGTGCAGTCAGCATCACCTCGCGGGTCACCATGCTGGTGAGCAGCACCAACGGCACGTTCTGCAGGGCGACATGCTTGCGGAAGTTGCGGGCGAGTTCGAAGCCGCTCACCTTCGGCATGTCGATGTCCGAGATGATCAGGTCGGGCCTGAACTGCAGCGCACGGTCGAGGGCGGACTCGGGATTGCTTACGACCTTCGCCTCGTATCCCTCGGCCGCGAGCAGGTCCGAAACCAGGCTGGCGGTCAGTCCCTCGTCCTCGATCACCAGTACGCGCTTCTTCGTCAAGGCGTCCGTCCATTTGCCTGCAGGTCTTTACGCAGTATAGGCTTCCGGCACTCATCGACCGGAGCGGCCATGCAAGACTTCCACCCCGCCGCCGGCAGGCGGACAGCGATGCCCGGGCTTTGGATACTGCTGATGTGCCTGTTGCTCGCGGCCTGCGCCGGCGGTCCGGGCGCGCAGCACGAAGGCCCGTTATTGTCCGGTCCCCGGCTCGACGCGCCGGCCGGTCCGGCCTGGTTCGCACTGCGCTTCCGCCATGCCTGGCCGGCGGGCAGCGATCCGCGCTGGGAACAGGACCTGCTGCTTGCGGAAACGGTGGTCGGGCCGACGCTCCGGGCGAACGAGGACCGGCTGGTGCGCTGGCGCTTCCACCGGCGCGCGGCGCGCACCCCGTCGGGACACCAGTTCAGCTTCATCTTCTACAGCGATGGCGCGACAGCAGCGCGCATCCACGAAGAGGTGCGCGCCAATCCCACGCTGGTGCGGATGATGCGCACGGGCCTGGTGGAGGAACTGCGGCTGGACGACACCGGCGATACCGACCTGGCCGCCACCAGTGACCCGGAATGGCCACCGCATATCCAGAAACACTGGCCCCTGTTCATCATGGGCGCCAGCGCGGTCTGGCTGGAACTGGTCGGGGCGTGCAACGCGGAGGACGCCCTGCAGGATTCGCTGGACGCGCTGCTGGTCCACTACCGCGACTGCCACGCACAGGTCACGAAGGACTGGCGCCGGTGGGGTCAGCACGCCTACCTGCATCACCTGAGCGGCGTCTTCGGCTACCCGCCCATGCTGATCCGCAAGGAAATCCGTTTCTGAAAGAACGCGGTACCCCACCGCCGTCCGGCGGTGTTCCTACTGCACGCCGCGCGTGCGATCGGCCCACTCGGCCACCTTCGCCACCAGCAGGGCGCCCTCGATCGGCTTGGTGATGTAGTCGTTCATTCCACTGTCCAGACAGCGCTGGATTTCCGCCCCCACCGCGTTGGCGGTGAGCGCAAGGATCGGCAGACCGGCATACCGTCCGCCGAGCGCCCGGATCTCGCGGGTGGCGGCCATGCCGTCCTTGTCCGGCATGCGCAGATCCATCAGGATCAGCGTCGGCTCGACACGGGTGACACACTCCACCGCCTCCTGTCCGTCGTTGGCCACGTGCACCTCGGCGCCGGCTTTCTCGAGGATCGCTGTGGCGACGAGCTGGTTGGCCATGCTGTCCTCGGCGAGCAGGATGCGCACGCCCTGCAGCACCCGGACATCATGGTTGGCCGGTGCTTCCGGTTTGGCCGGATCGACCGGTTCGCCGACCAGTTGCGGGCAGAGAACCAGGGTGGTCAGGGCGACCTCCTGCTCAGGCGGCGGCAGCGTCCCATGCTGGTCCGGCGTGCGGAGCAGCCAGCAGGGCGGGCGCTCACCGGCAGCTGCCCGCAGCCGCTCGAGCGCTGCCGCATCCCGCGGGTCCATGAGCGCGGCATCTGCGATCACCCGGTCAAACGCCTGACCGGCGTACGCGTCCAGTTCACCCGCGTCACACACCGTGAGCGTGCCCCCCGCAACGCGAACCTGGTGCGCCAGCATCTCCTTCAACAACGGCTCGTCCGCTACCGCCAGCACCCGGAACACCCCGCCGGGCACCGCCCGCGCGCCTTCCCCGCCGGATACCGGGAGTACGACCCGGAAGCAGCTGCCGCGCCCCTCCTCGCTGCGCACCTCGACCGAGCCGCCCATCAGTTCGCAAAGGCGTCGCACAATCGCCAGGCCGAGGCCGGTCCCGTCGAAACGCGTCGCATGCGTCTGGTCGGCCTGGACGAACTCCTCGAACAGGTTTTCGAGCTTTTCCCGGGGAATCCCGATGCCTGAGTCGGACACCTCGATGCAGAGCTGGTCCTCCGCGCCCCCCGCGCGTGACAGGCGCACCCCCACCACGCCGTTCTCGGTGAACTTGTTGGCGTTATCCACCAGGTTCACCAGGACCTGCCGCAGGACCCCGGCATCTCCGCGCACGCGGACCGGCACGTCGCTATCGGCAGCGGCCAGCAGCAGGTTGCCACGACCCTGTGCCCGCGGCCGGGCGACCTCCAGCGTCTCGGCCACGAGGCGCCGGAGTTCCACCGGTTCGGCGCGCAGTTCCTGCTGCCCCGCCTCGATGCGTGAGAAATCCAGGATGTGATTGATCAGTCCGAGCAACACGCGGCCGGAGTTGCCGGCGGTGCGCGCGAACCGCACCTGCTCCGGATCCAGCGTGGTGCCCTCCAGCAACTCCACCGCGGCAAGCACGGCATTCAGCGGCGAACGGATCTCGTGACTCATGTGGGCGAGAAAACGCGACTTGGCCTCGCTGGCCTGCTCCGCCAGCTCGCGCGCGGCATTGATTTCCGCCTCGTGGCGCTTCCGTTCGCTGATATCCCGCACGAAGGCGAGGAACAGCTGGCGCCCGTCGAGCTTGAAGGGCACCACCGTCAGTTCGGCATCGAACTCGGAACCATCGCGGCGCACCGAGGGCACTTCCACCCGGTTGTTGAGGACCGGCCCCTCGCCCGTCGCGTGGTAATTCTTCATGCCCTGCCGGTGCGCATCACGCAGCCGTTCGGGAATCACGACCTCGTGCACCGGCCGCCCCAGCACCTCGTCGCGCCGGTAACCGTACATGGTCTCGGCGGTGGGACCGAACTCCAGGATCGCGCCCTTGCCATCGATGGCGATCAGCGCATCCAGGCTGGACCGTGCGATCGTCGAAAGGATGGTCAGGGCCTGGCTGGTGTACCCACGCCGCCGATCCACCAAGGGCTGCGCGTTGCGCTCGTTCGGTTCGTCTTTCATGCCTTCCACTCCAACTCCCCCGGTTGCTCACCTGCGGGCGGGAAACTTCCCGTGCAGGATTCCGAAAAGGACAGTGCAAGTCACATGCCAGCGCCTGCCCCGCCACGGCAGCGCCTGCGCATGGGCGCGGAAACAGCCGGGCTGCAACCGATGTTGCATTCTGCAAGCAGTTTCCGCAGGAAGCGGTGCAGATTGCAACGCCTGTGCGCTCGCGCTGCGGATTTCAGCGGCATTTCCGCGTCTCACGCCACATGGCCCGCCTCTTGCTTTGCACCGGTCCTGATTCATTCATTGCCCCGGAGAGGACCATGATCCGCAAATGCCTGTTTCCTGTCGCCGGCTACGGCACGCGCTTTCTGCCCGCCACCAAGTCGATGCCCAAAGAAATGCTGCCCATCGTCAACAAGCCGCTGATCCAGTACGGCGTCGAGGAGGCCATGGCGGCCGAGATGACCGACCTGGGCTTCGTGACCGGCCGCAACAAGCGGGCGATCCCGGATCACTTCGATATCAGCTACGAACTCGAGCAGCAGATTGCCGGCAGCGCCAAGGAGAACAATCTCTCCAGCGTCCGGAACATCATGGAGCGGTGCACGTTCACCTACACGCGGCAGACGCGCATGCTGGGGCTGGGACACGCCATCCTGACCGGTGAGACGATCGTCAACGACCAGGCATTCGGCGTCGTCCTCGCGGATGATCTCTGCGTGCGGGCCGATGGCGGTCCCGGTGTACTGGCACAGATGGCCCGCCTGCATCGCCAGTTCCGGTGCACGATCCTCGCCGTGGAAGAGGTGCCCGAGACCGAGGTGCACCGGTATGGCGTGATCGAGGGCGAGGCACTGGATGGCGACCTGCTGCGGGTCACCAACATGGTTGAGAAACCGGCACCCGGTACCGCGCCCAGCAACCTGGCGGTCGTGGGACGTTACATACTGACGCCGGACATTTTCGACATCCTGCGCGCAACGCCGCCCGGCGCCGGCGGCGAGGTACAACTGACCGATGCGCTCCGCGCGCAGGCGGAGCGCGGCTGCGTCATCGCCCTGCGCTTCAAGGGCCGGCGGTTCGACTGCGGCAGCATCCCGGGCTACGTGGACGCCACCGCCTGGGCCTACCAGCATCTCTACCTGCCCGCCACGCAGGATCCGGTGGCGGCCCTGCCCTGCCGGCAGGCGGCATAGCCGGTGGCGCGGGGGGGGGGGG
>JBFKKR010000135.1:0-5633 GCA_041682035.1 Pseudomonadales bacterium | reverse complement strand
GAGAACAGTTCCGCGCCGGAGAGGCCCTGCTTCTCCAGTTTCTCGCGCAGGCGCTTCAGCGACTCGACCTGGATCTGCCGCACCCGCTCGCGGGTCAGCCCGATCTCGCGGCCCACTTCCTCCAGCGTGCTCATCTCGCAACCGCGCAGGCCGAAGCGCCGCGCCACCACTTCGCGCTGCTTGTGGCTCAGTTGCGCCAGCCACTCGTCGATGTGCCGGCAGAGGTCCTCGTCCTGGAGGATCTGCGCCGGGTCGGCCACGCGGTCATCCGGAATGGTGTCCAGCAGGGACTTGTCGGAATCGGGCCCAAGCGGCGTGTCCACCGAGGTGACGCGCTCGTTCAGCCCCAGCATGCGCTTCACGTCCTCGACCGGCTTGTCGAGCATGTGCGCGATTTCCTCGGCGGTGGGTTCGTGGTCCAGCTTCTGGGTGAGTTCGCGCGCGGCGCGGAGGTAGATGTTGAGTTCCTTGACGACGTGGATCGGCAGGCGGATGGTGCGGGTCTGGTTCATGATCGCGCGCTCGATGGTCTGGCGGATCCACCATGTGGCGTAGGTCGAGAAGCGGAAGCCGCGTTCCGGGTCGAACTTCTCCACCGCCCGGATCAAGCCGAGGTTGCCTTCCTCGATGAGGTCGAGCAGGGACAGGCCACGGTTGACGTACCGACGTGCGATCTTCACCACCAGGCGCAGGTTGCTCTCGATCATGCGCTTGCGGCCGGCCTCGTCGCCCTTCAGCGCGAGGCGGGAGAAATAGACCTCCTCTTCCGGCGTCAGCAGCGGCGAGAAGCCGATCTCATTCAGGTACAGCTGCGTGGCGTCGAGGCTCTTGATGAATTCCGGGTCTTCGCGCTCACGGGCCTTTTTGCGCCGGGCGCGCTCGCGCTGCATGATTTCCTCGGTCGGGGAGAGCTCGTAGGCGTCATCCTCCTCGTCCTCGATCTCCGCCAGCGCCATGTCCTCTTCCTGCGCCATCAGGTCCACCACCTCGGTGGCGTCGTCCTTCTTGCGACCACGGCGCTTGCCGGTTGCCGGCTTCTTCGCTGTCGCCGGCTTGCGGACGGCGGCGGCTTTCTTCCCCGCAGCCTTCCCCGCTGCCTGGGTTGCCGGTTTCTTCGCGGTGGCGGGCTTGCTGGCCGGGGCCTTGGCGGCGGTCTTCGACGCGGTGCTGCGCCGGGTCGACGCGGCTTTCACGGTCTTCTCCGCCGCGGCCTTCTTCGCTGCCGGCTTGCTGGCCGTGGTCTTCGCGCCGGCCCTGGCGCTCTTTCGGGCCGTCGCTCCCCGCGCCACCGTGGCAGCAGCCTTCGTTGCGGCGGGTTTCTTCGTGGTCGCCCGTTTGGACGTGGCCGCGGACTTGCCGGCGGCCGGTTTCGCGGCGGCGGTTTTCCTGCCGGCGGCAGCCTTCTTGGCCGTCGTCGCATTACGCGCCGTGCGCACCACCGATTTCAGGGTCTCCACAACCTTGCCAGCCTTGCTGGTGGCCGTTGCGCGAGCGGTGGTACGGGTTTTCTTTTTCTTGGTGGCAGTTGACGCTTTCGCGGTTGCACTCGTCATAACGTCGTGTCCCTTGTTATTTTCCTGTTGTTGTCCAGGTGGCCATCACGAGTCCCTGTGTGTCGTTCCGCCGGCCGACCCTGACCGTTGCGGACCCCTTCAGGCTGACTCAGGCTGAGCCACTACCCCTGTAAAAGGCTCAGTCCGGTTCAACGAAACCCGCTCTTCGGACGCCGTATCCCGCCCCGAAAATACACGCGCCGGTACAGCTCTCAGCGCGGGGGGAGGTAATGCATCGGATTCACCGGTTTGCCGTTGCGACGGATTTCGAAGTGCAACTTGGCAACTCCGGAAGCGTCGCGCCCCATCTCAGCGATCACCTGGCCGGGCTTCACCGACTCTGATTCTCTGACCAGTATGCGGTGGTTGTGGGCATAGGCGCTGAGGAACTCGTCGTTGTGCTTGACGATCACAAGATTCCCGTAACCCCGTATGCCGCTTCCCGAATACACCACCCGTCCAGCCGCCGCTGATTTCACAGGCTCCTGCAGTTTCCCTTTGATATCAATACCCTTGTTCACGCGCCCGGTTGTGGAAAAACCGTGTAAAACTTCACCAGCCACCGGCCACTGCCATTCAGGCTTTCCCTGTTTCGGCAATGGATGAGGAATCGGAACTTCGCGCTTCACCGATTTTTTCGGCGCCGGGGCCGGCTGCTCGGGCGGCGGCGGACTGACTGTTTTTTGTTCTATCGGGCGCCAGTCGGATTCCGCGATGCGCAGTCGGCTGCCGCGGATGATGATGTAGGGCGGGGCAATCTGGTTTGCGGCCGCTAACCGCCGGTAGTCGAGACCGTAACGCCAGGCGATCGAGTACAACGTGTCTCCCGGCTCGACGACATGAAACTCGACAGTATTCGCAAGGGTTTGCGGCCGTTCCTCGACCGGCGCCGGATTGGGGGCGAAGGAGCATCCTGTCAGCGCGCTGAGAAAAAGGATGCAACTCGAAAATCGCATTTTCAATGACGCTTTCGAGATCTCAAAACAGGCAAAACGTTATTCCTTTCCGGCACCGGGCGCTCCTCACCATTTATTCTATAAATGTCGCTATTTTGTACTTATTTATAAAAAAAAAGTCTAAAAAAAGTTTTGTTTTTCGGCCGATCACCACCTCTTTTTTTCCACCTTCGCCCGATCCTGATTAGCCACTGACCACTAAAACACTGATGCGTAACCATTTTTTGCCGGATTGTCGGACAATTTTGAGCGCGATTTTGTCAAGTTTGTTTCGTGTGCGAGGAACTTGAAATCGCCGCCAGCCCCCCGACCAGGAGCACGCCAAGCAACGCACAGGCCAATGCAGCCGTCACGTGCGGGTCCAAACCCTGCAATTCGGACCATCGGCCCGGCAGCACATTGGCCTGCACCAGTGGCACCAGTTCGCCATGCCGGTCCGTGTAGGTCTCCAGTGTCTCCTTCCAGGGCCAGACCCGGTTCAGCGAGCCCAGCATGAACCCGGTCAGGAGGGCCAGCATGAATACCTCGAAGCGCTCCAGCAGCCAGCCCAGCAGGTGGGAGAACGCGAGCAGCCCCACCAGGCAGCCGGACGCGAACACCGCCAGCGCGGCAATCTCCAGCCCGACCACGGCCTGGATCACGTGGGCGTACATGCCCAGCAGCAGGAGGATGAAGCTGCCACTGATGCCGGGCAGGATCATGGCGCAGATGGCCACCGCGCCGGACAGGAACAGGGTCAGCGGGCTGAGCGGAATGGTCTGCGGCACCAGCACGGTGATCCACCAGGCGATCACCGCGCCCAGGCCGAGCGCCAGGAAGACCTGCGCGCTGTGCGCGCGTATGCCGGCGAAGACCAGCCACGCCGAGGCGAGTATCAGGCCGAAAAAGAACGACCAGAGGTGGATCGGCCAGGCCTCGAGCAGCCAGCTGATCAGGCGCGCCAGCGTCAGGACGCTGCTGAGGATGCCCAGCCCCAGGACCAGCAGGAAGGTGCCGTTGAGGTACGTCCAGGCGGCGGCGAAGCCATCGCGGAACAGCACCCGCAGCGCCTCCGGCCGTACCGAACGGATGGAATTCAGCAGTTCCGCGTAGATCCCGGTGATGAAGGCGATGGTCCCGCCGGAGACCCCGGGCACCACGTCCGCTGCGCCCATGGCGACACCGCGCAGGTAGACCAGAAAATACTCCAGAGGTGTTCGCTTCCTGCGATCCAAATGGCTCACTCCCTGTGGCTTATTCGCGTCCGCTCAGCAGGGGTACGAAGCGGACATGATCGAGAAACTCGGTGTGAAACTGGTTGCCGTCCCGCACCACCAGCTTCAGTTCCTGGGAGGCGCGCTCGCCGACCGGGATCACCAGCCGCCCGCCCGGCGCCAGCTGCTCCAGCAAGGGCTGGGGAATGGAAAGCGGTGAAGCCGTCACCAGGATGGCGTCGAAGGGCCCTTTCTCCGGCCAGCCCTGGAAGCCGTCGCCGTAGCGCAGCGATACGTTCCGGCATCCCAGCTGCCGCAGCCGCTCGCGGGCGCGCGCGTAGAGCGGCTCCAGCCGCTCGATGCTGAAAACGGACTCGACCAGCTGCGACAGGACCGCCGTCTGGTAACCGGACCCGGTGCCCACCTCCAGTACCCGCCTGACGCCGTCGTGCGGGAGGATGGCTTCGGTCATGCGGGCCACCACGTAGGGCTGGGATACGGTCTGGTTGTGGCCGATCGGCAGCGCGGTGTTCTCGTAGGCGCGGCTGGCCAGCGCCTCGTCGACGAAAAAGTGGCGCGGGGTGCTGCGGATGACCTCGAGCACGCGCGGGTTCTCGATACCCTGGTCGCGCAACTGCTGCACCAGGCGATCGCGCGTGCGGGCGCTGGTCATGCCAGTCCCCTGGAAGCGCAGCCCGTCCTTCACTGCCATATCCAACCCGCAAGGAACTCCCGCAGCACCGGCCCGGCCTGGTGCTGGGTCATGTCGACCTGCAGCGGCGTCACCGAGATGTAACCGTCCGCAACCGCGGCGAAATCCGTGTCCGGCCCGATGTCGTCGCCACGGCCGACCGAGGCGATCCAGAGGCAGTCCCGGCCGCGCGGATCCTGCATGCGCACGGGCTGGTCGGCACGGCCGCGGTGACCCAGCCGGGTCTGGCGCCAGCCGGCGATCTGCGGCCAGGGCAGGTCGGGGACGTTGAGATTGAGCACGGTACGGGGCGGCAAGTGTAATTCCTCGCTGGCCTGCAACAGGGTCCGGGCGGCCCGGGCGGCCGTGGCGTAGTGCGCCCCGCCCCGCAGGTCCAGCGAGACGGCGAGCGCCGGCATGCCCAGGGTGCGGCCCTCCAGTGCGGCAGCAACCGTACCGGAATATATCACGTCATCGCCGAGGTTCGCGCCGCGGTTGATACCGGAGACCACGACGTCCGGCTCGAATCCGAAAGACCCCGCCACGGCCAGCAGCACGCAGTCGGTGGGCGTGCCGTTGATGCGGATGAAACCGTTCGGCAGCTGCTCCGGGATCAGCGGCCGGTCCAGCGTCAGCGAGTTGCTGGCGCCACTGCGGTCCCGGTCGGGCGCCACCACCAGCACCTCGCCCAGTTGCGCCATCTCCGCCGCCAGCGCGGCCAGTCCCGGCGCCTCGACACCGTCGTCGTTGCTGACCAGGATCTTCATGCGGCCTCCCGGCCCCTGGCGTCGTCGAGCAGGAAGACCTCGCGCAGCAGTACCGTGGCGTAGGCGCCGCTGCGCAGCGAGAAACTGACCCTGACTTCCCCGGCTGCGCCGGACTCCCACTGCATGTCTTCCGGGAGCAGGCGCAGGGCACGCCGCGCCGGCTTCATGCGTTCCCGTTCCAGGGCCCGCAGCGGTTCCGGGTAACCGGCCAGTACCTGTTGCTCCAGTTGCGCGGTCTCCGCCGACGCCAGCACCTCGCCGGTGCCGGCGAGCGGCCCGGTCACGTGCAGTTCGCCGGCATCCACCCGCGCCTGTTCGCCGACGCCATCAGTGCAGGCCACGAACACGCTGTTGCCATCGGCGAACTGCAGCACGTCCCCGGGCAGCACCCGGTTCCAGTTTCCCGCGCGGACGCGGGCGTCGAGCACCGCGTTGAACAGCAGCGCGCGCAGCGCCGACAGGTGCATCGCCCG
>JBFKKR010000134.1:0-5804 GCA_041682035.1 Pseudomonadales bacterium | reverse complement strand
GGGCCGGCCTGCGCGGCGATCTCCTCGTCCACGTTGGCGGTGGTGATCCTGAAATCGCCGCCTTCCGGCAGCAGGTAGCCGATCTCCTGCAGGAAGGCCTTGTAGGCGGCGGCGTCATGCGGCTGGCCCGCACGGCCCCGGTGCCAGTCGTCGATCTGCGCCTGCAACGCGTCGCGCCTGGCCAGCAGCGCACGGTTCTTCGGCGCCAGGTCGTCCAGGATCGACTCGAACGCCGACCAGAAATGATCGGTCTCGACGCCGGTGCCGGGGGCAATCTCGTTTTCAATCAGCTGGTAAAGAATCTCGGCGATCTGCAGTCCGCCTTTCTGAACACGGTTGGTCATGAGGATTTCCGGTCAAAAATTGCACAAATATGGAAGTGAGCCGTTCCGGGGGGCCACGTCGCGTGCGCAACGCGGCGAGAACGGATATTTCGGGCGGGGAATTGTACTGCGCGAACCGGTGGTTTCCCACCCGTGCCATCATTGGGGCCCGCGCCGGGCGGCCATTCCCGGCAATTGGGCAAACAGGACAGGGCGGGTGGTCCCGGTACGATGATTTCTTCCTGGTGGCTGATGTTCTGGACGGCGTTCGGCGCCGCCACGATCCTGCCGTTCTACTCCGAGGTCCTGCTGGTGGGCCTGGTCGCGAAGGGGATGGACCCGGTCCACCTCTGGCTGGCGGCCACCTCCGGCAACACCCTCGGCGCGGTGGTGAACTGGGCGCTCGGCTGGTGGCTGGCGCGCCACGCCGGCCACCGCTGGTTCCCCGTGCGCGAGAAGGACCTGGCGCGGGCGCAGGGCTGGTTTCACCGCTACGGCGAGTGGACGCTGCTGTTCGCCTGGCTGCCCATCGGCGGGGATGCGCTGACCTTCGTCGCCGGCATCATGAAGGTGCGGCTGCCGGTATTCCTGGTGCTGGTGGCGCTCGGCAAGGGCGCCCGCTACCTGGTGGTGATCTTCACCGCGCTGCAGGTCTGGTAGCGTCCGGCAGGTCGCGCTCGTCTACGCTTAGGGACGGATGACAACGACGGTCCCAGTTGCGGAGGAACCATCCTTGCGGACCTATACCCTGACCCGGGATATCACCATCAACGCCCGCCCGGCCGACGTGTACGTGCACCTCGACGACCTGCGCCGGTGGCAGGCCTGGTCGCCCTGGGCGCGGCTCGACCCGAAGGCGAAGATGACCTATTCCGAGCCGCCGACGGGTGCGGGCGCCTTCATGGACTGGGAGGGCAACCGCCGGATGGGTGCCGGGCGGATGACGGTGCTGGAACGCGACCCGGGCCGCGAGCTGCGCTACCGGCTGGAGTTCCGGCGCCCGATGCGGGACCGCGCGGAAGCCAACTTCGAACTGAAGGCAGCCGGCGACGGTACGCGCGTTTACTGGACCATGAGCGGGGAGCACAACCCGGCCGGACGGATTTTCTGGGTCCTGTTCGCGCAGCGCATGGTGGGGCGGCAGTTCGAGCAGGGTCTTGAGAACCTGAAGCAGGTCGCGGAGAGCTAGTCCGGCGGGATGCCGCCGCGGGGGGCAAATTGAAGCGCGGGGAGGATGGCTACCGCTACCCGATACACCTGACCGTGGTCAGCGTGTTCGCGATCGCCACGCTGGTCACCGCTGCCATCGCGATCAGCCTGCAGTTCTATTTCAGCCGCAATCTGGCGATCGACGCTGCCGCCTCGCGCTACCAGCTGGCGGCGACCGGCGCGGCGGATTACCTCGCCGCCGTGGACAAGGAGGCGGCCCAGGCGCTGCGGCTGCTGTCGAAGTTTCCGCGCCTGGTAGAAAACGGAGCGCTGAACCCCGACGCCCGCGAGGTGCTGGCCGAGGTCATGCACAACAACCGCCTGTTCCACGCCATCTACGTCGCGCTGCCCAACGGGGATCTCCATCAGCTGGTCAACCTGGAGAGCGGGCCGCAGGTGCGGGCGCAGTTCCAGGCCGCCGAGCGCGACCGGTGGGTGCTGATCTCGGTGACAGGCGCGAGCATCGCCCGCCGGCGCGAGCTCGTCTATTTCACCGCCGTGTTCGAGCCGCGCGTGCAGCGCAGCGAGTACACCGCCTACGACCCGCGGCAGCGACCCTGGTTCAGCGCCGCCCGCGCCGGCGAGGTGTTCAAGACCCCGCCTTACCTCTTCAAGCACGTGCAGGTGCCCGGGCGCACCTACAGCACGGGCCTGGGAGAGAGCGGGGTGGTTCTGGCGGTGGATATCACGCTGGAGGCGCTGTCCTCGTACCTGGGTTCGCTGGCGCTCGGCGAGGAGGCCGATGTCTACCTCTACCAGCCGAGCGGCGAGATCATCGCGACCAGCCGCGAGCGTATGCAGGTCGGTGCGCTGCCGGATGCGCCGAAGCTGGTGCTGGACGGGCGCCTGCGGGAAGCGGTGGACAACCTCGGCGTCATCCGCGTCTCCAACGAGACCGACTGGCCGCCGATCGACTACGCGGTGTCGGGGCAGCCGAAGGGCTACGCGGTGGACCTGATCCGCCTGCTGGCCGGCATGACCGGGCTGGAGGTGGAGTTCGTGAACGGCTACACCTGGCCGCAGTTCATCGAGCTGTTCAAGGACCGGAAGCTCGACGTCCTGCAGCCGGTGTTCGCCAATCCCGCCGACGCCGCGCTGGGCCGGATGAGCGCGCCCTTCCTGCAGCTGGACTATGCCGCCGTCACGCGCGCCGGCACGGCGCCGCTCACCACCCTGTCGCAACTGGAGGGCAGAATACTCGCCATGCCGAAGGGCTGGTCAGTGATCCCGCTGATCCGCGAGCACTACCCGTCCATCCGCGTGCTGGAGACGGAAACCACGCGGCATGCGTTGCTGGCGGTGTCCGCTGGCGAGGCGGACGCGACCCTCGACAGCTCGGTGATCCTGCATTACACCGCCGAGCAGTATTTCCTCGACAACCTGCAGTTCCACGAGAACCTCCGCGCCGAACGGTTCGAGATGCCCGACAAACTGCACCTGCTGGTGCGCAGCGAGCTGCAGGAACTGGTGGAGATCTTCGACCTGGCGCTGGCGGCCGTGCGCGAGGAGCACCGCGCGGCGCTCTCGCGGCGCTGGTTCCGTGGCCGCGACGCGGTGGCGCAGAGCGCCGACCAGTCCACCGTGCCGTACCGGGAACTGATCGCATTGCCGGCCAGCCGGGAGATGCGCGGCCGGCTGGTGGAGCAGCAGCTGGGCGGTCAGGCCCGGTTCGCCTACGTGGACCTGCTGGACCGGCGCGACCCGGACAGCGAGCGCTTCGCGGTGGTGGTGCCCGCGCACGTGCTGCTGGGGCCGAGCATGGAGAAGGTACGCCTCTCCATCCTGGTGACCGCCGGCTGCCTGCTGTTGCTGCTGCCGATCTCCTGGCTGTTCGCCGCGCCGATCGTGCGCCCGATCCGCCGCCTCGCCGAGGACAACAAGAAGATCATGAACCGGCGCTTCGACGAGGTGGATTACCTGCAGACTTCCATCGTCGAGGTGCACGACCTGTCCCATTCCATCGTCGACATGGCGGCTTCCATCCAGCAGCACGAGCGGCAGCAGCGCGAGCTGATGGAGTCGCTGATCCAGCTGATCGCGCAGGCGATCGATGACAAGTCGCCCTACACGGCCGGACACTGCGCGCGCGTTCCCCAGCTCGCCATCATGATCGCCGAGGCGGCGTCCGCCTCCGACGAGCCGCCGTTCGATACGTTCCGCTTCCGCAGTGACGACGAGTTCCGCGAGTTCAAGATCGCGGCCTGGCTGCACGACTGCGGCAAGATCACCACGCCGGAGCATATCGTCGACAAGGGCAGCAAGCTGGAAACGATCTACAACCGCATCCACGAGGTGCGCACGCGTTTCGAGGTGCTCTGGCGCGACGCCGAGATCCGCTACCTGCGGGCGCTGCAGCGCAATCCTGCGGCGAAGGACGAACTGGCGGCGAAGCTGGCGGACGAGCAGGCACAGTTGCAGGAGGATTTCGCGTTCGTGGCGCGGACCAACGTCGGCGGCGAACACCTGTCCGGGGCCGATATGTCGCGGATCGAGGAAATGGCAGAAATCACCTGGGAGCGGCATTTCGACGACCGGCTGGGCCTGTCGCCGCTCGAGGCCCTGCGCGTGCAGGGCGAGCCCGCGCCGCTGCCCGCCACCGAGAAGCTGCTGTGCGACCGGCCCGAGCACATCCTCGGGCGCACCCGCGACACCAGTTACGATCCGAAGTTCGGCATCCGCATGGATGTGCCGGAGCATCGTTCCAACCTCGGTGAGATCTACAACCTGAAGGTTTCACGCGGCACACTCACGCGCGAGGACCGCTTCAAGATCCAGGAGCACATGATCAGCACGATCAAGATGCTGGAGAGCCTGCCGTTCCCGGAAGAACTGTCGCGCGTACCGCGCTACGCCTCCACGCACCACGAAACGTTGCGCGGCGACGGCTACCCGCGCCGGCTCAGCGCCGAGGAACTGTCGATGCCGGAACGCATCATGGCGGTGGCGGACATCTTCGAGGCGCTGACGGCGGCCGACCGGCCCTACAAGGAAGCCAAGCCGATCAGCGAGTCGATCGGCATCCTCCACCGGATGGTGGAGGCGAACCACATCGACCGGGACGTGTTCGAGCTGTTCCTGACCAGCGGGGTGTACCTGCAGTATGCGCGCGAGCACCTGGCCCCTGAGCAGATCGATGCGGTCGACGTGGCGCGCTACCTGCGTGGCGGGCCGCAGGAGACGGGTGCCGGCAGCTGACCCGTCCACGGGGCCCGGCGGGTCCGCCGGCCCGTTGCTACACTGATCGGGCCGGCGCGATGTTTCATGCAGGGAGGCAACCGGGGAGGGTCAGTCTTGCTCCGTGCTCTCTGTTTTTTGCTGCTGCTTGCCTGGATGCCTGTACAGGCCGTGGACCTGCTGTCCAATGATCCGGGCGCGCGGGTGCTGGCGGTGCACCCCGGCATCGACCAGGTCAGCCTCGGTCCCTACCTGGAATACTACGTGGACGAGAGCCGGCAGCTCGGTATCGGCGAGGTGTCGGCGGCGGACTTCGCCGAGCGCTTCGCGGACCTGCCCGGCGACGCCATCAGCTTCGGCTACAGCTATCACAACTACTGGTTCCGCTTCGAGATGGAGAACGTCTCGGAGAACGACCTGCACCTGTACATCGAGGCGCGCTACCCGCTGATCGATTCCATCCGCGTGTTCCTGCCCGACGGTGCGGGCGGTTTCAGCGAGCTGCGGATGGGGGACACGCTGCCGTACGGCGCCCGTCCGCTGAACCAGCACCACTTCACCATCCCGCTGTCGGTGCCGGCCGGTGAACGCCAGACCTACTACATGGAGGTACACACCACCAGCTCGTTCGACCTGCCGCTGGTGGTCAGCTCGGAGACCGCCTACATCGAGCATGTGCACGATACGCAAATGGTGGTCGGGCTCTTCTACGGCGTGATCTTCGGGCTGCTGGCGTACAACCTGTTCATCTACATGTCCACGCGCGAGAAGGCGTTCCTGCTTTACGTGCTCTACCTGGTCGGGACCATCGGCTACAACACCGCGCTGGACGGCATCCAGTTCCGCATGTTCCCGGGCTCGCTGGTGTGGGCGCAGTACGCGGTCTACGTCTGCATCAACGTGACCACGCTGTTCATGACGCTGTTCTCCATCGAGGTGCTTTCGCTGCGGGACCGGCGCGGCTGGCTGCTGAAGAGCATGCAGGCCATCGCCGTCCTGAACGGCATCGCCGCGGTGATGCACCTCGGTATTGACATCACCATCACGGCGCGCGTCAGCATCCTGCTGGCGCTGCTCAGCTTCATCATGCAGCTGGTG
>JBFKKR010000133.1:0-5830 GCA_041682035.1 Pseudomonadales bacterium | reverse complement strand
CTACGTCCTCTACATCGTGTTCACGGTCGGCTACCTGTCGGCGCTGGACGGCGGGCAGTACCGGGTGTTTCCCGACCTGGTGCTCTGGCAGCAGTACTCGGTTTACGTCTGCATCAACATGGCGATGTTCGTGTTGTTCCTTTTCACCCGGGAGAATCTCGCCCTGGAGGAGGCGCCGCCCTGGTTGCGACGATGCGTGACCGTGGTGCTCTATATCAATGCGGGCGCCATCCTTGCCCATTTCCTCCTGGACCTCGCGGTGACCGCGCGGATGTCCATTGTCATCGGGCTGCTCTCTTTCGTCGTCGCCCTGGTCATCGGCGTGGTGCGCCTGGTGCAGGGTTATGCCGCGGCACGTTTCTACGTGTTCGCGTTCACCGTGTTCGTGGTGATCGGGATCACCACCATGCTGGCGGCATGGGGCATCATCCCGGGTTACGAGGTCGCCCGCTACGGACTCAAGTTCAGCATTGTTCTCAAGCTCATCGTGCTGTCGCTGTCGCTCGGAGACCGCATCAACGTACTCCAGCAAAGGGAGTTCGAACTGGAGCGCGAGGCCATCCATGCCCAGGCGCAGAGCCAGGCGACCAGCGACTTCCTCGCCAAGATGAGCCACGAGATCCGCACCCCGATGAACGGCGTGCTGGGCATGGCGCAACTGCTCGGAGACACCAACCTGTCGCGCCTGCAGCGCCAGTTCGTCAATACCATCTCGAGCTCGGGCCGCGCCCTGGTGACGGTGATCAACGACATTCTCGACTTTTCCAAGATCGAGGCCGGCAAGATGGAACTCGAGGATATCGGGTTCAACCTCGAGGAGGTGCTCAATGACAGCATCTCCATCTTTGCCCTGCGTGCCGATGAGAAGGGGGTGGAGTTCGTGCTGTCCGTGCGCCCGGGCACGCCCGAGTTCGTGCGCGGTGACCCGACCCGGCTGCGCCAGGTGGTTCTCAATCTCCTGGGTAACGCGTTCAAGTTCACCGATCAGGGACACGTGCTCGTCAGCGTCGCCGCCGCGCAGGGGGAGGATGACAAGGATGTTCTTCGCTTCGAGATCAGCGATACCGGGCCGGGAATTTCCCCGGAGGCCTCGCGACGCCTGTTCCAGTCCTTCATGCAGGCGGATTCCTCCACCACCCGCCAGTACGGTGGAACCGGCCTGGGGCTGGCGATCTCGCGGCAACTCGTCGAACTGATGGGTGGCCGCATCGGGGTGCGCAGCGAGGAAGGACAGGGTTCCACGTTCTGGTTCGAGATTCCGTGCCGGTCGCCGGACAACGTCGACGAACTGCAGGCCTACTGTGCGGCGGACCTGGAAAGCTGCCGCATCCTGATCGTGGATGATCACGAGATCTTCTGCCAGACGATCCAGCAGGAACTGTTGGCCCGCGGCGTCACCGTGGACGTGGCCCTGAGCGGGAAGGCCGCGGCAAGACTCGTGGAGCGGCTGCGGGGGGGGAGGGATTTCTATCGCGCCATCTTCATCGAAAAACGCCTGCCCGACATGAGCGGGGACTCGCTGGCGAGAAACCTGGTCGCGCGTACGGCGCGCAAGGATACGACGCTGGTGCTGATGGCCGGCATGCGGGATTGCGAGGACGACCAGGAAAGTCGTGCGGCCGGTTTCGACCAGGTCATCAGCAAGCCGCTTTCGTCCGCGCAATTCCGTGATGCCCTGCAACAGGTTCTCGGCATCGGCAAGGCGCAACGGACCGGCGAGCCGGCTGTCGAGGCGGTCTCCGCGGATTACTCGCACCTGCGGGTGCTGGTGGCTGACGACAACGCGGTGAACCTGATGGTCATCCGCGGCCTGTTGAAAAAGCTCCGTATCGAGCCGGACACGGTAGACAACGGGCGCGAGGCCCGGGACGCCTATGCGCGGGCGGAACAGCCCTACGATCTTGTATTCATGGATTGCGAGATGCCGGTGATGGACGGTTACACGGCGGCCGCGGAGATTCGTGATATCGAGAAGGAACGGCGGATGCGGGCCGCGGTGATCATTGCGCTGTCCGCCCACGTACTGCCCGAGCTGCAGCGCAAGAGCCTGGAATCGGGGATGGACGACCACATCGCCAAACCGGTACAGATGCCGATTCTCTGCCAGCGCATGGCGCACTGGTTCCCCGCCGACGAATCCACCGCCCAGGCGGGTTGATTCCCGGTCTCAGTCGCGAATCATTCGTTGCTGTTTTCCGGCGCGGAAATCGTAGGTCTCCGAAATGGTTGGCGGCAGCGGGTACCAGGTGAGCGCGGTGACCTTTTCGTTGTGCAGGTAATGGTACTTGCCGGCCAGGATCCGCAGGGCGGGCCGCGGGATGCTTCCCAGGTATTCCGGCACCAGTTCCTGCAGTTCATCCGGGTAATCGCCGTGGGCGCGGTGAAACGCCTCCACGGCGGCAACCACCTGCGCACCGCGCTGGTTGGCAATCCATTGCTGCAGGTGCATGACGCCGCCGATGGCGAGAATCGCGGCCAGGTAGATCAGGCCCTTCAGGAACGCGGGCAGCACGCCGGAAGGGCGGAAGAAAATGCGCACCACCGCGGTGACCCAGCAGCCGGTGAGGATCAGCAGGGCGATGATTACGCCCAGTCCCGGCAGCAGCAGGAAGCCGTCCAGCACCACCAGGAACAGTGCGCCGATGATGCTGGGGCGGTAGCGCACCGGGCGCAGGGGCTTGCCCGTGTTCGGGGCGGTGGGTTCGGCGTGTTCCATGGGTGGCTTCCGATCTGGGTGGCCGACAGTATACCGAAGCGCGGTATCGGGGTGGACGGGCGTCTGGCGCCCTCGCACGGTGTGTGTCGAGCTGCGGTGTGGCTGCAGCCGCGCGGCGGGACGTTCAGTGAAAATCCCGCGAGTGGAACTCGAGGTCCGCCAGCAGGTGGCTGCAGTCCTCCAGCCGCCGGGCGATGACGTGGATGACCTGGCCCTGGATCTCCAGGGTGCCGGTGACCCGCAGCAGGGTGGCGCCAACGATGGCCTGGCGCTGGGCCTCGAAGGTGTCGTTCCAGACGATCACGTTGCTGGTGCCGGTGTCGTCCTCGAGGCTGATGAACACCACGCCCGACGCGGTGCCGGGTCGCTGGCGCGCGGTGACCAGCCCGGCGATGCGTACCGTGGAGCCGCTGCGCAACTGGGACAGGTGGGTGGCGCGCACGCAACGCTGGATCAACGGATGTTCGCGCAGTAGCCGCAGGGGATGCGGGCCCAGGGTCAGGCCCGTGGCGCGGTAATCGGCGAGCATGTCCTGGGCCGGGGTCGGCTTCGGCAGGTACACCGGCTCGGCCTCCTCAATGCGCGGTGCGAGGAGAGGGCGGGGCGCCTGCACGCCCTGCACGTCCCACAGGGCGTCGTGGCGGTTGCCGGACAGGGTGCGGAAGGCGTCGGCATCGGCCAGGGCTTCCAGGTCGCGGCGCCCCAGCTCCGCGCGCCGGGCGAGGTCCTCCATGCAGCTGAACGGCCGCGCGTCGCGGGCCGCGACCACGCGTCCGGCGGCCTCACGGCCGAGTCCCTTCACCAGCCGCAAGCCGAGGCGCAGGGCCGGCTGGTTGCCGTGCTTTGAAGGGGGTTCGAGGCTGCAGTCGTACTGGCTGTAGCAGGCGTCGATGGCGCGCACCTCGACCTGGTGGCGGCGCGCGTCCTGCACCAGTTGCGCCGGGCTGTAGAAACCCATGGGCTGGCTGTTGATGATGCCGGCATAGAACGCCGCCGGTTCGTGGTGCTTGATCCACGCCGAGACGTACACCAGCAGGGCGAAGCTGGCGGCGTGGGATTCGGGGAAGCCGTACTCGCCGAAACCGCGGATCTGGTTGCACACCTGCTGTGCGAACTGTGCGTCGTGGCCGCGCGCGGTCATGCCGGCGATGAGTTTCTGCTCGAAGGGTTCGAGTCCTCCCTTGCGCCGCCATGCGGCCATGGCGCGGCGCAACTGGTCGGCCTCGCCGGGGGTGAACCCGGCCGCGACCATGGCCAGCTTGATGACCTGTTCCTGGAAGATGGGCACGCCGAGGGTGCGTCCCAGCACGCCCTCGATCTCGCGGCTGGCGTATTCCACCTTCTCCTCGCCGGCGCGGCGGCGCAGGTAGGGATGCACCATGTCGCCCTGGATGGGGCCGGGCCGCACGATGGCCACCTCGATGACGAGGTCGTAGAAGCAGGCCGGCTTCAGCCGCGGCAGCATGCTCATCTGCGCCCGCGACTCGATCTGGAACACGCCCACGGTGTCGGCTTTCTGGATCATCTCGTAGACCGCGGGATCCTCGGCGGGAATCGCGCCGACCTCGAGTTCCGTCCCGCGCACCGCGTTGACGTACTGCAGCGCCTTGCGGATCGCTGACAGCATACCGAGGCCGAGCACGTCGATCTTGAGCAGGCCGAGGGCATCGAGGTCGTCCTTGTCCCACTGGATCACGGTGCGGTCTTCCATGGCCGCGTTCTCGATAGGCACCAGTTCGTGGATCGGCCCCTCGGACACGAGAAATCCGCCGACGTGCTGGGAGAGATGCCGCGGGAAGCCGAGAATCTCGTGCACCAGGCGCAGGAAATGCCGCGCCACCACGCTGTCGAGGTCGAGACCCGCGCCGCGCAGGCGCTCGGCGAAGGCTTCCGGCTTGTCCCACCAGATCAGGCTGCTGGCGAGCTGGTCGACCAGGCCGAGTTCCAGTCCCAGGGCCTTGCCCACGTCGCGTACCGCGCTCTTGCCCCGGTAGCTGATGACCGTGGCGGTGAGGGCGGCGCGTTCGCGTCCGTAACGGGAATAGATGTACTGGATGACCTCCTCGCGGCGCTCGTGCTCGAAGTCGACGTCGATGTCCGGCGGCTCGTTGCGCTCCTTGGAGATGAAGCGCTCGAACAGCACGTCGATACGCGCCGGGTCGACCTCGGTGATGCCCAGGCAGAAACACACCACCGAGTTGGCCGCCGAGCCGCGTCCCTGGCAGAGGATGCCCTGGCCGCGGGCGAAGCGGACGATGTCGTGCACGGTGATGAAGTAGTGCTCGTAGCGCATCTCGGCGATCAGCCCGAGTTCGCGTTCGACCAGGTTCCGCACATGGTCCGGTGGCCCCGAGGGCCAGCGCCGGCGCAGGCCGTGTTCGACCATCTCGCGCAGGTAGGTCTGCGGGGTGTGACCGTCCGGTACCAGTTCCCGCGGGTACTCGTAGCGCAGTTCCTCCAGGGAGAAGCGGCAGCGCTCGGCGATGCGCAGGGATTCCGCCAGCAGTTCCGCCGGGTAGCGGGCCTGCAGGGTTTCCGGGGAACGCAGGTAACGCTCGGCATTGGGTTCGACGGCCTCGCCGAGTTGCTGCACCGGGGTGCCGAGGCGGATGGCGGTCAGCACGTCGGCCAGGGACTGTCGCTCCCGGGCATGCATGCGTACCCCACCGCAGGCGGTGAGGGGAATCCCCAGCCGTTCCCCGAGTTCCTGCAGCCAGCGGTAGTGCAGGCGCTCGCCGTCCTCCAGCAGGCGCTCGACGCCGAGCCAGGCGCGACCGGGGAAGGCCGTGGCGAGGCGGGCGATGCGTTCCTCCACGGGGTTCCGGCCCGCCTGATCACAGCTCTCCGGCACCACGATCAGCAGGCAGTGGTCGAGCCCCTCGAGGAAATCCCCGGTGTCGACTTCATAACAGCCTTTCTCCGCGCGTCGCCGCGCCGTGGTGATCAGCCGGCACAACTGCGCCCAGCCGGTGCGGTCGGCCGCGAGCAGCACCACGCACAGGGCATCGAGCAGGAACTCGGCGCCGGGAATCAGCCGGAACTCCCGCGAACGCGCCTCCAGGTGGGCGCGCACCACCCCCGCCACCGAGCACTCGTCGGTCAGCGCCAGTGCCG
>JBFKKR010000132.1:0-5899 GCA_041682035.1 Pseudomonadales bacterium | reverse complement strand
GTGCAGGCCATCCTCACCACGACCTCGGGCTGCGGCACCACGCTGAAGGATTACGCCCACATGCTGCGGGAGGATCCGGCGTGGGCGGAGCGCGCCGGCCGTGTGTCGGCGCTGGTGCGCGATGTCAGCGAGTTCCTGCAGGCGCAGGAACTGCCGTGCACCGGCAACACCGGCGGCACGGTCGTGGCCTACCACGGCGCCTGCTCGCTGCAGCATGCACAGAAGGTCGAGCGCGAACCCCGGGCGATCCTCGAGCGCGCCGGGTTCACCGTGCGTGCGCCGACCGAGAGCCACCTCTGCTGTGGCTCGGCCGGCACCTACAACATCCTGCAGCCGGAGATCGCCGGCCAGCTGGGCGACCGCAAGGTGGCGCACCTGGAGGCGCTGCGGGCGGACGTCATCGCCACCGGCAATATCGGCTGCGCCCTGCAGATCGGCCGGCGGACCGGCACGCCGGTCGTGCACACGGTGGAACTGCTGGACTGGGCCAGCGGCGGTCCGAAACCGTACTAGCGCCGGCCGGCGCCCAAATCCTCTGTTTTTGCTATTGAGAAGTCCCCGCCGGGCGGCCTATGCTTATTTTTTGCCCATCCCGTTCATTTTTCCCGGGGACCCCATGATGCTTCCGATTCGCCACCTGGCGGCTCTGCTGCCCGTCCTGCTTGCCGTGACGAGCGCGCCGGTCCTGGCCGCTTCCGCCGAGATCCTTGTACTGTCCAACCGTGCCGACCTCATCAGCGGGGGCGACGCGCTGGTCGAGGTCGTGATGACGGAAGGCGGCTTTGCCTCGATCAGGTCGGTGCGGCTGAACGGCCGGGACGTGAGCGACCGGTTCGCGCGGCGCGGCAACGGCCGCTACATGGGACTGCTCACCGGCCTGGACGTGGGCCGCAACGAGGTGTCGGTCCAGCTGGCGGCGGCGCCGGCCGGCGGTGGTGGCAGCGGCGGCCCGGGCGGGGCCCCCTCGACCGGCGGCCCGGTCGCGAAGACGACGATCATCAACCACCCCAATGGCGGCCCGGTCTTTTCCGGTCCGCAACTGAAACCCTGGGTGTGCCAGGGCACTGCCGTGGACGCACAGTGCAACCAGCCGCCGGAGTACACCTTTTTCTACAAGTCCACGGATCCGACCCGCGGCGGCCTGCAGCCCTACGACCCGGACCAGCCCGCCGCGGACGTCGCCGAGACCACCACCGACGAGGGTGTGACGGTACCGTTCATCGTGCGCCAGGAACGTGGTTACCAGGCCCGCGACGAGTACAAGATCCTGATGCTGTGGCAGCCGGGGCAGGACTGGACCGCGTGGTCGCCACAGGAACAGTGGAACGGCAAGATCCTGGTCACCCACGGCGGCAACTGCGGCACTGACTACGCCACAGGCAGCGCGCCGCTGGGAGACGCGTCCGGCACCATTCCCGCCAACCCGCTGCTGCAGTCCAGCTACATCACCGCGCTGGGCCGTGGGTTCGGGGTGATGTCCACCGCGCTGGACAACCTCGGTCACAACTGTGCACTGGCCACGGCGGCCGAATCGCTGATGATGGCCAAGGAACGCATCGTCGAACAGTACGGTGAACTGCGCTACACCATCGGCACCGGCTGCTCCGGCGGGTCCATCACGCAGCAGTGGGTCGCGAACGCCTACCCGGGCATCTACCAGGGCCTGATCACCTACTGTGCCTACCCGGACGTGGTCTCCACCGGCCTGCAGTTCGCCGACCTGAACCTGATGCGCGACTATTTCGAGAACCCCTCGCGCTGGTCGCCGGACGCGGCCTGGTCGCCGCACCAGTTCGGATTCGTGGAGGGTCACGCCACCCACCTCAACGCGATGACCTCCGACGAGCTGTTCTTCGGCCGGGTCACCAACCCGAGTTCCGCCTGCAAGGGCACCACGGACGCCGAGCGCTACGATCGTCAGAACAACCCCGCCGGCGTGCGCTGCAGCGTGATGGACTACAACATCAATATGCTCGGGCCGCGCCCGCCGGAACGCTGGTCGGAGATGGAAAAGGTCGCCGGTCGCGGCTTCGCCGGCATCCCGATGGACAACACCGGCGTGCAGTACGGGCTGGTGGCGCTGCGCGAGGGCAAGATCACCCCGGCCCAGTTCGTCGACCTGAACGTGAAGATCGGCGGCTATGACGTGGACTTCCGGCGCACCGGGGAACGCCTGGTCGGCGACGTCCAGACGATCGCCAACACGTATCGGGGCGGCGGGGTAAACGTCACGAACAATCTCAGCCAGGTGGCCATCATCAACTTCACCGGGCCCGATCCGGGCGCCGCCCACGATTCCGTGCACGCATGGTGGACGCGCTGGCGGCTGGACCGCGAGCAGGGTCACCATGACAACCACGTCATGTGGGGCGGGCCGGTGGCGCTGCTGGGTGATCCCACCTTCATGGAGTCCGCGCTGCTGGCCATGGACCGCTGGCTCACCGCCGTGGAGGCGGACGGGCGCGACCTGCCGCTGGCCGACCGCATCATCCAGGGGCGGCCCGCGGACGTGCACGACCAGTGCACCAACGGCAGCGGCGTGAAGCTGCTCGACACGACCTGTCCGGATGAGATCGGCACCGTCTACGAGACGCCGCGCGGCGTGGCCGGCGACGTGATCACCGCCGAGACGCTGAAGTGCCGGTTGCGCCCGTTCAGCCGCACCGATGATTACGGCGCGGTACCGTTCACCGAGGAGCAGTGGCAGAAGCTCGAGGCCGTTTTCGCCGACGGCGTCTGTGATTACGGGCAGCCCGCCGTCGGCTTCCAGCGGACCATCCCGTGGCTTACCTACCAGGATGCGAACGGCGGCGTTGTGTACGGCGGCACGCCGATGCAGTCCCTGCCGGTGGGTTCCGGTGGCGGACGGTTCAGCAGGGCTTTCACCTACACCGAGTAGCGGCTCATTGCGCCGGTGGCGGCGCATCCGCCGCCCGTCGCCCTGCCGCTGCAGTACAGCCAGGCCATCAGGAGATCACGCATGTTCCATTCCCCCGTCACATGGTTCCGAACGGGCTTGCTGGCGGCTGCGCTGGCCGGTGCGGTACACGCGGCGCCGCCGCCCGACCTGCTGGTGCAACCGGCCGCCGCGCCGGAAGGGGGACCCGGCGAATCGCGGGTGCTGTCCTTTCCTGTCTCGCTGTCCGCATCCAGCGATCGCGAAGTGCGCGTGGAGTGGAGCGTCATCGGCGATTCAGCCACGGCGGGGGAGGATTTCGAACCGGCCGGGGGCGTGCTCGTCCTGCCGGCGGGCACGCGCACCGCGCGAATCGATGTGCCGCTGCGTGGTGACGCCGAGGATGAGCCGGCCGAGACGCTGAAGCTCCTGCTGCGCCGGGCCAAGCATGCCCGGCTGGTGCACAGCGCGGTGCGTGGCACCATCGCCAACGACGATGCCACCTGCCAGCCCATCCTGCCGGGCGCGGAGAACCCCTGGCTGGACCGGCGCCAGATCAACTTCGCCCACCGTGGCGGTGTGCGGGATTTTCCCGAGAACACGCTGTATGCCTACCGCAAGTCGGTCGAGATCGGCGCGGACGTGCTGGAGATGGATGTCTACCAGACCGCCGACGGCGAGATTGTCGTCATCCATGACGCGACGGTCGACCGCACCACCAACGGCAGCGGCAACGTCAGCGATTTCACGCTGGCGCAGCTGCGCGAACTGGATGCCGCCTACTGGTTCGTCGAGGGCGTCGGCACCCCGCGGGAAGCCACCGAGGAGGAATATGTCTTCCGCGGCGTGGCGACCGGTTCGCGCGTGGCGCCGGCCGGCTACGCGCCCCGTGACTTCCGCATCCCGACGCTGGAGGAGGCGCTGTCCGCCTTCCCTGACCAGCTGATCAACATCGAGCTGAAACCGGACCCCGACAGCACCGGCAGTTACGAAAAGCAGGTCGCCGACCTGCTGCTTGCCTATGGCCGTCACACGGATGTCATGGTGGCCTCCTTCCTGGACACGGCCGCGTCCCTGTTCAAGGCGGCCGCGCCCTGCGTTTCGACATCGGTGCCGACCGCGCAGGCCGCGTTCTACGTGGGCTCCAGCAAGGGGCCGGCGCCGATGGTGCCGCCGGCGGGCCACCAGGCGTTCCAGGTGCCGCCGGCGCTGGGCGTGGAGGTGGTCAACGCGGACTTCGTCGCGGATGCACACGAGGCCGGTATGGCGGTGCACGTCTGGACCATCAACACCTGCGAAGAGATGGTGTCCCTGCTGGACCTGGACGTCGACGGCATCATGACCGACGAACCGGTGTTGCTGGAGAAGGTGCTGGCGCAGCCACCCGGCAACCGCTCCTGCGAGGGGCTGTAGCCGGTTCGTTCAACCCAGGTTCACCAGTTCCCGGAATCATGGTCATGAGGTCTCGCGAGATGGCTTACGAAAATTCTAAGTAGCAAAAATTATTAAAAGGGTGCTCATTTTTTACAAGCTGGGTATGCTATTTCGAGACAGTTGAAAAGACGTACCCATCCCACAGGCTTCGAACCATGTCTTGCGTAGAAACGGACCTCGCCCCGGACCCCGTCGACATCATCCGTCGGCGGCGCGACCTGCTGGCCTCGGTGCTGGGTATTCTGCGCTTCATGGAGGGCCTGCAGGAAAGCCTCGAAGCCGTACAGTTGCTGGGAGAAAAGGTCCGGGGCGTGCCGGCGTTCGCGCAACGTTTCCTGGGCGGACTTGACGCCCGCCTGGTGGAAACGGATACCGGCAAGCTGCGTGGATACCTGGATGCACTGGAACGTCTCGTCAAGCAGGACCTGACGCGCGTCCTCAAAATCGCGGGTGCGGAACGGCGGACGGCGGGTCGTGCCGGAGATCCTGCACCCGGGGAACCGCCGCCGGATGAATACCAGCTTGTCGATGATTTCCGCCGGCGCACACTGACCGTGGTGTCTTTGCGCATCCTGCTGCGCAAGCGTGGGGAGTCGGTCGGCGTGGTGGCATTGCCGGTGCCGCAGGAGTTGCTTGCTGAAACGCTGGCGAAACTCCAGCAGGAGCGTTGCGCATACTCGGAGCGGGCGCTCGGTGAGGCGCTGATGCTGATGAAGGACATCGACCTGCAACTGCAGAAAAAGACGCTGGGGGATGCGATGCGCAACCACCTGGTGCAGATGCGCGATGGCCTGCAGCAGAATATCGATCACCTGAAAGCCGGCAAGCCGGTCAGTGACCTGCCGGTTCCCATGGAATCCTCCGAGGCCCAGGAAATTGACTGGTTGGCAGGAAAGCGGAAGCAGCCTGCAGAAGTGGTGGTTGAAGCGCCGGGCGCCGAAGAGCAAACGGAAGAATCGGTGCCCGCAGATTCTGCCGGGGGGAGTCTGCCGTCGCCGGGAAAGCGCGGCTTCCTGGCGCGGCTCATGCGATACGTGACGACCGGACCTGAAGTGGGCTGGAAAGACACGGGCTAGGTGGCCGAACCGGGTTGTCGCCGGGTTTTTTCACCCGGTCAGGCCGGCCGGACTTGCTTCGCCTGCCGATACCGCCCCTGCGGCGTCGCCCGGTCGGGTCGGCTATCCTCCCGGCAGTTCCCCCGCTGTACAGCCTGCCCATGATCGACAGCAGTTCCGACCACGATGCGCATCGACTGGAATACCAGCGCGACCTGCTGGCATCCGTGCTCGACATCGTGCATTTCATGGAGGAACTGCAGCAGAGCCTCGTGGCCGTCCGGGGTCTCGGTGACACCTCCCGGCTCGTGCCCGCGTTTGTCAGCCGCACTTACGATCACCTGGACAGCCACCTCAAGAGCGCCGACAACATCAGGTTGCACGGCTACCAGGAGAATCTCGAGGCGCTGATCAGGCAGGACCTGACCCGCGTGCTGCGTATTGCCGGTGCGGACCGCCGGGCGGGCAGCCGAACGGGCGAGCCGCCGGCGGCCCGGCCGCCGGATGCGGACCG
>JBFKKR010000131.1:0-5924 GCA_041682035.1 Pseudomonadales bacterium | reverse complement strand
TCGATCGCCTCCCACAAGCGCATCACCTTTCCTTCCGGCTCCAGCCGCGCTAGCGAACCCTGCTTCACCCTGCCGTTCTCCTGAACCATCTCGTTGAGCAGCTTCGGGTTCGCGAAGGTCGCGCGCTGCGCGGTCAGGTGATCCCCACGGTGCGTGGCGTAGGAATTGAAGTCCTCTTCCGGCAGTCCCATCTTCGCCAGGTACTCGCCCGCCGCGCTGTCCGGCAGGATCGCGTTCGACGGCGACAGGTGATCGGTGGTGATGTTGTCCCCCAGCACAGCCAGCGGGCGCATGCCCTGCAGGGCCCGTTCACCGGCCAGCGCACCCTCCCAGTAGGGCGGACGGCGGATGTAGGTGCTCTTCTCCCGCCATGCGTAAAGCGGGCTGCCCTGCTCCCGGTCCCCCTTGCGCTCGAACATCGGGATGTACACGGTGCGGAACTGCTCCGGCTTCACGCTTCGGCGCACGATCTCGTCGATCTCGGCATCGTCCGGCCAGATGTCCTTCAGCGTGACCGGGTTGCCGTCCGCATCCGTGCCGAGCACGTCCTTCTCGATGTCGAAGCGGATCGTGCCGGCGATCGCGTAGGCCACCACCAGCGGCGGGGAAGCCAGGAATGCCTGCTTGGCGTAGGGATGGATACGGCCGTCGAAGTTGCGGTTGCCGGACAGCACCGCCACGGCGTACAGGTCACGGTCGACCACTTCCTTCTGGATCTTCGGGTCCAGCGCGCCGCTCATGCCGTTGCAGGTGGTGCAGGCAAACGCGACGACATCGAAGCCGAGCTGCTGCAGTTCCGGCAGCAGGCCGGCCTCCTCCAGGTAGATCTTCACGGTCTTGGATCCGGGCGCCAGCGAACTCTTCACCCACGGTTTGCGCAGCAGCCCGCGCCGGTTGGCGTTGCGCGCCAGCAGGCCCGCCGCGATCATGTTGCGCGGATTGCTGGTGTTGGTGCAGCTGGTGATGGCGGCGATGATCACCGCGCCGTCGGGCAGTTTCCCCTCCTCCGTCTCCACCTTGCCGGCGATACCCCGGCTGGCCAGTTCGGCCACGGGCAGCAGCGCGTGCGGATTGGACGGGCCGGCCATGTTGCGGCCCACCGCGGACAGGTCGAATGTCAGAACCCGTTCGTACTCGGCGTCCTGCAGCGTGTCGGCCCAGTAGCCGGCATGCTTCGCGTAGGTCTCGACCAGCCTCACCTGTTCCTCGTCGCGGCCGGTCAGGCGCAGGTAGTCGATGGTCTGGCCGTCGATGTAGAACATCGCGGCGGTGGCGCCGTACTCCGGTGTCATGTTGGAGATGGTCGCGCGGTCGCCCAGCGAGAGGCTCGCGGCGCCTTCGCCGAAGAACTCCAGGTAGGCACCCACGACGCGCTCGCGGCGCAGGAACTCGGTCAGCGCCAGCACCAGGTCGGTGCCGGTGATGCCCGGCCGCAGGCGGCCGGTGAGTTCCACGCCGACGATGTCCGGCAGGCGCATGTAGGAGGCGCGGCCGAGCATCACCGACTCCGCCTCCAGGCCGCCGACGCCGACCGAGATGACGCCGAGCGCGTCCACCATCGGCGTGTGGCTGTCGGTGCCGACGCAGGTGTCGGGGAATGCCACGCCGTCCTGCACCTGCACCACCGGCGACATCTTCTCCAGGTTGATCTGGTGCATGATGCCGTTGCCGGGCGGAATCACGTCGACGTTCTCGAAGGCGGTCTTGGTCCAGTTGATGAAGTGGAAGCGGTCCTCGTTGCGGCGCTCCTCCACGGCGCGGTTCTTCTCGAACGCGTCCGGCTCGAAACCCGCGTGCTCAACCGCCAGCGAGTGATCCACGATCAGCTGCGTCGGCACCACCGGGTTGACCTTGGCCGGGTCGCCGCCCTTTTCCGCGATCGCGTCGCGCAGGCCGGCCAGGTCCACCAGCGCGGTCTGGCCGAGAATGTCGTGGCAGACCACGCGCGCCGGGAACCACGGGAAGTCGAGGTCCCGCTTGCGCCCGATGATCTGGAGCAGCGCATCGCGCAACGCTGCCGGATCACAGCGGCGCACCAGGTTTTCCGCCAGCACGCGCGCGGTGTAGGGGAGCTTCTCCCACGCGCCCGGCTCGATGTCATTCACGGCGGCGCGGGTATCGAAGTGCTGCAGGTCGGTGCCCGGCAGGGGCGCTCGGTAATTCGTGTTCATGGTGTTCCTGCCCTGTTCCGCGCGGCCGGCGTATCCCGCACGGCGGGATACGAGGGGCAACACGGAATTCACGATTTGCGAATACGGTTCGTGCACAGGATAACGCATGGCGAACCGGCAGGGCATGTGCGGCGCCGGACAGGCGGCCCGCACGCGTCAGGAGGGGTTGACCCGCCGCAGCACCGTCACGGTCAGGGCCGGCAGCATGGTCAGGGTCACCAGCGCGGTGCCAAGGATGCCGAACAGCACGATGGCGCCGACCCCGCGGTACAGCTCGGTGCCCTCGCCGGGCAGGAAAACCAGCGGCGACAGGCCGCAGACCGTGGTCAGCGTGGACATGGCGATCGGCCGCAGCCGCACGTGCACCGCCTCGCGCACGGCCTCGGTCGCCGCCATCGCCCGGTCCACCACGTTCTCCATCGCCCGGTGGACGATCAGGATCGGGTTGTTGACCACCGTGCCCATGAGGATGAGGAAGCCCAGCATGGAGATCATGTCGAAGGGCTGGTGCAGCGGCTCCAGCCCGATCCACGGCAGCAGCCCGCCCACCGCGTTCATCAGCCACAGCCCGACGATGCCGCTGGCCACCCCGAGCGGGATGGTGGTCATGATCAGCAGGGGATAGCCCCAGTGACTGAAGATGGCCACCAGCAGCAGGTAGATGATGACCAGGGCGACCAGGTAGTTGCCGCCCAGCGCCTCGCGGGTCGCCTGCAGCTGGTCGGCAGCGCCGGAAATGCGGATGTTGACGCCCGGCGGAATCTCACCGGCTGCCCGCAGTTGCCCGATGACCTCGCTGCGCACGCGCGCCACGCCGGTCTCCAGCGCCATGTCGCGCGGCGGGATGATGTTGAGGGTCACGGTCCGCTGGCCGTCGACACGACGCACGGAACTGGTGTCGACGGTCTCACGGATGGTGGCGAGCGCGGCCAGCGGCAGCGTCACCCCGGCCGGCGTGTGGACCGGCAGTCTCTCGAGCGAATCCAGCGCGGCTTCGGCCCCGTCCGTGCTGTAGAGGTAGATGTCGATCTTGTCGTCCGCCAAAAAGAACTCGTCCACGAACGCGCCGTCGGTCAGCGCGGCCACCAGGTAACCGAAATCCTCCGCGACCATGCCCAGTTCCGCCGCGCGCTCCCAGTCCGGACGCACCTCCACCAGCGGCTGCGCCAGCGACAGCGAGGACGGCCGGGACTGGATGCGCGGACTGCCCAGCACCGCCTCGGCGCGCGCGTAGATGCGCTGTGCGACGGCATAGATCGTCTGCAGGTCCCGCCCGGAGATGTCGACGTCGACGCTGCGCGAGCCGGCGTCGTTGCTGGTGATGATCGAGCCGCGGGTGACGAACGGCCGCATGCCGGGGAACTCGCGGTACTTGCGCTCGATGGCGTCCATCAGTTCGTCGATGTACTGCGGGTCGACCGGCTCGGCAATGATCCGGACCCGGTCCGGCGCCATGCGGATGTTCAGGTACTTCAGTGCCGGCACCGGGCTTTGCCCCCGTGCGTAGTCCGCCGGATCGGCGCCGACGAACGGCATGAAGTAGTCCTGGATCTCCGCGCCGATCGCCGCCATCTCGCGCAGGTTGTAGCCGGGCGGCGCGTTCAGGCTCGCGAAGGTCTTGGGTTCCTCGCCCTCCGGCAGGTACTCCGCCGGCGGCGTCAGCCAGGTAATCGCGGCCAGGCTCGCCGACACCGCGACCAGGATCACCCCGGCGCGCCGGCGCGGTCCGGCCATGATCCAGTCGACGCCGCGCAGCACCAGTCCGCGCAGGCCCGCATCGCCGGCGCCGCTGGCGAGCCGGCTCTCGAAATCGAGGTGCGCCGCGGCGGCCGGGATGACGAGGATCGCCACCAGCATCGAGACCAGGATGGACGCCGAGATGGCGATGGCGATGTCCGAGTAGAGTTGCCCGGCCTCCTGTTCGATGAACACGATGGGCACGAACACCAAAATCGTCGTCAGGGTCGACGCCAGCACCGCCGGCCAGACCTGGCGCACGCCCTCCACCGCCGCGCGCAGCCGGTCCAGTCCCTTGCGGCGCGCCAGCTCGATGCTCTCGAGCACCACGATGCTGTTGTCCAGCGTCATGCCGATGGCGAAGGCGACGCCGGCCAGCGAGATGACGTTGACGGTGCGCCCGGCGACCATCAGGCCGATGAAGGCAGCGATGGTGCAGACCGGGATGCCCACCACCCCGACCAGCGTGGCGCGCGTCGAGCGCAGGAACACGAACATCACCAGCGTCGCGAA
This sequence comes from Pseudomonadales bacterium, assembly GCA_041682035.1. Classification (GTDB taxonomy): domain Bacteria; phylum Pseudomonadota; class Gammaproteobacteria; order Pseudomonadales; family JBFGWM01; genus JBFJWR01. The sequence continues at coordinate 1,503 of JBFKKR010000131.1, read as the reverse complement.
CAGCGCCCCCAGCAGCAGGTTCTTCCACACGTTGGCGACCGACGCCTCGACGTACGCCACGTCCTCGGCGATCAGCCGCAGGTCCATCCCGGCCGGCTGCAGCACCTCCTCGTTGATGGCCGCCACCGCGTCGAGCATCGCGTACTTGATGTCGATGACGTTGGAACCGGACTCGCGGCGCACCGCCAGGAAGATCACCGGCGCGCCGTCGGTGTACATCACGCTCTGGATCTCGTAGTGGTCGAGGTCGACGGCCGCCACCTCGCCGAGACGCACCACGGCGTCGCCGCGCCGCGAGATGATCATCTCGCGCAGTTCCTGCAGCGATTCGAAGCGGCCCACCGTGCGCAGCAGGTAGCGCCGCTTGCCGCTGTCGATCTCACCGCCGGAGACGTCGCGGTTGCGCGCGCGGATGGCGTCGCGCACCTGCAGCACGGTCAGGTCACGTTCAGCCAGCGCGGCGGCATCGAGCAGGATGCGCACCTGCCGCTCCGCGCCGCCCCAGACCTGCACCTCGGACACGCCGGCCACCGACGACATGCGGGTGCGCACGTTGTCGATGATGAAGTCGCGCATCATGTCCATGTCGAGCCCCTGCGGGTTGCCCGGCAGCGGCGCAATGCGGAAATACATGAAGGAATTGCTTGAAAAGGAGGACGCGAAGATCTGCGGTTCGTCCACCGTCAGCGGGTAGGACGGCACCTGGCTGAGCGCGTTGTTTACGTCGATCAGCACCTCGTTGATGTCGACGCCGAAAGGGAACTCCAGCTCAATCTCGGCGCTGCCACTGTTCGCGGTGGCCGTGATCCGCTGCAGGTTCTGCACGTTGCGCAGGTACTCTTCCTGCTCGATGAGAATCTCGCGCTCCACGTCCTGCGGCGTTGCGCCCGGCCAGCTGGTGCGCACGCTGACCGTGCGCACGTCCAGGTCGGGAATCATCTGCACCGGGATGCGCACCGCCGCCAGCAGGCCCAGCACCACCAGGATCAGCGTCCCCACCGTGATGAGGATGCCACGCGGCACGATCTGCTCGAACATGTTGCGGTTCCCGGCGCCTATTGCGCGGCGTCGACGATGCGGACCGCCTGGCCGGACTGCAGGCTCTCGTTGCCGCGCACCACGACCCGGTCGCCGGCGCGCAGGTCGCCGCGCACCAGGATCCAGCCGTCCTGTGCGGCGCCGGGACGCACGGCAACCGCCTCCACCCGCGTCTCGCCGCCCGGCGCGTCCACGCGCCACACCTGGCTGGTGCCGTCGGGCTTGCGCACCAGGGCATCGCGCGGCACCAGCGTGCCGTCTTCACCAGCCGGCAGCTGCAGCAATCCGCGCACGGACATGCCGGGCGCGATCCGGATCGAACCCGCCCCGGGCGTCACGCGCACGCGGAAGGTACGCGCCTGGCTGCCGGACACCGGGACGATGCGCGTGATCCGCCCGGGCAGTTCCGTGCCCGGAAACGCGTCGAACTGCAACCGCACGGCCGAACCGGTGCTGAGCACGCGG
>JBFKKR010000130.1:0-5925 GCA_041682035.1 Pseudomonadales bacterium | reverse complement strand
CTGGGCAAGGCCATCGGCTCCTGCCGCGACAGCGGCTGGCTGCTGGTGCAGATCCTGCGCCACCTGGGGCTGGCGGCGCGTTTCGTCTCCGGCTACCTGGTGCAGCTCGCGCCGGACATGAAATCCATCGAGGGCCCGAGCGGCCCCGCCGCCGATTTCACCGACCTGCACGCCTGGGCCGAGGTGTTCCTGCCCGGTGCCGGCTGGGTCGGGCTGGATCCCACCTCCGGGCTGATGGCCGGCGAGGGCCACATTCCCCTGTCCTGCACGCCCGACCCCGCCAGCGCGGCGCCGGTCACCGGCGCCACCGACGTCTGCGAAGTCGAGTTCCACCACGAGAACCGGGTCAGCCGCATCTTCGAGGATCCGCGCACCACCCGGCCCTACAGCGAGGCCGACTGGCAGGCGGCCATGCGGCTCGGCGACGAGGTCGAGGCGCGGCTGCAGGCCGACGACGTGCGCCTGACCATGGGCGGCGAACCGACCTTTGTCGGCATCGACGAGTGCGACGCCGCCGAGTGGAATACCCGCGCCGACGGCCATCGCAAGCGCGCCCGCGCCGAGGACCTGCTGGTGCGCATGCAGGCCGGATTTGCCCCCGGTGGCGTGGTGCATCATGGCCAGGGCAAGTGGTACCCGGGCGAACCGCTGCCGCGCTGGGCGCTGACCTGCTACTGGCGGACCGACGGCATGCCGGTGTGGCGGGACCCGGCGCTGCTGGCGCGGGACGATCAGCCGGAGTCGCCGCCGGTTGCACGCTCCGGCGAGTTCTGCGAACGGCTCGCGACCGAGCTGGCGCTGCCGGACGGTTGCGTGCACCCGGCCTACGAGGACAGCACCTATTTCGCCTGGCAGGAGGGCCGCCTGCCGGTGGACCTGGACATCCGCGAGGACGATCTCGGCAAGTCCCTGGAACGGCAGAAGCTGCGGCAGTTGCTGGACGGGCAGATGCTGGGGGCGCCGGTGGCGCACGTGCTGCCACTGGCCTGGGACTTCCGGGCGGGCGCCTTCGCGACCTGCCGCTGGCAGTTCCGCCGCGACCACCTGTACCTGATTCCCGGCGCCTCGCCGGCCGGGTTCCGCCTGCCGCTGGACACGCTGGCGGACACCCCCCGCACGGGCGAACTGCAGCCACAGGAACAGTCGCTGTGGGAGACGCGCGGTCCGCTGGCGCCCGCCGCTGACCGGCCCGCGCCCGGCGTCCTGTCCGATGCCACGATCCGGCTCTCGCTGTGCGTCGAGGTGCGCGACGGCCACCTGCGGGTGTTCCTGCCGCCCTTCACGCACCTGGCGCATTACCTGGCGGTCATCGCGGCGATCGAGCGCACCGCGCAGGCCCTCTCCCTGCCGGTCATGATCGAGGGCTACGAGCCGCCAACCGACTGGCGCCTGCGCAAGTTCGCCCTGACGCCGGACCCGGGTGTGCTCGAGGTCAACATCCATCCCGCGGCCAACTGGCAGGAGCTGGTGAAGAACACCGAACTGCTGTACACGGAGGCGCGCGAGGCCCGGCTGACCACCGAGAAGTTCCTGCTCGACGGCCGGCAGACCGGGACCGGCGGCGGCAACCACGTCACCATCGGCGGCCCGACCCCGGCCGACAGCCCGATCCTGCGGCGACCGTCCCTGCTGCAGAGCCTGATCACGTTCTGGCAGCATCACCCGGGTCTTTCCTACGTGTTCTCCGGCCTGTTCATCGGGCCGACCAGCCAGGCGCCACGCGTGGACGAGGCGCGCATGGAGCAGCTCTACGAGCTGGAGCTGGCCTTTTCCCACCTGCCCCAGGGCGACGCCGGACAACCGTGGCTGGTGGACCGCATCCTGCGCAACCTGCTGACCGACATCACCGGCAACACGCACCGCAGCGAATTCTGCATCGACAAACTCTATTCACCCGATTCGGCCAGCGGCCGCCAGGGACTGCTGGAGTTCCGCGCCTTCGAGATGCCGCCGCACCCGCGCATGAGCCTGGTGCAGATGCTGCTGCTGCGCGCGCTGATCAGCATTTTCTGGCGGCAGCCCTACCGTCGCCCGCTGGTACGCTGGGGCACCGAACTGCATGACCGCTTCCTGCTGCCGCACTACGCCTGGCGTGATCTCGAGGACGTGGTCGCGTTCATCCGTGAGCATGGCCTGGAATTCCGGACCAGCTGGCTGAAACCGTTCCACGAGTTCCGCTTCCCGGTGTACGGCCGCCTGCAGAACCGTGACATGGAACTGGAACTGCGCACCGCCATCGAGCCGTGGAACGTGCTCGGCGAGGAAGCCACCGCGCAGGGCACGTCCCGATTCGTCGACTCCTCGGTGGAGCGCCTGCAGGTGCGCGTCAGCGGCATGACCGACGAGAGACACGTCGTCACCTGCAACGGCCGGCGGCTGCCGCTGCGGGCAACCGGCGAGAACGGCGTATACGTCTGTGGCGTGCGTTTCCAGGCCTGGCAGCCGCCCTCTTCGCTGCACCCCACCATCCGGGTGCAGTCGCCGCTGGTGTTCGACCTGTTCGACACCTGGAACGGCCGCGCGGTGGCGGGCTGCACGTATCACGTCTCGCATCCCGGCGGGCGCAGTTACGACACCCTGCCGGTGAACGCCTGGGAGGCGGAGGGCCGCCGCATCAACCGCTTCTGGGAACAGGGCCACACGCCCGGCGTGCTGCGGGCCGCTGCGCCCATGCCGGCGGGCGGGAGCTTCGAACCACGCGGCAGCGAAGCACCGCTGCTGGCGCCGGAAGAGCCGCCCGAGGACCCGGAACACCCCTGCACCTTTGACCTGCGCCGGGGCGCGACCTGATGGCCGATGTCCAGGTGAGCCCGGGCGCCTCCCGCGGACCGAGCTGGTTCGGCAACTACCTCGCCGAAGCCGGCGCACTCGACGAGACCCGGCTGTTCGCCGCGCACCAGCAGACGTCGGAATGGGAACGGCTGTTCGCCTCCCTCGAGGCACTCGGCGGCGAGGAACTGGACCGGCGCCAGCGCGATATCCGGCGCGAACTCTCCGCCAACGGCGTCTCGTACAACGTGCATGGCGATCCCAAGGGCCTGAACCGTCCCTGGCAGCTCGACCCGCTGCCCCTGCTGGTCAGCGGCGCCGAGTGGCAGGTGCTCTGCGACGGGCTGATGCAGCGCGCCAACCTGCTCAACCTGATCCTGCAGGATATCTACGGCCCCCGCTCACTGATCCGCAACGGCCTGCTGCCGGCGGAACTGGCCTACGCGCACCAGGGATTCCTGCATGCCTGCGACGGCATCCACATCCCCGGACCGCAGCAGCTGCTGCTGTACGCCGCAGACCTCGCGCGCGGCCCCGACGGCAACTGGTGGGTGATCAGCGATCGCACGCAGGCGCCCTCCGGTACCGGCTACGCGCTGGAGAACCGGCAGTGCCTGGCGCGCGTGATGCCGCAGCTGTTCCGCGAGTGCCACGTCCGCCGGCTCGGCGACTTCTTCGGCCAGCTGCGCACGCTGCTTCAGAAGCTGGCGCCGGTCGAGAACCCGACCATCGGCGTACTGACCGCCGGGCCGCTCAACGAGACCTACTTCGAGCACGCCTACCTCGCCGCCCACCTCGGTTACCCGCTGCTGCAGGGCGACGACCTGACCACGCGCGACGGCCAGGTGCGGCTGAAGACCGTCGAGGGCCTGCTGCCGGTCGACGTCATCCTGCGTCGCCTCGACGACCTCTGGTGCGACCCGCTGGAACTGCGCTCCGATTCCCGGCTCGGCGTGTCCGGGCTGGTGGAGGCGGCGCGCCGTGGCAACGTGCTGATCGCCAACCCGCTCGGCAGCGGGGTGCTGGAGAACCCGGGCATGTTCCCGTTCCTGCAGCGCATCTGCCGCCACTTCATGGGCGAGGACCTGAAGCTGCAGAACGCAGCGACCTGGTGGTGCGGCCATCCGCGCGAATGCCAGCACGTGCTGGACAACATCGACCGCATGGTCATCAAGCCGATCTACAACCAGGCGCAGACCATGTTCGGCCAGCTCATGTCCGCGGCGGACCGCAAGCACTGGCGCGAACGCATCCGCAGCTACCCACACCACTACGTCGGGCAGGAACATGTCGGTTTCTCCACCGCGCCGACCTTCATCGACGGCCGCATCCGCCCGCGCCAGGCCGTGCTGCGCAGCATGCTGGTGGCGCGCAACGCGGGCTACCAGGTCATGCCCGGCGGCCTCGCGCACATCTCCGTCAGCGAACAGGCGTCCAGCATCAACACGCGCACCGGCGGCATCAGCAAGGACGTGTGGGTCACCACCGAGGAACCGGACCGCTTCAACCCGGCCTGGCGCAACGCGCCGCGCTCCTCGACCGACCTGACGGAATCGGAGAACCTGCCCAGCCGCGCGGCGGAGAACCTGTTCTGGGTGGGCCGTTATGCCGAGCGTGCCGAGACCACCGCGCGGCTGCTGCGCATCCTGCTGCGCGAACTGAGTGAGTTCGAGGAGATCGATGCCCCGGAAAAGCGCCGCGAGGTGCACATGCTGTTTGTCAGCCTGTACCAGCAGGTGGACATCCCGGTGCCGGAGGTCCCGCGGAAAAAACTGCGGCCGGCGTGGTACCGCGAGCAGGTCTCGGACTGGCTGCAGGAAACCGGGCTGGAAGAACTGCTGGGCGCGTTCCAGGGCGCGGCGTTCAACGTGCGCGACCTCTGGTCCTCCGACACCTGGCGCCTGGTCGGCGAGATCCAGGGCTACTCGCGCCGCCTGCGGCGCACGCATCCGGGGCACCTCGCGCGGCTGATGTCGCTGCTGGACCAGCTGCTCACCACGCTGTTCGCGTTCGCCGGCCTCACCACGGAAAGCATGATCCACCAGCAGGGCTGGCGGCTGCTGGAACTGGGCCGGCGCATCGAGCGCGGCCAGACGCTCTGCATGCACCTGGCGATCCAGCTGTGCCCGGTGCTGGCACCGTCCGAGGAGCACGACGTGCTCGAGAACCTGCTGGCCATCCACGAGAGCCTGATCACGCACCGGCGCCGCAACCGTTCGCAGATCACGCCGCTGACGGTTTTGCGCCTGCTGATGCTGGACGGCACCAACCCGCGCTCCCTGATGAACCAGGCGGAGAACATCCGCGCGGCGCTGGAACTGCTGCCGCACGACCGTAACCGCTTCGACCTGCTGCCGGAACAGAAACACGCGCTGGAACTCTGTACCGCGCTGAAACTCTGCAACGCGGGCGAGCTGCTGCAGCTGTGTGACGGTCAGGAACAGCGCGAGGCGCTGGAGTCGACCCTGAACAGCTGGCAGGAACTGCTGATGGAGATCTCGCAGTCGATCTCGGAACGCCTGTTCGCCCACACCGCCGGCATGCACCAGCTGGTCACCCCGGGCGTGGTGGAGGACCTGTGAAGTACCGCATCACGCACCGTACCGAGTACAAGTACACGCACCCGGTCACTGGCTGCTACAACATGGCGCGGCTGATCCCCGGCAATTTCCCCGGGCAGCAGTGCCAGCGCGCGCAGGTGCTGGTGGAACCGGCGCCCTCCTCCTACCGCGAATTCACCGACCACTTCGGCAACCGCGCCAGCTACTTCGACATCCAGCATTCACACCGCCAGATGAGCGTGATCTGCGTCAGCGAGGTGCTGCGCGAGGAGGTGCCGCCCTTCCCGAACCCGGGGCCGAACTGGACCGAGGCGCTGGAACTGCTGCGCGCGCAGCGGAACGGCGACGAGATCCAGGTGCGCGAGTACTTGCTGCCGTCGCCGCTGATCCGGCCGCTGCGGCCGCTGACGCGCTACGTGGAAGAATTCTTCGTGGCGGAGAAGCCGGTGCGCGAATGCATCCTGGCGTTTGGCCAGGCGATCTACGAGGAATTCGAGTACGACCCGGAGTTCTCGGATATCGCCACGCCGCTCTCCGATGTCATGGATCACCGCCGCGGCGTGTGCCAGGACTTCGCGCACCTGGCGATCGCCGG
>JBFKKR010000129.1:0-5984 GCA_041682035.1 Pseudomonadales bacterium | reverse complement strand
GAGCAAGGCCGCCGCCGGCGCGGCCGAGGTGCTGCCACTGGTGCAGGTCACCAACCTGGTGCGCTGCATGCAGCAACTGAAGCAGGTGGGAATCTGGATCACCGGCACCTCGGACGCGGCGCCGCTGTCGCTTTACCAGGCAGGGCTGGAGGGGCCGCGCGCCATCGTGCTGGGCAGCGAGGGCACGGGCATGCGCCGGCTGGTGGCCGAGCAGTGTGACGAACTGGTTTCCATTCCCATGGCCGGCAGCGTGTCGAGCCTCAACGTCAGCGTCGCCGCCGGGGTGGTGCTGTTCGAGTGTGTGCGCCGCCGCTCAGACGCCGCTCACTGATCGCAGCGGATGTTGTACTGTGCCGGTTCGGCGAGAATCTTGCGCGCCATCTCCATGCTCTGGTCGGCGGCCCGCCGGATCCATTTCAATGCCTCGCAGCCGTTGTCGAAGGGCGCCTGTCCCTGCGTGTAGAGCAGGCCGAGGTTGAGCTGTGCAACCGGCAGGTCCTGCTCCGCCGCCTTCAGGTACCAGGTCGAGGCCTGTGCCAGATCGCCATTGCGCTGGTACAGCGCGCCGAGATTGTTCTGCGCCACCGGGTGCCCCTGGGTGGCGATCTCCCGGTAGATCTCCTCCGCCAGCTTGATGTTCTTCTCCATCACCGTGCCGGTCTCGTAGAGCGCCGCCAGCAGCAGACGCGCGGAGCGCCGGCCGGCATTGGCGGAGGTCATGAGCAGCTCGACGGCGTCTTCGCGCTTTTCCGCGTTCTGCTCGGCCATCCAGGCTTCCGCCATGACCTGCTGGGCGGTGGGGTGGCCCGCGCGCGCTGCGCTCTCCAGCAGCGTGCGGCCGTACTCGCGGTTCTCGCGCGCGACGCAGAGGCTGTACCGCCACAGTGCCGCCGGCAGTTCCTGCCTGGATGCCCGCCGGTAGTACTCGCAGGCGGCCGTCTCGTCCTGTTCCAGCAGCGTACCGGTGCGGTGGAACACCGCCCGCGCCAATTGCGCGCGCGCATCGTCCTTGTGCTCGGCATAGTGCCTGGTGCGCCACACGATGTCCGGCAGTTCCTGCTCGATCTGTTTCGCGATCGCCCGCGCGCGGTCGCCCTCCTCCATGGCCTCGGCGTCCTCGATGGCGGCAGCCATGCGCCAGCCGATCTCCGCCATGCGCGCGCGGCTTTCCTCGTCGCGGGGGCTGGATTTCAGTTTTTCGCGCAGCTTGCCGATCTCGGCGCTGAAATCGGCCATCGGTGGTGCCGCCGGCGCCGCCGTTCCGAGTGCAGCCAGCAGCAGGAAGGCGCCGCGCAGCAGGCGGCGTGAGAACCAGGGAACGGGTGTGCTCATCGTGCTTCAGTCATGCTTCGTAACAAAGGCGATATAGCGCTCCGCGGTCAGCGCGGGGCGCTCGATCATCGGCAGGTGCCCGGTATCCTCCAGAATGGTGACTTCCGCGGCGGGCATCAGGCCGCGCATCACGTCCACCACGCTGACGTCTATCGCGCGGTCCTGCCGGCCCCACAGGATCAGGGTGGGTTGCTTCAGGCTGGCGATCACCGGTTCCAGTCCGCGTGCCCTGTCGGCCTTGTACTGCTTGTAGATGTGCGCGTTGAAATCGCGTTGCGCCAGGGTGCGCTCCGCGATCACCCGCTTCGCCAGCGGCGGTATGTACGGCCGCTTCTCCATCACGAAATCGAGCAGACGGTCGAAGTCGTCCACCGACTGCAGCAGCAGCGGGTTGTCCCCGCGCTGCAACGCCAGCGTCATCTCGTTTTCGACCGGCGGCGTGATGCCGGCGTTGTTGAACAGGCCGATGCTCAGCACCTGTCCGGAATGCTCGTGTGCATAGAGTGCCGTGACGAACCCGCCCATCGAGTTTCCCACCATGTGAAACTTCCCGAGGCCGAGTGCCTTCGTGAACGCGTGCAGTCGTTCGACCTGGCGCGGCAGGGTGTAGTCCCAGTCGGGATGGCGGGCCGACTCGCCGAAACCCGGCATGTCGGGCGCGACCAGGTGGTAGCGGTCCTTGAGCTGCCCGGAAAAGCGCAGCCAGTTGTCCTTGTCGGCGCCGAAGCCGTGGATCATCAGGACGGTGGGTGCGTCCTTCGCACCGCCGGCCAGGTAGTGCCAGGTTTCCCCGTCCACGACGATGGTCTCGTGTGACAGCCCGTTGCGGGCCCGTTCCACCATCAGTCCGAATGCAACCACCTCCTTCGGGTAGAGCACCGCCGCGCCCGTGATCACGAGCACCAGCAACAGCAGCGTGAGCGCGGCTTTTTTCATCATGCAGTGGCTCCCCGGCGCAATTCGGCCAGCAGTTCCGGGCCCTTCCAGTCGCGGCGGCCGCCCTGCTCGGCGGCACGGATCAGCGCAATGATACGCCGGTTGGCGCCGGCGGACAGGCCGTTCGCCTCGGCGCAGCGCACGACCTCGCCATTGAGCCAGTCCACTTCCGTGACGCGGCCGGCCTGCAGGTCCTCCCACATCGAGGAGCGCGCCAGCGGATCGATCGCCAGCATCCTCCCACCGAGTATGCGGAACAGGAAGTCCGGCACACCGAGCAGTACCGGCACCCAGTGCGGGGGCAGCGGCGTCATGCGTACCGGCGTGATTCCCGCTGCATCCAGCGCGGCCAGCGCCTCGCGCTGCAGCAGGGCGATGCACTGGCGGTAGGCGCGCTGCGAGAGTTCCTCCTTGAGCGGGATCCCGGCCAGCGCGTTGACAGGGTTGTTCAGGTTGAGCAGGAGTTTTCCCCACTGCACGGCCGGCATGTCGCGGCGCAGTTCCAGCGGCAGCCCGGCCTGTTCGAACAGCGGTAACCAGGATTCCAGCAGGGGGTGATGCGCGGCCATCAGCTCGCCATCGGTGCCATGGTGGAAATGACCATTACCACCGTGCAGGACATTGAAGCCGACCATGCCGGCGAGCACGGCCGAGCGGGTGATGTATTTGCGCAGCGTCTCGGCATTGCCGAGACCGTTCTGCAGGCTGACCACGGGCGGTTGGTTGACGAGCGTGCGCGCGAGTTGCTCGCCCGCCTCCGCGGTGCCGGCCGACTTCACGGTCACCAGCACCAGCCCGGCATCTGCTGCGGCGTCCGTGTCCGTGGTGTACAACGCGGAACCCGGTGGCACCTGGATGTCTGCGCCCCGGTAATCGGTCAGGTGCAGCCCGTGGTGATCGATTTCCCGCTGGAAACGCTCGCGGCCGATGAAGACCACTTCGGCGCCCGCCGCCGCCAGCCGACCGCCGACGTAACAGCCGATGCTGCCGGCCCCGAAAACGCAGATTTTCCGGCGCGGGCCCGTGGGGGATTCCGTCGCGTTCAGGGCGCCGGCATCCTGGACATGCTGACGGCGAGGCTTTCCAGCACGAGCCGGATGAAGCTGCGGAAATCCTCGTCCTCGATGCGCGCACCGTACACGAACAGTTCCCCGTGGCCCTGCATCGAATCAGGCAGCTCCCCGGCGGCGGGTTTCTTCCAGACGCGTTGATTGACGATCGTGACGCGGGCGGCGGCGACCGGTTCGCGCTCGCCGGGGTGGTGGGCAGCGAGGATGGCGGGCAGGTCCATGTCGAGGATGTCCGGTGATGCAAAGGCGACGCCGTCGTCGTTTACGTCGTAAAGCATGCAGTCCGCCAGCCTGCGGCCGCCGTCCTGCGCATAGAGGGAAAGCGCCAGCGAGCGCGGCTCGCCGCGATTGTCGACGTGATAGAAGCCTGCCGGCGCACGGATGCGGCGGCTGTTGCGCCGTACTTCCTGCCGGGTCTCCTCCACTTCCGGGAGCGGGGGGAGGCCCTGTTTCTGGCGGCGGTCGGGAAGCAGTGAATATTTCATGGCTGCGGGTACCGCTGCACGGGTGCGGAGGATTCGGTCACGCCCGGGCCAGCGCCACCTCCCCGATTTCACCTTCCTGCAGTTCCGCGAGCCGCTCCCGGTAGAGCCGGGCTGTCTCGGAGTCCTCGCCGAAACGCTCGCTGACTTCCGCCAGCCGCTTGGTCAGGAAAGCGCGCAGTTCGTCCTCTTGAAACTGCTGGTACTGATCATCTGCCTTGTCCATGGGCCGCTCCTTGATCATGGCTTTACCCTGATGCATTCCCGCAAAAGGGCGACATTGCTACAAATAACTTAAGATGTCGTCTATAAACCTTTCTAAAATATATACTTTCATTTGGGATGTGCAAATTGCAGCCCGGTGCTGCCTCGGCAGCGGGGCGGGCGGGGTGCCGGGTTCATACCGTCATCGTAGCACCCTGGCTATGTTCGTCGCCTGCGAAGGTCTATTCTGCGCACAGCAGCGTGCATCCCGCCGGGTGCGGGTGAATGAAGGGAGGCAGGCCGATCCATCGATGCCGAGAAAACTGGTAAAGGGCCTGCAGAGCCGTGCGGGCAAGCTGGCGGAGAAGATCCCGGAGTCCGTACGCAGACGGGGCGCCGCATTGGCCGGCGGTTCGCCGTCGCCGGCAGCGCCGGAAGTGCCGCCCGAACCCTTCGAGCCCGCCGAGAGCCTCGACGGTTCTACCGCGATCCTCCCGCAAGTGGACGAGGTGGATGAGGAGCCACGCCGCACCAGCAGCCGGATCCGCGTTCCCCACAGTTTCTGCTTCGTGGACGAGAATGGCCGGCCCATCGCGCTGGAACTGACTCTCATCATCGACGGACCGGTGCCCTCGCTCGGCGAGTGTTACCTGTTCGACATCAACGAGGGCGGGGTCGGGTTCATCACCACGGAAATCCTCAACAAGGGCGAGCAGATCACGATCTGTGTGACCCGGCCGGACGACCCCGAGCCCCTCGTGGCGGTCGAGGTGGAAGTGCTCAACCAGCGTGACTTCGCCGGAGACAAGAGCCACCTGCCGGAACGGTTCCTGCACCAGCCGAGCTGGATATACGGCGTGCGCATGGACGAGGACAGCCTGGGCACGCTCATGTGCGCGACGCTCGAGAGCCTGGAACTGGAAGGCCAGGGCATGGAGACCGACAAGCGCCCCGGCAGTGCTGACCCGGCCAGCCTGCGCAACAAGCGCGGCTGATATCCGGCGGGCGCCGGTTCAATTTCCTGCCTGATCCGGGCGCCGACCGGCGCTCAGCCCTGGTCGCCCGCCAGCGTGGGCCGGGGCCTGGGCCTTGCCACGGATTGGTCCGGGGCGGTGCCGGCATGTTGTTCCCGGTTCTGCGTGGCGTCGGGCGTCTCCGGCGTGGCGGCAGCGCGATTCTGCGCAGCGGTGGAGGGCTCGTTTTTCGGCGCCGGCTTGTCGGCGGACGGGGTCGCTGATGCGTCCCCGGGTTTTTCTTCCTTGCGTTCCGACGGCGCGATGGTGGGCAGCAGGCCGCCTAGCTGCTGGCGTGCTGATGCCCGGGGTGGCGCTGCCGGTGCGGGCGGCGCCTCCGGTTCGGGCGGGAGAAAGTCCGCGGCCGCGGGTTGCAGCCCCTGGGCGGGACGGGCGCCGGCGGCTGGCGACGGTGCGGGCCGGGAGGGCGGCAACGGGTCCGCCGTTTGCGTGCCGGCGGCGGGCGCGATCCTGCTGATCGCGCTCAGCAGTTCGGTGAGGCCGTCGCGTTCGAGGATATGGCCGAGCAGCACGCGCCGCCGCAGCCAGTCGTTGCGGATGACCGTGTTCTCGGGCAGTGACGCCCACGCATTGTGCAATTCGTTGTCGAATGGATCGCCGTCCGCACCCACCCGCAGCCGCAGGTCGAAGCGGACCAGGCGGACATCGCGCTCCTTTTCCATGGTCTAGGACGTTCCCATGACCTAGAGCGTCTCGTTCGCCGGCGACTCGACGAAGGTCATGTATTTCAGCATGCCGCGGGCGTTGGAGAATTGCGGCCGCTCCGGGATCACCACCCGCGGGTGGTAGTGACGGATGACGTCGCGCAGCAGGTTGGCGCCGCCACCCACCAGCAGCACCATGTCGAGGTCGCCCCCGCGGCCGATCTTCTCCTGCATGAACAGGTTGATCTGCTGGCCGACTTCCTTCGCCGCGTGCGCCACGAG
>JBFKKR010000128.1:0-6029 GCA_041682035.1 Pseudomonadales bacterium | reverse complement strand
GCCGTGTTTGCCTGGGTCACCATGAATGGGTGGTGGGGTTACCTGTGGAAGGAGTGGTTCTGCAGTATCGACCACAAGAAGATCGGCATCATGTACATCATCCTCGCCATCATCATGCTTTTGCGTGGTTTTGGCGACGCCATCATGATGCGGACGCACCAGGTCATGTCATTCGGCGACAGTTACGGTTACCTGCCACCGCACCACTACGACCAGATCTTCACCGCCCACGGCGTGATCATGATCTTCTTCGTGGCCATGCCCATGGTCGTCGGCCTGATGAACCTGCTGGTGCCGCTGCAGATCGGCGCGCGCGACGTGGCCTTCCCGTTCCTCAACAACTTCAGCCTGTGGATGACCAACGCGGCCGCCGCGCTGATCATGGCCTCGCTGTTCATCGGCGAGTTCGCGACCACCGGCTGGCTGGCGTATCCACCGCTGTCCGGCATCGAGGCGAGTCCCGGCATCGGTGTCGATTACTACATATGGGCACTACAGATCGGCGGGGTGGGCACACTGCTGACCGGCATCAATTTCACCGTCACGATCATCAAGATGCGCGCACCCGGCATGACGCTGATGCGCATGCCGATCTTCACCTGGACCGCGCTGTGCACCAATATCCTCATCGTCGCCGCGTTCCCGGTGCTGACCGCCGCGCTGGCGCTGTTGTCGCTGGACCGCTATTTCGGCACCAACTTCTTCGTCGCCGACGGCGGCGGCAATGCGATGATGTACATCAACATCATCTGGATCTGGGGTCACCCCGAGGTGTATATCCTGATCCTGCCGATCTTCGGCGTGTTCTCCGAACTGGTGCCGGCGCTGAGCCGCAAGCGCCTGTTCGGTTACACCTCCATGGTGTACGCGACCGTGGTCATCACGATCCTTTCCTACATCGTCTGGCTCCACCACTTCTTCACCATGGGTTCGGGGGCTAGCGTGAACGCATTCTTCGGCCTTGCGACGATGATCATATCGATACCCACCGGGGCCAAACTGTTCAACTGGATGTTCACCATGTACCGGGGGCGAATACGCTACACCCTGCCCATGATGTGGACGGTCGCGTTCCTGGTGACGTTCACCGTGGGCGGCATGACCGGGGTGATGCTCGCGATCCCGCCGGCGGACTTCCTGCTGCACAACGGCCTGTTCCTGATCGCGCATTTCCACAACGTGATCATCGGCGGCGTGGTGTTCGGCTTCTTCGCCGGGTTCAACTACTGGTTCCCGAAATACACCGGTTTCCTACTCGACGAGTTCTGGGGCAAGGTCAGCTTCTGGCTCTGGCTGACCGGCTACTGGTTCGCCTTCACGCCGCTGTACGTCCTCGGCCTGATGGGCGTGTCGCGGCGCGTCAGCCACTTCGACAACCCGGAACTGTTTCCGTATTTCGCGGTGGCCTGCTTCGGTGCGTTCCTGGTGGCCGGCGGCATCGGCGCCTTCATCCTGCAGATCCTGGTGAGCATCAGGAACCGGGACAAGCTGCGCGACACGACCGGCGACCCCTGGGACAGCCGCTCACTGGAGTGGTCCACCTCGTCCCCGCCGCCGAAGTACAACTTCGCGTTCACCCCGGTGGTGCATGACCAGGACGCCTGGTGGGACATGAAGCAGCGCGGCTACGAGCGCCCGACCTCCGGCTTCATCCCGATCCACATGCCGAAGAACACGGCGGCCGGCATGGTGCTGTCGTTCTTCTCGCTGGGCTGCGGCTTCGGCCTGATCTGGCACATCTGGTGGATGGCCATCGGCTCGTTCATCGCGCTGATCGGGGCCGCCATCTGGCACACGTTCAACTTTGATCGTGACTACTACATCTCGGCCGAGGAGGTGGAGAAGACCGAGGCCGAACGAACCAAGTTGCTGGCATCGGTGGAGGCCTGACGGGATGGCACACGCAATCGCAACGCACGACGCGCAGGGCAAGCCACTGTTCCATACCGAGCAGGAGGTGCACGTCCAGAACGGCACCATGATCGGGTTCTGGCTGTACCTGATGAGCGACAGTCTCATCTTCGCCATCCTGTTCGCCTGCTACGGGGTGCTCGGCGGCAACTATGCCGGCGGTCCCGGGCCTGCCGAGCTGTTCGATCTCAGCCTGATCGCGGTGAATACCGGCCTGCTGCTGGTTTCCTCGATCACCTACGGCTTCGTGATGATCGCGATGCAGGAAGGGCGCCTGCAGCAGATGATCACCTGGCTGATGGCCACCGGCGCGCTGGGTGCTGGCTTCGTGGCGATCGAGCTGTACGAGTTCAATCACCTGATCCACATCGGCGCCGGGCCGGATCGCAGCGGGTTCCTGTCCTCGTTCTTCGCGCTGGTCGGCACGCACGGCCTGCACGTCAGCTTCGGTATCGTCTGGCTGATCGTGCTGATCGTGCAGTTGAAGCGCTACGGCATCAACGAGCCGATGAAGCGCCGGGTCGCCTGCCTGAGCATGTTCTGGCACTTCCTGGACATCGTCTGGATCGGCGTGTTCACCTTCGTCTACCTGATGGGAGTACTGCGCTAATGGGTGATGATCACGGCCACGGAGCCCATATCCCGCACGCGTCCTTCAAGGACTACATGACCGGATTCGTCCTGTCGGTGATCCTCACCGCGATTCCGTTCGCGCTGGTGATGGGGGAGATGCTCGACAGCAAGGTTGCGACCATCGGCATCATCCTCGCCCTGGGCGCGGTGCAGATCGTCGTGCACGTCATCTACTTCCTGCACATGGATGCCAAGGCCGAGGAAGGCTGGACGCTGATGTCGTTCCTGTTCACGGCCTCGCTGCTGATCATCATGCTGGTCGGCTCGATGTGGATCATGTCGCACCTGCATCGCAACACGCATCCCAAGGACCCGACACCGGCTGAAGTCCGACACATGCCGTGACCGCGGCAGCGCAGCGTTCGCCGCTGAAGAAGCTGCCGCTGATCCTGCTCGCGGCGCTGCTGTTCGTTGTCTTCTGCTCGCTGGGCACCTGGCAGATCCAGCGTCGTGCCTGGAAGCTCGACCTGATCGCGCAGGTCGAGGCGCAACTGGCGCGCGACCCCATCCCGGCGCCCGGCCCGGCGCGCTGGCCGGAGGTCGGTCCGCAGCACAATTACCTGCCGGTGCGGGTGCAGGGTGTCTTCCTTCATGAAAAACAGACCCTGGTCGGGGCGCTCACCGCGCACGGGTCCGGCTACTGGGTGATGACGCCCATGCTGACAACGCGGGGGTTCTTCGTGCTGGTCAATCGCGGTTTCGTGGATTCCGCCCACCGCGAGCCCGCCGAGCGCGGGGAGGTGGTCGGCGGCACGCAGGTGGTGACCGTGCAGGGCCTGCTGCGCACCAGCGAGCCCCGTGGCCGCCTGTTCCAGGACAACCGCCCGGCAGAGGATCGCTGGTACTCGCGTGATGTCCAGGCAATCGGTGCGGCGCGCGACCTGCCGCCGGACGCCTCCGCGCCTTATTTCATCGACGCCG
The DNA here is from genome assembly GCA_041682035.1 of Pseudomonadales bacterium. Lineage (GTDB taxonomy): Bacteria > Pseudomonadota > Gammaproteobacteria > Pseudomonadales > JBFGWM01 > JBFJWR01. The sequence goes on along the minus strand of JBFKKR010000128.1, from coordinate 2,564 downwards.
ACGGGACGCCCAACCCCGACGGCTGGCCGGTCGGCGGGCTGACGGTGGTGAAATTCCGCAACACGCACCTGGGTTACGCCATCACCTGGTACGCGCTGGCGCTGCTGACCGTGGCCGGCGCCGTGCTGGCCTGGCGCCACGGTGGCGAATCGGAGACATCATGAAACCGGATTTTTCCATCGTCGATCCGCACATCCACCAGTGGGATCCGTACACCACGCCCAGGCTGGCCTCGCCGCTGGTGAAGCTGTTCGGCCGCTGGCCCGGGCTGCTGCAGGGCGTCGCGCGGGTCGCCTTCCCGCGCGCGGCGCGCGATTTCGTGGGGCAGATCACCTACGTGGCGGACCGCTACCTGCCGGCGCATTACGAGAAGGAGGCGGAGGCCTTCGAGATCGGCCAGGTCGTGCACGTGCAGGCCGGCTGGCACGATTCGGCGCCGATGGGCCCGGTCGGCGAGACGCGCTGGCTGGAATCCCTGCCTTTTCGCGAGGCCGGGGTGGAGCTCGCCGCGATCGTTGCCGAGGGCTCCCCGGAATCCCCCGCTTTCGCTGCGCTGCTGGATGCGCACCGCGCCGCCAGCAGGCGGGTGGCGGGCATCCGCGCCATGGCTGCCTGGCACCCGGACCCCGGCGTGCACGGCTTCTTCGATGCGCCGGGGCGTTACCGGGATGCGGCTTTCCTGAAGGGCTTCGAGGCGCTCGCCGAGCGCGGCATGACCTTCGATGCCTGGTGTTACTCGGGGCAACTGTCCGACCTCGCCGTCCTGCTGGAGGAGTATCCCGAGGTGCCGGTGGTACTGGACCACTGCGGGACGCCGGTCGGCGTGTTCGGGCCGGTCGGAAAGTACACCGGCGTCCGCGCGGATGAGCGGGCGTCGATCCTGTCGGAATGGCGGGAGCAGGTCGACCTGCTGGCCGATTTCCCCAACCTGCACGTGAAACTGTCCGGCTTGCTGATGCCGGTGCTCGGCCACGGCTACGCGGCGCGGGCCGAACCGCCCGGTACCGCCGAGGTGGCGGAGCGGATCTGGCCGGTCGTCGGCCCGGTGCTGGAGGCGTTCGGCACGGACCGCTGCATGTGGGCCTCGAACTTCCCGATGGACCGGGTCTGCGCGCCGCTGGACACCATCATTGCCGCGTACGCCGAGGTCTGCGAGGCGGAGGCTCCCGGCCAGTTGCGGGCGCTGTTCCATGACAACGCGCTGCGTTTTTACCGGGTCGGCTGACCGGGACGAACGGCCCGTCGCGCGCCGGTACATTTTCTAAGGTCCCTTCCTTAGAAAGCCAACCTGCACCCATGTACAGATGGCAGGCGCCCGGGATACCGGTAGGCTTGATCCATGTGCTGGCCCGGACGGCATTGAAGTCAGGGTCCTGAAATACCTCCGACCGGAGCCCGCCCATGCGACGCATACGCATCGTGTCCTGCCTGTTTGTCCTGGTTTCCCTGTGCCTGCCCGTGAGCGCCGCGAAGAACCACCGGTTCCAGCCGGACAACTGTGAATTCAGCGCGATGTTTGCCGAGAAACCGGAGGTGCGCGTGCGCTGGTCCGGGGAACGGAAGATCACCGTGGCCACCAGCCGCGCGGACGGTGGCGCGGTCCTGCGTGCCTCCTGTGCGTCGTGGGTCATAAAGGACCAGGCGGCATTCCGGGATCAACTGCGCCCGCAACTGCAGCGGGCGGCCCGCCATGCCGGCCTGCGGGATTTCGACCTGCACATCCGCCGTACCCAGCTCGGTACGGTGGCCAGTTTCTGGGGCTACCGAGGCAAGGGCAGGTTGCGCACCTGGTATCGCTCCGATACCTATGTCGGCGACCGGTCGTTCCTCGAGATTGTCGTCCACTCACACCCGCAGAATCGCGACGAAACACGGTTCGCTGCTTTCAGGCACTCGGTCCGGCGCTGAGCTGCGCCGGTTTTCCACTTCAGAGCGATTCCAGGAAGCGGATGACCCGGTCCCGGTCCACGGCCGGCAGCGCCATCCACGCATTCCGCGACGCGCCTGCTTCGCCGCCGTGCCAGAGGATGGCCTCCACGAGATCCCGCGCCCGGCCATCGTGCAGGAAACCGGCCTTCGCCCCGGAAACCGCGTGCGTGTGCCCCAGTCCCCACAGGGGCGCGGTGCGCCAGTGCCGCCCGCTCGCGAGGCCGTCCCGCATGCCGTCCGCGAGGCCTTCGCCCATGTCGTGCAGCAGCAGGTCGGTGTAGGGGAGGATTTCCCGCCCGGACAGGGCCGGAAACCCGGGCACCTCGCCGGTCCGCCAGCGCGGCCGGTGGCACCCCGCACAACCGGCCGCGTGGAAAAGGGATTCCCCCGTCACCACCCCGGGATCGTCCGTTCGCCGGCGTGCCGGTGGCGCGAGGTGGCTGGCGTAGAAGACCACCGCTTCCCCGATGCCGGGTTCCAGTTCGGGAGAGCCGCCCTGTGGCATCTGCCGGCAGTCGCCGTGCATCTCCGTGCAGGCATCTGCGGGAAACAGCGCCGAGGTGATGCCGAGATCCTCTGCGAAGGCCTTGAGCGACTGCTGCCGCACCGACGGCTGGCCCGCTTTCCAGCCGAAG
>JBFKKR010000127.1:0-6057 GCA_041682035.1 Pseudomonadales bacterium | reverse complement strand
GGACGCGCCGCGAGGAACGCGGCGGCGCGGCGGCCTCTGTCTCGACGTCCGGCACCGCAGCGGTCACTGCGCCGGGCCTGCGTGGCGAAGTACCGGCATCGCGTCCAGCGGCGGCGCCGCCACCAGTTGCGGCGTCTGCGAACCGGCCTCGGGCACGTGCAGTCTCGCCACCTCCGGCGCAATGCGGCCGAACAGTTCGCGCAGCGTCACCCGGCCGTCGCGGTCCGGGTCCGGCTGCTCGCGCAGCGCGTTGAGCAGCGCGTAGGTGAACAGGCCATGGCGTTCTTCCGCGTACTCCTGCGACTGTTCACTGCCACGCGCCGCCACCATCATCGGGAACAGCGAAGCCGCGGAGCGCTTCATCAGCGAGTGGGCATCGAAGCGTCCCTCGATGTCCTGCGCGTGGCAGGTGTCGACGATCAGCATGCGGTAACCGGACGTCTGCCGCAGCGCCTCCGAAAACGCCTCCCAGGACACCATCGACCCGGCGGGTTCGCCGCGCATCGCGCGGGAAATGTCGCGGATCGCGACATCCTTGGGCACGAAGAAGTAATTGCCGGCCTGGTCGCTGATGCCGTGCGAGGCGAGGAAGATCACCACGGTGTCATGCGGCCCGGCATCCCGCGCGAACGCCAGCACGTCGAGGATGGCCTGCCGGCCCGGCGGCACCGCGCTGCCGTCGTTCAGCAGTTTCACGTGCACCCGGCGAAACGTGCGGCCTTCCTCGGCAGCGAACGCACGGACCACCTCCTCGGCATCGCGCGCGGCGTACTGCAGGTGCATCGACGCCGGCAGGGAGTCGAACTCGTTGATGCCGATCGCCAGCAGGTAAAGGTCACCCGGAACGGGTTCCGGCGCCACGTTCGCCGGCAGTTCCACGTAGTGTTCGCGCACACCCATCGCCTTGCCGTTGAACGCCTCCACGCGAACATCGTTCGCGCGGGCCGGCAGGTCCAGCACCAGGTCGCGGACGAACTTCTCCCGCTCACTGCCCTGCAGCGACCGGTCGGACGCCGGCGTCACGGGGATCTTGTTGATGAACACCGTGTAGTGCTCCATCGGCAACGCATTGCGTTCCGCCTCGACACGCAGCTGCACCTGCGGACGCTGCGGGTTGCTGACCGACAGGTCGGTCACCTCCACGTGGATGCGCGGTGGCGCGATTTCGCGCAACTGGCCGATGCGGAAACTGGCGTCCAGCGGCGTATCGACCAGCGATCGGGTGCGTGGCTTCATCGCCAGGCGGAACGCCGATTGCACCACGTCCGGACGGAACAGCACGCGTTCGAACTGCACGGCGCGGTAGAAATCCGGCGCCAGGTCCTTGCCACGGTTCAGGTGCCAGCCGATGTAATTGTCCCCGAACAGTGAAGACGCGTAGTAACCGTCCGGAATCCAGGCAATCCAGTCACTGCCATTGCGATGCGGGAAATAGGCCAGCACCTCGTCGCCATCCGCCACCCGGTACCAGCGGATGCTGCCATCACTTAGGGTGGTGACCGCCAACTGGCCATTCCCGGAAACATTCACCGCCCAGGCAACCGCCGGCAACGCGATCTGCCAGCGCTGCGCGCCGGCCGGGTCGATATTCCGCAGGGACCACTCCCCGCCCAACAGCAACGCGGCGCCGTCCGGCACGATGGCATAGCTGCGCGCGAGTTCGTGGTCATCCATGCGCACCAGCACGCCGTTCACGCGGGGATGCAACTGCCCGTGCCAGTTCTCGATCCGGAAGTGCTCGTGCCGGAGCACCGGTGGCTCCAGCGCATCGCCAGCTACAAGGTCCTGGTCCCCGGCGCCCAGCACATCGAACTGCTGGTGGGTGATGGCCTGCCCGGTCACCGGGTAGCGCACGCGGCTGCCGTCCGCGGACACTTCCAGCCGCCCGTGCGCATCGCTGAAGTCGAGAATGCTGGGCTTACGGATCGGCCGCGCCTCGAACGCCGGCGTGATCACGCCGAACTCGGGATCCTCGGTGGCGTACAGTACCTCGCCATGCGACAGGCTGCGCAGTTCATTGATCCGGTTATGGACCAACGGGCGGGTCTCGCGCGGACCACGCCCCTTGCCCGGCCAGCGGAACAGCGGATTGAGGCCGCTGCCGCGATAATCCCCGCCGGCATAGAGGTACTCTCCGTCCGACGACCAGGCGACTGCCGCGAATCCCGAAAAATCCGTCACGCCGTCGAGATCCGGGGAGTACAGGTACTCGAGCTGTGCAGCGCTGGCCACCGAGACCCGGGGCGTATCGACAAAGCTGACCGCCAGCAACTGGCTGTCCGGCGAGAAGCGGATCGACGACAGGTGCTCGCCGCCCTCGATCTTCCTGCGACCGATCAGCCTGAACTCGCGGTCGTAGAGGCGCACCCAGCCGTCCAGCGAGATTGCCGCCACCTGGCCATTGCCGGCGATATCGAGGTCAAGGATCTTGTCCTTATACTGGCGGTCCTCCGCGACCACCGCGCCGTCCTCGACGCGGATCACGCGCAGGCCCAGGTTGGCCTGCAGCCCGGCGACCAGGAACTTTCCATCCGGCGTCCAGTTCAGCGCACCGAACGCGTTGTCGATGCCACCGATGCGCCGGAGCATGCGGCCGCTCCCGACATCCAGCAGGTAAATGGAGCCCCGCCGGTCCCAGTCCCAGCCGGTCCAGCCGGCCACGGCCACGGTGTTGCCGTCCGGGGAAACGGCCAGGCCGAACAGCTTGCCCTCGTGACCGGCGTCGATCGGCACCCGCAGCGTGTTGACGAGGCGGCCGTCCGGCATTTGCCAGACGCGTACCGTCTTGTCATCGGAACACGTCAGTACGCGGTTGTGCGCCGGGTCGAAGATGATGCGCCGGATCAGGGTCGTATGCATCCCGGTTTCGATACGTAGCAACGGATCGCTGACGGGTTCCGAAGCGAAGCCCGGAGTTGCCCAGCCAACTGCGAGCCAGAGCATGCACAGAAACCGCCGTATCGCCATCCTTGGCCCTGCCGTAATCACCGCTTTCCCCGCCAGCGCGACGAACGCGGCGACCCTCAGCTTTCCTCGCAGTCTTCCTCGGCGGAACATTCTTCCTCGTCATCCTCCGCGCCATCCGGGGCGCCGGACACGGCGGGGCCGCCGTTGCCCATGTCCGCCTCGGCGGCCGGTCCGGAGCCACCGCCATAGACCAGGATCTCGCCGAGTTCCCAGTCGTCGCTCTGTCCGATCACGACGCCGCTGGAATCTTCGGTGCCCGGCCCGGGCATCGGCAGTTCGCCGGCGGTCTCCGCCTCGTTGTTGACGCCCCCGGTACCGGTACCGGTCCCACCCGCCGCCGGTGCCGGCAGGGCATTCAGGTCCAGGCCGCCGGGCGCGCCCAGCGAGCCGACACCGCCGCTGCCGGGATCCGTGACGCCGGCGACGCTGATGGCGCCCGGGTCGACCGGCGGCAGGGCCGAAATGGCCGGTGGTGCTGGCGGCGGCGCGATGCCGGGACCGGGCGACGGGAACGGCAGGATCTGATTCCGAACCAACAACTGGTCCTGGGTGCCGATGCCGGGTGCGCCGTAGACCAGTCCGTCCCCCATCGTGCTGTCGTGGCTGACCCCGCTCGCGGCGATGAACAGTGAGGTTGCCGAGCGGATCTCCCGCGTCGATGTCAGCACGCCGGAGGTCTGGACGTCCACCGTGCCGGCGGCGCGGGCGCCCTCCATGGTAATACTGCCGGAAGCACCCAGCGCGGACAGCAGGATCGACGCCAGCCCGTCATTCCCCACGTCGATCAGGGGGATCGCGCGGTGCTCGAAATCACCGGGCGGCGGGTCGACCACGTTCAGTTGCGCGCCAATCGCCTCGGTCAGCGTGATACTGCCATTGGTGGCGATCACGCTGAGCGAGCCATCGGTCTGCACCTTGTTCAGCACCACGGAATCGCCGGCCGTCACGAGCAGGTCACTGCCGGCGTCGCTGAGGAACGAGGCGTCGTTCAGGAACAGCACCGAGCCGGTGGTTGCGGTGAGCACGGTATTCGCGGCCGTGTCGATATAGATACCGCCGACGTTGGGCACGTTGAAGTCGTAGATCAGGTCGCGATTGGCAACGGCGGTGAGTGCGGCAATATCAAAGCCACTTTCGAGCAGGATGTCCCGCCCCGCCTGCAGGTTGAGCGTGCCCGCGTTTGCACCGGGGATCTTCAGGTCGCGCGCCGCGTCGACCAGCACGGTGCCGCCGATGTAGGGACCCAGGATCTCGATATCACCGGCGGTCGGGAACGCAGCCGGACTCGACAGATCGGCAAACTCGGTGGTCAGGTCCAGCGTGCCGGGGCTGAAGACGTAGATCCGGATGAAGCCCGTTTCCGAGGTGCCCGTCACCGAACTGCTGACCAGCGACGCGTCGAACACCGTGCCGGCCTCACCGATATTGCCGAACGCGGTCATTGTCAGGTTATCGGCGTTAACGCCGGAGCCGGTGCTCTGGCCGATCGCGCCGACGATGTTGCCGGCCGTGGAGGTCAGGGTGATGTCCTTGCTGCTCGCCACGCCGCCGTTGTAGATGGTGATGGTGCCGGCCGACTCGATCAGCAGGTTGGCATCCCGCGAGTCAACCAGCGTGTTGTTGTTGCTGACGCCGACCGGGAACACCGCGGGGTTCACCGTCACGCCGCCGGCCCCGGCATAGATCTGGATTTCACTCGTGGCCTGGCCATCGGTCAGCAGATGCTGGCTGATCTGCACGGCGTCAAATGCATCCAGCGTGATCGCGCCGATCTCCTGGGGCAGGGGTGCATCGATCGTGACATCGCCGGCCGTGGAAGTCAGCGAGATGGCCCCGTGCGTGGATATCGCCACGAAGCGCTTCATCACGTCCGTGAAATGGGCCTCTCGTTCCAGGGGCGTACACGTCGGTTCGCACGCCGCTACCGGCACCGTGGCGGCCGGGTCGATCGCCGGACCGGTACTGAGATTGCCCCCGGTGGTGATCGAGATGGGTGCGCTACCGGTGTCCCCGTTCACATCGGTCACCAGGATCCGCTTGGGCAGCACCTGATTGTCGAAATCGGGATCCGGCGCGGTGGCGATGTTCAGCGAGCCGTTGGTGGCGGTGATGTCGATGGCGCCTTCGTAGGTCGTGATCGTCTCGTTCAGGTTGACGTCGGTGCCGGCCACGATGGTGACGGCGCCGCCCGCCACCGGCACGGCGGCCGTCAGCGGATCGTCCTGCGCGTCGATGCGGTCGTTGATGTTGACGTTGCCGGTATCCGCGGTCAGCGACAGGCTGCTGCCGGTGCGGATACTGGCGATCTCGCTGTTGACGTTGAGGTCGGTCGCGGCGCGCAGGGTCACGTTCCCGACCGTCTCGTCGATCTTCTGGTCGACCGTCAGCGACCCGGCCGTGGAACGCATCGCCAGTGTGCCGGTGGTGCCGAAGATCCCGGTGTTGAGGTTGCCTCCCGTGGTCACACTGAGATTGCCGGAACCGGAAAAAAGCCCGCCACCGGAACTGGTCAGCGTGCCGTTGGTGGCCACCAGCGTGAGACTGGCGTTCTCGGTCAGCACATCCGCGTTGAGGGTGATGTTCTGTCCGGCACTGATCGTCAGGGGGGCACTGGGCGCTCCGTTCGCGTCACGGCCGTCGATCTGCGCGTTGACGATGACATCCCCGTTGTCGGACTGCAGGCCGAGGGTGGAGCCGTTGCTGAAGTTGACGATCGACTCGTTGACAACCAGGTCACCGAGCGAGCGCAGCGAGACATTGCCGTAAGTCTCGTCGATGCCGGTGGCGACGGTCAGCGTGCCACCTGTGGAGCGGGCGGTCACGCTGCCGGTGGTGATCATCGGCGACGTAACCAGGTTGCCACCAGACGTGACGGAGATGGCACCGTTGCCGGCGAACAGGCCGTTACTACCGGACGGCGTGAACGCGCCACCGGCAGTAATCGTCAGCGGCGCGTTGTCGGTGAGGATATTGCTGTTCAGCAGGAAATCACCACCGGCAGTCAGCGTCAGCAGCCCGCTCGCCGCCGGGTCCATGGCGATATCGCGCCCGTCGATCTGCGCGTTCACGGTGAGGTTGCCGGCCGTGGCG
>JBFKKR010000126.1:0-6186 GCA_041682035.1 Pseudomonadales bacterium | reverse complement strand
TGGATCATCGAGTACAGCGAGTCGGACGCGGTGGATCACCGGGTCATCCTCGGGCGGCTGAAGAAGATCGACGGTTCACTGCAGCCGGAGCGCCAGGCGCGGCTGCGCGGCGACCTGTCGGTCGTCACCTACCAGGTGCCGGAGGACTACGCGCTCTCGACCGTGCTCGAGCACTGGCAGGACCAGGTGATCGGCAACGAACGTGATCTCCTGTTCCAGTGCCAGGGGCGGGAGTGCGGCAGCAGCAACTTCTGGGCCAACCGCGTGTTCGGCAATCCGGTCCTCTACGGGCCCGATGGCGAGCAGCATTACGAGGTGACGCGCGAGGTACGCGAGGCACGGCACCACTTCTACACGCTGTATCTCGTCCGGCGCGGCAACAAGCGCATCTACGTGCGCATCGAGGAGTTCCGCGTGCCGGCCTCGGCCGCGCAGCAGGTCAGTCCGGATCCGCGGGCGATGATGTCGCTGCTGCGCCGCGAGCGGCGTCTCGTGCTGCGCGACGTCCATTTCGCTGAAGGCAACGAGGTGCCGGCGATCTCCGACGAGGCCCTGGCCCGGTTGGCGCAGGCGCTGGACACCCAGCCGGTGCTGCCCATCGCGATCGTTGCCCACGCCTACTCCCAGCCATCCGCCAATGCCAACCTGGCCATGTCGCGCACGCGGGCGCAGCGCTTCCTGGACCGGCTCAGGCCGCTGGTCGCGGCGCCGGGCCGCCTGTCCGCACATGGCGTCGGCTCGCTCGCGCCGGGCGGGCAGGGCCGGGAACCGCGCGATCGCATCGAGCTGGTATTGCCGTAGAATGGAGACATGGTCACCACCCACCTGCTCTCCGGTGCCGGTTTGTCCTGGATCGACCTGCGCCCGAACCGCGCGCTGACCTGGCGCCAGGTCCAACTCTGCATGCTGTTCGTCGGGTTGCCCGCGCTGGTGATCGGTCTCGGCTTCACGCTGGTGGGCGGCTGGCTGGTCCTGCCGTTCTCGGGCATGGAGGGCATCGCGGTCTGCTTCGCCCTCTGGTGGGTCTCGCTGCTCTGTGAGCGGCGCGAGGTGATCCGCTTCAGCGGCGACGAAGTGGTGGTGGAACGGGGCCGCTACCGCCCGACCTACCGCCGGCGCTTTCAGCGGGCCTGGTCCCGCTTCGAGGTGCAACAGGCTGGCTCGGAATGGGACCTGCCGCGGATCTGGCTGTGCCAGTCGGGGCGGCGCGAGGAACTGGGCACCTTCCTGAACGGCCCGGAACGGGAGCGGCTGGTGGCGGAACTGCGGCGCGTGGTCGCGGTCCACAATGCATTGTCGGGCGTACCCGGGGCGGGCGAGCGGGCCGACGCATTGTGAGTAGTTTTGAATAAAAAATGTACAGTATGATACTGGAATGAGTGTCGGCAACCGGCAACTGCTGGGCGAAGAGATATTGGTGAAGAGACTGGTCCATGCCTGTCAATGATGTCACGACAAGCCTGCCGCCGCTGAGTACCCGGGACGGTGAGAACCGCACCAACCCGGCGGAGGGCTTGCGTCCGCAGCAACAGCCCGCGGCGGCGCCGGCCGCGGGTCCGGCGACACCCCCGGTTCCGGCGTCCGAGCCGCCCCCCGGCGTGGTGGTCGACATCAGTCCCGCCGCGCGGGTGCAACTCGAAAACGAACCGTCCACGCCGGAAAACGCGGTGCAGCAGCCGACGGGGCCCGAACAGCCGGCCCCGGCTCAGGAGACCGCGCCCACCCCCGTGCCCTCAACCGCAACCGCACCGCCCGAAGCGGCAGAACCGCCGGGGCCCGCGGCCGCCGGGGCGCAGCCCGACAATCCGCTGGCCCGCTTCACGCAACAGGAACCGGGTGCTGACGAGGTGCTCGGCACCGCGATCGACACGTTCGCCTGATCCGTCCCCTGCGCCTTTGCGCCTTTGCGGCCCGGCCGGACGACCCGCTCAGTCCCGGATGAGGGAGAGGAACTCCGCGCGCGTGCTGGCGTTGCTGCGGAACGCCCCGAGCATGACGGACGTCTTCATGATCGAGTTCTGTTTTTCCACCCCGCGCATCATCATGCACAGGTGGCGGGCCTCCACGATCACGCCCACGCCCGCCGCGTCCGTCACCGACTGCACTGCCTCGGCGATCTCCCGGGTGAGATTCTCCTGGATCTGCAGCCGCCGCGCGTACATGTCCACGATGCGCGCCACCTTCGACAGGCCCAGCACCTTGCCCTGCGGCAGGTAGGCGACGTGGCAGCGGCCGATGAACGGCAGCAGGTGGTGCTCGCAGAGCGAGAACAGTTCGATGTCCTTGACGAGGATCATCTCGCTGTTGTCGGACGGGAACAGCGCATCGTTGACGATTTCCGCCAGCGACTCGTGGTAGCCGTGGGTCAGGAACTCCATGCTCCTGGCGGCGCGCTCCGGGGTGTCCTTCAGCCCGGGACGGGTCGGATCCTCGCCGATTTCCTCGATGATCCTGGTAAAGAGATCCTTCATGCGTTCGTGTACTCCAGGCCGCCGGCCGGCCGCCATCCGGTGTGCTAACATCCCGCCCGCGTCGCACGGCCCCGTCGGGCCGCTCGCGGTGGTTGACCAACCGATGAATTCTGCCGGTTTGCGGGGAAAATGGCGAACGATCTTTGTGACCGCGGAGAGGCCGTGCGCGAACTGCGCACCGTGCTCGATTTCCTGCGCTGGGCGGTGAGCCGCTTCGAGGCCGCCGGTGTCTGCTACGGGCATGGCACGGACAGCGCGTGGGACGAGGCGGTGGCGCTGGTGTTCGGTACGCTGCACCTGCCCTGGGACATCGACCGGTCGGTGCTGTCGGCGCGACTGACCGAAGGCGAACGGGTGGAACTGGCCGGGCGCATCGCCCGCCGGGTGGAGCAAAGGGTGCCGGTACCCTATCTCACCGGGGAGGCCTGGTTCGCCGGCCACCCCTTTCACGTGACCCCGGACGTGCTGATTCCGCGTTCGCCGATCGCCGAACTGATCGGCCGGGGATTCTCGCCCTGGCTGGAAGCGGACCGGGTGCACCGCATCCTCGATCTCTGCTGCGGCTCCGGCTGTATCGGCATCGCCGCCGCGCTGGCTTTTCCGGATGCCGTCGTCGATCTCGCGGACGTCAGCGAAGCGGCGCTCGACGTTGCACGCCGGAACGTCGAGCGTCACCGCCTCGCGGAGCGGGTGAACGTGCGGGCAGGGGACCTGTTCGCGGCGGTCAGCGGGGAAACCTATGATCTCGTGCTCGCCAATCCGCCCTACGTGGATGCGGCGGACCTCGATGCGATGCCGGCGGAGTACCGGCACGAACCGCGCATGGCCCTGCAGGCGGGCGCCGACGGGCTGGATTTCGCCCGCCGCATCCTGGCGCAGGCGCGCGCCTTCCTGAATCCGGGTGGCATCCTGGTGCTGGAGGTCGGCAACTCGGCGGATGCACTCATGGAGGCGTTCCCCGACCTGCCGTTCTTCTGGTTCGACTTCGAGCATGGCGGTGACGGGATCTGCATGCTGGAGCAGTCACAGCTGCCCCTTGGCCGGTAAACGCGCCGGGCCACTACAATTGCAACAGGAATCGATCCAGGGGATCTGGCATGTCGGGCAATAGTTTCGGGCGCCTGTTCACGGTCACCACGTTCGGGGAGTCACACGGCCCCGCGCTCGGTGGCATCGTCGATGGCTGTCCGCCCGGGCTGGCGCTGTGCGAGGCGGACCTGCAGCGCGATCTCGACCGCCGCAAGCCGGGGCAGTCGCGGCACACGACACAGCGCCGGGAACCCGACCAGGTGCGCATCCTCTCAGGCGTGTTCGAGGGCCGCACGACCGGCTCCCCCATCGGCCTCCTGATCGAGAACGTCGACCAGAAGAGCAAGGACTACGGCAACATCAAGGACACCTTCCGCCCGGCCCATGCGGATTACACCTTCCAGCAGAAGTACGGCTTTCGTGACTACCGGGGCGGCGGACGCTCCTCCGCGCGCGAGACGGCGGTCCGCGTCGCCGCCGGCGGCATCGCCCGCAAGTGGCTGCGCGAACAGATGGGCATCGAGATCCAGGGCTACCTGTCGCAACTGGGTCCGATCTGCGTGGAGCGCATCGATTTCGACGAGATCGAGCGCAACCCGTTCTTCTGCCCGGATGCATCGAAGGTCGCCGCGATGGAGGCCTTCATGGATGCCCTGCGCAAGGATGGCGATTCCATCGGCGCGAAGATCAGCGTGGTGGCGCGTGGCGTGCCGCCGGGGCTCGGCGAGCCGGTCTTCGACAAGCTCGATGCCGATATCGCCCGCGCGATGATGAGCATCAACGCGGTGAAGGGCGTCGAGATCGGCGCAGGATTCGCCAGCGTCGCGCAGCGCGGCAGCGAGCATCGCGACGAGATCACGCCGGAGGGGTTCCTCTCCAACAACGCCGGGGGCACGCTGGGCGGCATCTCCTCCGGGCAGGACATCATCGCCCACATGGCGCTCAAGCCGACCTCCAGCATCCGCCTGCCGGGACGCTCGGTCGACGTGCATGGCAACCCGACCGAGGTGGTGACGCACGGCCGCCACGACCCCTGCGTTGGCATCCGTGCGACGCCCATCGCCGAGGCGATGCTGGCGCTGGTGCTGATGGACCACGCCCTGCGGCACCGCGCGCAGAATGCCGACGTGAAAAGCGAGACCCCGGTCATTCCGGCCGGGCCGCCCGCAAAGTAACCGCCTCCCGGAATCTTGCTGCGCCCTCCACCAGCATTTTCGATGCGCCCGCTATCGGGGAGTTGCCATGTCGTGGGTCGGATTGGGACCAGCCGTGGTCACCGCGAGCGGGCTGGCGACGAACTCGCAGGGGTCGGTGCCGGCAGCAGGTTTCCCGGTCGTGCGGCGCAAGCGGTGCATGGATGCACATTAGCGAGCGCTGCCCGACAGCGAAGGCGACAGGGATGTCGCCGAAGCGGTAGGGAAACCTGCTGCCGGTACCGGCCCCCTCCGGGCGACCAGGGAAGGAGCAGCCCAGCTTGATCGGAAACCTTCCCTACTGGCGCCTGTCGCTGTTCTACTTCGCCTATTTCGCCTTCATCGGCGGGCTGATCCCGTACTGGGGCCTGTACCTCAACCAACTCGGTTACGACGGTTACCACACCGGCCTGCTCATGGCCTGTCTCACCGGCACCCGGCTGGTGGCGCCCTACGTCTGGGGCTACCTGGCGGACCGGTCGGGCCGGCGCATGTTCATCATCCGCGCCGGTGGGCTGGCGGCGCTGGTGTTCTTCACCGGCCTGCTGGTGCGCACGGATTTCTACTGGATGGTGGCGGTGACGCTGCTCTTCAGTTTCTTCTGGAACGCGATCCTGTCGCAGTTCGAGGCCGAGACACTGGCGCACCTGGGGGAACACTCCAGCCACTACAGCCGCGTGCGCCTCTGGGGATCGATCGGGTTCATCGTCGTGGTGATCGGCGCCGGCTACCTGTTCGACCGGTTTTCCGTGCTCCTGCTGCCGCTGCTGCTGCTGCCGATCATGCTCATGATCGCGGGGAGCACGCTGCTGGTGCCGCAGAAACAGGCAGGCGTGACGGCGCCGGCGGGCGAGAGCTTCATGAACCTGGTGCTGGCGCCGCGCTGCCTGCTGTTCGTGGCCATGGTGGTGCTGGCGCATTCCTCGCACGCGCCGTACTACACGTTTTTCTCGTTGTTTCTCGAGATGCACGGTTACACGCGCTCGCTGGCGGGCTGGCTCTGGGCACTGGGCGCGATCGCCGAGATCTTCCTGTTCCTCGGCATGCATCGCATCCTGCCGGCGCTCGGCGTGTACCGGCTCGCGCTGCTAGCGCTGGTGCTGACGACGCTGCGCTGGTACCTGATCGCCTGCCATGCCGACCAGTTGCCATTGTTGCTGCTGGCGCAGGTGCTGCATGCATTCTCATTCGGTGCGTTTCACGCCGCGGCGATCGAGTGGGTGCACCGCTACTTCGGCGCCGCCCACGCCGGCAAGGGGCAGGCGCTGTACAACAGCATCAGCTTCGGCCTTGGCAGCGCGCTCGGCGCCACGCTGGCGGGCTGGACCTGGGACCACGCCGGCCCGGTGACCGTCTACGCGCTGGCCTGTTTCACCAGCGCGCTGGCGACCGTGCTGTGGTGGTGGGGTGGCCGCAGGTAGCGGTCAGCCGTTCACGACGCGCAGGGTCGGTTCCATTTCACGACGCACGTCCTCGAAGTAAGCCAGGATGTA
>JBFKKR010000125.1:0-6339 GCA_041682035.1 Pseudomonadales bacterium | reverse complement strand
GGCACGTGGCCGGCCCGTCCCGGGGTGGATTTGACCGGCGGCAGGCCCTCGCTGCGGACGTTCCAGCGGGTGTCCGCCTGCAACCGCCAGGTCTCCACCCAGGTGCCGGTCTCGACGGCCTTCAGCTCGATGCGCGGCGTGCGTTCCAGGACCGACACCCAGTTCGCCGCGCGCTGGCGCTCGGCCAGGGACAGCAGCACCGCGTTGTTTTCCACGCGGACACCGGGCGTGGTCACCGATTCTCCCGGCAACAGGGGGATGCGCGCGTTGACCGGGCCGCTGGCCGGTGCGAGTCGCCGCACCACCGTGCGCACCCGCCATTCCACACCGAGTTCCAGGGTGCGCTCCACCTGCAGGAACGGCGGCACGGGATCCGGATGCAATTCCTCGCCGCGCTGCTGCTCGACGACGACCTTGCGCACCTCGCGGTTCAAAACCACGGCATCGCCAATCAGGTTCCCCTCGTGGACCCCCGCGGCCTGCCAACCCTCGGTAACCACCCGCACGTTGTGCGGTGACAGGGGAAAACGCAGGTTCAGGGTGTCGATGCCATCCAGGCTCCCGGTCACCAGGAGCACGTGGCTGCCGGCGCCAAGCACCGCGTACAGTTCCCCGGCGTTGCCACGCATCAGCGGTGGCGCACCGCGGGAACCGCCCGCGGGATCCAGGCGCGACACCGAATCGGGATACCAGGCCGGATGTCCGCCAGGCACGGGCACGGCCACCTGTTCCGCGGCGTGGACTTCCAGGCGCAGGCGGAGCGCATTGCCCGAGGCCTGCAGCTCGACGCGGCTGATCGACGCGCAGGCCGGCAGGCACTCCGGCGGCTCCAGCAGGCGTTGTTTCAGTTCGCCGAGCAGTTCCGGACCGGGCAGGTCCGCATGCGCCGGTGGCGGCGCCTGCAACAGTGCGAGACCGCACAGCAGCGCCAGTCCGGCAACGCGCCCGCCTCCTGTGGCGGCCGGCGGCTGCCGCTCACCACGGTAGGCGCGCAGCGCCAGCACCGCGCCGAGGGCCAGGAACAGGATCACGGTGACAAAGTTGAGCAGGCGGTTGACCAGCGGCGGAACCAGCAGCAGCTTCACCTCCTGGCCGCGGGTCACCGGTCCGCCCCAGTTGAGATGCACCTCGTTCCACTGCCAGGTGGGTTGGCCCGGACCGGTCTGGATCAGTGCCCCCGGCTCGTAGCGGCGGCCGACCCGCTCTTCCTGCTGGTAGGCCTGGAGCTTGTCCTGCATGACCTGGCTGCGCATTTTCGCGGTCATTTCCATGGGCGCCATCACCGCGGCGCCGACATCGGCGGCCTCGTTCCTGAGCCGTCGCGGCGCCTGCGCCTCCGGCTGTGGCGCCCGGTTGACCACCTGCCAGGGTTTTTCCAGTTGCGGGTAGATGGCCTCGCGGACCTGGTCCACCGCGAATGGCAGGAACAGGATCACCAGGGCAAGAAAACTGAGATTGCGATAGAACACCAGCAGTGCGCGCACCCGGCTCTCCGGCACCAGGTGCAGCAGCGCGAGCACCGCCGCCAGGTTCAGCCAGATGAGCACCGGCGCCGCGGGCTCCTGGTAGCCGAGCCCCACCGCGACGAAGGCCAGCAGGCCCACACCGGGCGAGTACAGGCGCGCGAACGCCGCACCGATGATCAGCACCAGGAAGATGTCCCACAGGTTCCAGCGCGCGATCCACGACGGCCAGGCGCGGTCGACGCCCTGCGCCGAAAACAGGCTCCAGCCGGGCGGCAGCTGCAGGCGCGCGCCCGCCTCGTTGAAATCCGCGTCCCAGCCGGCGGCGCCGGCCATGGCATTGCGTGGCAGGCGGCTGACGGCAAACAGGTTCACCGGGCCCTGGCGCAGCTCGATGCCCGCGGGCTCACCGGGTTCCAGGCGGGTGACCATCTCCGGCATCCCGTTGAGTTCCACCCTGCCGAGCTGGTAGCCGTCCTGCATGCGCAGGCGGGTGTCGCGGTTCACCACGCCGCTGATGCGGTCCTCGATCGTGTAGCCCTCCCCGGTGAAGTCGAGCCACAGGCGCCGTTCCAGGGACAGCTGGTCCGGCGCAGGCGCCGGATCGCCGCGCAGCTGCTCACTGAGCACGAGTTCGCTTTCCGCATTCAGCAGGTAGGCCGGGAACTGCTTCCACTCCTGGGGCAGCCCGGTCTGCTGGGGATCGATCCCCGGCGGTCCGCTGACCTCGACGCTGCGCAGGTTGTGGCGGGCCTCGAATACCCACACTTCCTCGTCCGGCCACACCGGACCCGAAGGCGCGATCGAGAACTTCTCCGCGCGACCCTCGCGACGCGCGCGCAGGGTCACCACCCAGTTACCCGGGCGCACCTGGATGCGCAGGCTGCCGTCAGCCTCGATCCGCGCCGGCAACGGGCTTTCCAGGGCCATCGGCACGAAACCCTCGAGCAGCATGCGCCCGCTGCGCAGCTCGCGCTCGGTCCCCGAGACCTCGAGATGGATGCGGGTTTCCAGCTGCAGCGGAATTTCGTCGGTCAGCTTGCGGAACACGCGCAGGGACTGGGTATCGCGGCCGCTGGCCGGCTTTGCCTCGCGCTCACGCTTGCCCAGCCACAAGCGGCCGTTGCGGTCCAGCGCGGGACGCTCGACCGTGCGCCCGTCGACCTCCAGTTCCAGCAGCCCGGTGGCGGGCGGAACGCTGAGGAACTCTGGCCGGCGCGGCAGGGGGATGCGCCCCTCCACCTTCCATGTACCGGGTTTCACGCGTACCGCGGGGCGCCCGTCCGCGGCAATCACCGGGAGCCGCCGGCCGTCGACCAGCACATCTACCGGCCAGTTGCGCGCGTCGCCGGGCAGCAGGAGATCCGACTCGATGTACACCGTCCACTGCTGGCGGAAACGGGCGGCACCCGGCTCCACCTGTACCGCGAGGCGCTCCGGCCAGGCGCAGAACTTCTGGCCATGCTGGCTGTACAGGAACGGGCACAGGGCCTCTTCCTGCCCGTGCAGCACCCAGGCGCGCCACGGCTCCAGGGCAGGCGGCACCGCGGGCGCGCCCGCGAAGACCCCGCCACCGAGCAGGAGCAGGATGACGCCTAGCAATACCCGGGTGGGTCCCATGATCGACTCCTCGTGACCGGTTCACCCGGTGTAACGGGGTTTGTAGCCGCCACGGGTTAAAAGTGCAATCCGGAGGGTGGCGAACCCGTCCCCCTCCGGCCCTGATCCGGAATCCTGGCGCGATCTGTCAAATTTTTACATCGCGAGGTCAATACCGCGGCCGCCAGTTTCCGGACAATGGATGCCATCGAGGAAATGCCACACACGAGGAGCAACCCGCCATGAACGCAGCCGTACAAGCCCTTGTCACCCCACCCCAGGCCGTCTCCGGACAGAGTGAGATCGAACGCGTGTTCGCGCTGCAGCAGGCCCGGGCACTGGAACTGCGCACCTCCGATGCCGCGGAACGCATTGCCACGATCCGCCGTCTCCGCGACGCCGTGCTGGCCCGTCGCGAGGACATCTACGCGGCGCTGCAGGCGGATTTCGCCAAGCCCGAGGCCGAGGCTGACCTCGGCGAGATCATGGTCGTGGTCCAGGAAGCCAACCACGCGATCCGTCACCTCAAGCGCTGGATGAAGCCGCGCAAGGTCGCTCCGACCGCACCACTGATCGGCACCTTCAGCGAGATCCGCTACGAACCCAAGGGCGTGACCCTGATCATTGCCCCGTGGAATTTCCCGGTGAACCTGCTGTTCGGTCCCCTGGTCAGCGCCATCGCCGGCGGCAACACCGCCATCGTCAAACCGTCCGAACTCACGCCGAACACCTCGGCCCTGAGCGTGGAGATCATCCGCTCGGTGTTCACCGAGGACGAGGTGGCCATCTTCGAGGGTGATGCGGAGGTCTCCCAGGCCCTGCTCGAACTGCCCTTCGACCACTGCTTCTTCACCGGCTCGCCGGCGGTCGGCAAGATCGTCATGGCCGCCTGCGCGAGGCACCTGACCTCGGTCACCCTGGAACTGGGCGGCAAGAGCCCGGTGGTCATCGACGCCAGCGCCGACATTCCCGCCGCGGCGCGCTCACTGGTGTCCGGCAAGTTCCAGAATGCGGGCCAGGCCTGCATCGCGCCGGATTACGTACTGGTGCACGAGTCGGTGAAGGAGGCCTTCCTCGCCGAGTTCGCGGCCCAGGTGCGTCGCAGCTACGGTGCCGACGAGGCCGCCCGCGCCGCCAACCCGGACCTCGGGCGCATCGTCAACCAGCGCCACGCCGCACGCATCCAGGGCCTGATCGACGACGCACTGGCGCGGGGCGCCAGCGCCGTGATCGGCGGTACGGTCGATGTCGAAAGCCGCTACGTCGCGCCGACCCTGCTCAGCGAGGTGGCGCCGGACAGCACCATCCTCGAGGAGGAGATCTTCGGCCCGGTGCTGCCGGTCATCGCCTACCGCGAACTGGACGAAGCGATCCGCTACATCAACGCCCGGCCCAAGCCCCTGGCGTTGTACGTCTACTCGCGGGACGACAAGGCGATCCGTGCGGTCATCGGCAGGACCAGTTCCGGCGACGCCGCCATCAACACCTGCGTGGTGCACTTCGTGAACCACAACCTGCCCTTCGGTGGCGCCAACAACAGCGGCCTGGGCAAGGCCCACGGCGAATACGGCTTCAAGGCCTTCTCCCACGAGCGCAGCGTGCTGCGCGACCGCTTCGCCCTGACCGGCCTGTTCGCCGCGCCCTACACGCCGACGGTGCAACGGCTGATCAAGCTGGCGGTACGCTTCCTGTCGTAAACCCTCCGGCGGCGCGGAACCGGGTTCCCGCCGCCGAATCCGCTCGCGCCCCGCTCAGTGCGGGTGCTCGCGGAAGATCGCGGGATTGTCCTTCCCCTCGACCTGGATGAAGCCGACCAGGCCGCGTTCCAGCCGGCTCAGGGCGTGGTCGACCAGGATGTAACGCCCAGGGACCTCCAGCCCGAACTCGACCACGGTGGCCCCGCCCGGCGCCACCAGGGTGGTCTGCACGTCGGTCAGGGGTGGCGAGGTCAGGGATCCCTTGGCGTAGACGCGGTCGAAGATCTCGCCGATCAAGTGGAACGACGAGATGAAGTTCGGCCCGCCGACGCCGAAGAAGATGCGCACGGTTTCGCCGGTCCGCGCCTTCATCACGTGGGACTCGGTCAGCGCGCCAACGGCGCCGTTGAACACGAAGTACTCGGGCTGCTCGTCCAGCAGTTTCTCCACGCTGAATTCCTGCATGCCGTGCTGGCCGAAATCCATCTGCGTGTAGATTTCCCCCTGCATCACGTAGAACTCGCGGTCCACGGGCGGCAAACCGGCCTCCGGCTCGACCAGGATCAGGCCGTACATGCCGTTGGCGATGTGATGGGCGACCATCGGCGTCGCGCAGTGGTACACGTAAATGCCCGGGTTCAGCGCCTTGAAGGTGAAGCCCTGGCGCTTGCCCGGGGGCACCTGGGTGGCCACCGCGCCCCCGCCCGGGCCGGTCACCGCGTGCAGGTCGATGGAGTGGATCATGCGGCTGCCGGGGTCGTTCTTCAGGCTGAGTTCGACCGTGTCCCCGGCGCGAACCCGCACAAAGGGCCCCGGCACCAGGCGGTCGAAAGTCCAGTAGGTGTACGAGGTGCCGTCGGCAAGGCGCCCGGTGACCTCCACGGTTTCCATCTCGATGCGCACCGTGGCCGGCTCGCGGCGGGTGATCGGCGGCGGCAGGTCGGTGGGACTGCGCACGATGCTGACAGCGACGGGCGCGTCGGCTTCCGCCGTCACGCCGACCCGGATCCGACCCTCCATGCCGGCCTGGCGGTGGCCCGGGATGGTGCAGAAATAGATGAACTCGCCCTCTTTCGTGGCCCTGAATACGACCACCGTGCTCGAGCCGACGCCCGATATGGCTTCCGACTGGGTGTCAAATTCCGGGAACGCGATGTCGTGCAGCGCCCCGTCGCCGTTGATGAGCGTGACCTGCACCACCGCATTGGCGGCCACCTCCAGGCGCGGGTTGATCACCCCGTCCAGTTTTCCGCCCGAACCGATGAATACCAGCCGGCCATCGGCGATCCCGGTTTTCAGGGTGAACGAAACATCCGGGGTGTAGGAGGCCGCGCTGGCCTCGTGGGCCGCCAGGCCCACTCCGGGCAGGGCGACCAGGCAAACGAGCAGCACGAGGTGCCGCGTGGCGGCCCCGGCATAACGATTGATTGCGGACATGATCCCACTCCCCGGTTTTTCCGAAGCCTGGTTTCAGTGTCCGGCCAATTGGCCTGCAGCCCGTTGACCTGGGTCAAGCAGGCGTCGGATCGGGTTGGGGATTACATGGGCAGGGCGCCACAACGCCCCGGGACGCGGGGCGC
>JBFKKR010000124.1:0-6359 GCA_041682035.1 Pseudomonadales bacterium | reverse complement strand
CCTCCCGTTGCAGCGCATCGATGATCGACACCGCCATGGACATGTCGCCGAGGATGGCGCTCTCGGTCACCTCCAGGATCAGCGCCGACGGTGGCACGCCGTACATGCGGGTGAGGGTCTTGAGCACGTGCACGATCTGGTTCTCGCGCAGGTCGAGGGCGGACAGGTTTACCGCCACCAGGATCTCCATGTTCTGCGACTGCCACTCCTGCTGCTGGCGCATGACCTGTTCCAGCACCCAGTGCGTGAGCAGCCGCACCTGCCCGCTGCGCTCGGCGATGGGGATGAACTCGTCGGGGCGGATGAGCCCGAGCTTGCCGTGCTGCCAGCGCACCAGCGCCTCGACCTGGTTCACGCGGCGCTGCGCGAGCACCATCTTCGGCTGGTAGAGCACCGCCAGTTCGCGCCGCGGGATGGCCTCCTGGAAGTCGTCCTGCAGGGTCAGCTCGCGCAGGTGTTCCTCGTCGAGTCCCTCGGTGTAGACGAACAGCGCCTCGTCGCGCTCGCGGGCGTGCTGGCGCGCGACGTCGGCGCGGCGCAGCAGCATCTCCCAGCCACGGCCGTGCAGCGGGAACAGCGCGATACCGCTCGCCGCGCGCAGGCGGACCTGCTTGCCGCGCACGCTGATGTCCTGGCCGAGCCGTTCACTGAGCGCGGCGGCGACGCGCAGCAGGTCCTCGTCGCGGCCGTCCTCGAGGATGACCAGGAACTCGCTGCTGCCGATCCGGCAGACCGTGTCGGAACCGCGTACCCCGCGCATCAGCCGCTCGGCGACCAGCTTCAGCGCCATGTCGCCGGCGTGGTGGCCGTAGCGGTCGTTGATGGCGCCGAGCTTGATGACGTTGACGTGCAGCACGCCAAGACAGGACTGTTGCCGCTGCGCGCGGGCCATGGCCATCTCCAGCCGGTCGCGTACGATGGTGCGGTTGGGCAGGCCGGTGACCGGGTCGAGCTTGCGCTGCTGATCCATGCGCTCGTTGCGGACCTCCAGCGCGTGGCGCAGCGCCTCGATGCCGCGGGCGAGGGTGCCGATCTCGTCCACGCGGCGGCGGATCGGCTCGGCGCGTTTCTCGGCGAGTTCGCCGGCGAGCAGGGCGGTGAGATCCTGCACCGGCCGGACTTGCAACCGGGTGAGCGAGATGCCGACCAGCGCCGCGAGCAGTGCGACACTGAGTGGCAGCAGGGCGCCCACCACCGGGTCCCGTGTCGGCAGCCACCCGATGGCGTCGGTGGCCAGGTGCAACAGCAGCACGCCGGTACTGGCGGCCAGCAGGATGAGTACGGACAACGTAGCGGCGAGTCGGGTCGAGAAGGACATGGTGGACACCGTTCCTGTTCTTGTTGTGTGATCGAAGTCGGCGGTCTTTCCTGTTTCGGTAATGGCGGGAAAATCTGAAGACCAAAAGTCGCGATTCAGTGTAAAAATTTGTTTTATGAAATAATGACTTGCGAAAACAAGCTGGAACGGTTCACAGGTATCGTGCATAAATTACTCAATGATGCGTCGTGGGCCGTCGCCGTGGCACACTGTCCGCGAGCCCGCGCCGTTTCCTCCGCCTGATGTCCGAAGTCTTTGATTCTTCTGCATTCCTGAAGACGGTCAGCACCCGTCCCGGGGTCTATCGCATGCTCGACGAGGGGGGCGAGATCCTCTATGTCGGCAAGGCCAAGAACCTGCGCAAGAGGCTGTCGAGTTACTTCCGAAAATCGCTCATGGAAGCGAAGACGCAGGCGCTGGTGGAACGCATTGCGGACGTGGAAGTGACCATCACGCACAGCGAAACCGAGGCCCTGCTGCTGGAACAGACGCTGATCAAGCAGCATCGGCCGCCGTACAACATCATCCTGCGCGACGACAAGTCCTACCCGTACGTGTTCCTGTCGAAGCACGAATTCCCGATGCTGGCCTTCCGCCGCGGCAAGCGCGCACGCAGCGGCCGCTACTTCGGCCCGTACCCCGGCGCGACCGCGGTGCGCGAGAGCCTCAACACGCTGCAGAAGGTGTTCCAGTTGCGCAACTGCGACGACACCTTCTTCAATAACCGCAGCCGGCCCTGCCTGCAGCACCAGATCCGGCGTTGCAGCGCGCCCTGCGTCGGCCTGATCTCGGCGGAGGATTACGCGCGGGACGTGCAGGACGCGGTGCTGTTCCTGGAGGGCCGCAGCCACGAGGTGGTGAAGACGCTGGCGGCGCGCATGGAGCGCTGCGCGGAGCACCTTGAATACGAGGAGGCCGCGGACCTGCGCGACCGCATCACCAGCCTGCGCCGGGTGCAGGAACAGCAGACCGTGGTGCAGCAGGGCGGCGACGTGGACGTGATCGCCTGCGCGGTGCGTCCCGGCGGCATCTGCGTGCAGGCGGTGTTCATCCGGGGCGGACGACTGCTGGGCAGCAAGAACTGGTACCCGTCGCTGAAGCTGGAACGTTCCGCCGGGGAGGTGGTGAGCGAATTCATCCCGCAGTTCTACCTGGCGCCGGGCAGCGTGCGGGACCTGCCGGCGGAGGTGCTGGTTTCCGTGCCGCTGGAGGACCGTGCACTGCTGGAGTCCGCGCTCAGCGGGCACGCCGGGCGCCGGGTGCGCATCGCCACCGCCGTGCGCGGCAAGCGCGCCGGCTGGCTGCGGCTGGCGCAGACCAACGCCGAGCAGTCGCTGGGCGCCATGCTGGCCGGGCGGCAGAACATGCTGGAACGGTTCGAGTCGCTCGCGGAGGGCCTGCAACTGGAGCAGCTTCCGGCCCGCATCGAGTGCTTCGACATCAGCCATTCGGCGGGCGAGCTGCCGCAGGCCTCGTGCGTCGTATTCGGGCTGGAAGGGCCGATGAAATCGGATTACCGGCGCTTCAATATCGAGAACGTGACCGGCGGGGATGACTATGCCGCGATGCACCAGGCGGTGCTGCGGCGTTACCGTCGCATCCGCAAGGGCGAGGCCAGGCTGCCGGACATCCTCTTCATCGACGGTGGCAAGGGGCAGGTGAACGCCGCACTGCAGGCGCTGACGGAAGCGGGCGTCGAAGGCCTCACCGTGATCGGCATCGCCAAGGGCGCGGGCCGCCGCGACGGGCTGGAGACGCTGCTCGTCGCGCGGGGCGGCGGGGGCTTCGACGAGCGCGCGCTCAGGGCCGACTTCCCTGGACTACACTTGATTCAGCACCTGCGGGACGAGGCGCACCGTTTTGCCATCACCGGCCACCGCGGCCGGCGCGACCGCAAGCGTGGGCGAAGTCCGCTGGAGCAGATCCCGGGCATCGGGCCGGCGCGGCGCAGGGAACTGCTGCGGCATTTCGGCGGGCTGCAGGAGATCGAGCGCGCCAGCATGGAGGACCTGGCCCGGGCGCCGGGCATCAGTCGCCAGCTCGCGGCGGACCTGTACGCGGCGCTGCACGGGGACGCGAACGGTTGAGTGACGATCAGGCCCCGTTGCCTGTTTAAGGAAGGCAGTTGCAGTGAACATCCCAACCCTGCTGACGCTGTTCCGCATCGTGCTGATCCCGGTGCTGGTGCTGATCTTCTACCTGCCGATGAAGTACTCCGGCATCCTGTGCGCGGTCATCTTCGCGGTGGCCGGCATCACCGACTGGCTCGACGGCTACCTGGCGCGCAAGCTCAACCAGACCACGCCCTTTGGCGCGTTCCTGGATCCGGTGGCCGACAAACTGATGGTGGCGACCGCGCTGGTGCTGCTGACCGAGGCCCATTCCACGCCGTTCATGGCGGTGCCGGCGGCGGTGATCATCGGCCGCGAGATCATGGTGTCCGCGCTGCGCGAGTGGATGGCGGAGATCGGCAAGCGCGCCAGCATCGCCGTGTCGTATATCGGCAAGGTGAAGACCACCGTGCAGATCATCGCGATCGTCGTGCTGCTGGCCATCGACCCGTTCACCAAGGGCTTCCTCTATTACATGGGCTTCATCCTGCTCGACATCTCCGTGGTGCTGACACTGTGGTCGATGATCCTCTACCTGCAGGCAGCCTGGGACGACCTGTGGCCGAAGGTGCCGGTCGCGGAAACCAGGGACGACGATTAGAAGTCGGCGGGGCGCCGCGCTGACGCGTCAGCGGTTTCCCACGATATCCTGCAGCGCTTCTTCCAGGTTCGGAAACCGGAACTCGAAACCGGCGGCCTCCAGGTTGCGCGGCACCACGCGCTGGCCGGTGATCAGCAGGTGGGCGAACTCGCCCAGCAGCAGGCGCAGCACGAAGCCCGGCATGGGCAGGAACGCCGGGCGGTGCAGCACGCGCCCGAGAACCTCGGCGAATTCGCGGTTGCGAACCGCACCCGGCGCCGTGAGGTTGAACACGCCCTGCAGTTCCTGCTGCTGCAGCAGCAGCGCGATCGCGCGCAGCACGTCCTCCCGGTGCACCCACGACATCCACTGGCTGCCGGCGCCGATCGGCCCGCCGAGGCCGAACCGGAAGGGCGGCAGCATGTTGGCCAGCGCGCCGCCGCCGGGTCCGAGCACGATGCCGAGGCGGAAGATCGCGGTACGCACGCCCTGCGCCTGCGCCTCCCCGGCAGCGGACTCCCACGCGGCGCAGAGTTCGTGCTGATACTCGCGGTGGGGTTCGGCGTCCTCGTCCAGTGGTTCGTCCCCCTGCGCGCCGTAGTAGCCCAGCGCGGATGCACTGAGGAAGCAGGCCGGCGGTTCGGACTGCCGCGCCATGAACTCGACCAGCGCACGGGTGGTGCGCACCCGGCTGTCCACCAGTTCCTGCTTGCGCTTTTCCGTCCAGCGCCCCTGTGCGATCGAGGCGCCGGCAAGGTTGATGATGGCATCCACGCGCGGCTCGGCGGGGAGGTCCGCGAGGTCGGCCACGCCGCGCACCGACGCTCCACAGATCGCCGGCACCTGGTCGGGGCGGCGGCTGAGCACGGTCAGGCTGTGGCCGTCCTGCGCCAGGTGGCGGCACAAGGCGCTGCCGATGAAGCCGGTTCCGCCGCTGATCAGCACGTGCATCGAAAAGATCCGAAATCGCCCCTGTTGAACCCATCATTGCACCGGGAACGGCCGGCTGCCAGCCAGCCGCAGTTCCGGTTATCGGAGTGGCCCGGCCCTGCCGGCCGTCGTTATCTGCGGACGTCGAACAGCATCCAGCCGTTGTCGGTTTTCCGGAACAGGTAATCCGCCTCGACCGTGGCGGGCCCGGTGAGCATCAGCCCCATGACGCCCATCATCGCTGTCGCACCCTGCAGGCCCTTCGATATCATCTGCTCCGGGGTGACCGATTCCAGTTTCCGGTTCAACTGCTCCATGTCCCCCTGCGGGACGATGGTGACGCGGGCCCGGGCCACGAAAATCCCGTCCTCCTTCCACGTGTTCAGCACCACGACATCGGTGGAGGCGATGAACTCCTCGAAACCGGTGAAGACCGCGGTTTCTGCGGCAAGAATCTCCTGCCTGACGTGCGCCTCGGACGGCCGCCGGTCGCAGCCCGCCACGAGGAGGGCCGCAAGGACGAGCAGGAACAAAAGGAGGAGACGGGGGGCAGGGCGGGCGGTGATCGTGGTCAAGATGGCAACTCCTGGGCCGGGACAGAGAGCCGGCGATGCGGCGGACGGTCGGGGATCGCCTGCGGAGAATAGCAGTTCAGGCGGTCATGCAGCCGTGATGATCGCAGGGTGCACCTTTCAGGTTGCGAGAGCCCTTTTTCGCCGTATCACGACCGCCTTGAGCGCAAGAGACAGGGACTTGATGGTTCCTTTTGCCGCAACGGTGACAGCGGGAATGGTCGCCTTCAGTGGCAGGCCGACATCCGTTTCAAAGGACGTTTCCCAGCGCATCAGCGTGCCGCCGTCCGTTTCCCTGAACTGCATGCTGCCACCCGCGTGGGGCAGTGGCATGGGCCACTTCAGGAAGAAATAGTCCCAACGCTCCGGGCGCTCCACACCGACCACCTTTTCAACCATCGTGAACCCGACGGTCCGGATCTCCCTGACCGCGCCCAATCCCGAGGACGGGTTCCCTTCGCCCTCCGTCAGCAAGGTGCTGCTGAGAACGCCGGGCAGGCTCCTGTAGGTCTCATGATTCGTGAACACGTCAAAAACAAATTCGGGCGGCGCCGGAACGAAGGTCTCGACACTGACAGTCTTCTTCATCAATCGCTCTCCAGGCTCCTGACCAGGATTATGCAGACGCGGCGTGGCTGTCGCCATGGCCATGTGCCGGGGGGGCTCCCCGGTCCCGCCACCATCGCGCGGAGCCCTTGCCAACCAGTCCCCGACTCCCTAAAATTCGCCCCTCTCCAAGCGCCGCAACGGTGCTGATGCCGAGATAAGCGGGAATAGCTCAGTTGGTAGAGCACAACCTTGCCGACAACATCGTATCGTCTCGCTTTTCTGCTCTACATTTTAAGTAT
>JBFKKR010000123.1:0-6550 GCA_041682035.1 Pseudomonadales bacterium | reverse complement strand
TGCTGGCAGGCGCCACGGTCACGATCACACACCGCTTCACCCGCAACCTGCGCGACAAGGTCGCGGCGGCGGACCTGCTGGTGGTGGCGGTCGGCAAACCGGGGCTGGTGCCCGGCGACTGGGTGCGCGAGGGGTCCATTGTCATCGATGTCGGCATCAATCGCCTGGAGGACGGATCCCTGACCGGTGACGTCGGCTATGCGGTGGCGGCAGAGCGGGCGTCCTGGATCACGCCGGTGCCCGGCGGGGTCGGCCCCATGACCGTGGCCACGCTGCTGGAAAACACGCTGATCGCCTGCGAGCGGTTTCATGATCATTAGGTGTGTGCTGTCAGGCTGAAGCCTGACCTGCAGTAGTCGTGGGCCAGTATTTGTGGCCAGTGGTTGTGGGTCAGGATTTATCCTGACTCGTCCGGCTGAAGCCTGACCTGCAGCCTTCTCCAGGTGGTGCCCTCGCGCGAATCGAGCAACTCGATCCCCTGTTCGTGCAGTGCATCGCGGATGCGGTCGGCCTCGGCCCAGTCCTTCGCCGCACGGGCCGCATTGCGGGCCGCGATCAGGGCCTCGATTTCCTCCGCCTCCGCAGCTGCGCCGCCGGCGCCCGCCCGCAGGAATGACTGCGCGTCCTGCTGCAGCAGGCCGAGCACGCCGCCCAGTGTCCGCAGGGTCGCAGCGAGCCCGTGCCGGCCTTCGAGGCCCTCCTTGCTGGCGCGGTTCAGTTCCCGCGCCAGGTCGAACAGGACGCTGAGCGCCACCGGCGTGTTGAAATCGTCGTCCATGGCCTGGCGGAAGCGGTCCGTCCATTCCGGCAGCGGCGACGCCGTGGCCGGTGTCCCGCCGGCACCGGCGAGCGCGCCGTAGAGGCGTGCCAGCGCGGCGCGCGCAGAATCGAGATTGCCGGTGGCATAGTTCAGGGGGCTGCGGTAATGGCTGGCGAGCAGGAAGTAGCGCACGACTTCCGGATCGTAGACGTCCAGCACCTCGCGGATGGTGAAAAAGTTGCCCAGCGACTTGGACATCTTCTCCTCGTTCACCTGCACGTAACCGACGTGCATCCAGTTGTTCACGAATGTCTTGCCGGTCGCCGCCTCGGACTGGGCGATCTCGTTCTCGTGGTGCGGGAACACGAGGTCCCCACCGCCACCGTGGATATCGAAGTGATCGCCCAGGCAGGCGGTGGACATCGCCGAGCACTCGATATGCCAGCCGGGCCGGCCCGGCCCCCAGGGCGAATCCCAGGTCGGCTCGCCCGGCTTCGATGCCTTCCAGAGCACGAAGTCGAGCGGATTCTCCTTGGCCTCTCCAATTTCCACCCGCGCGCCGGAAACCAGTTCATCGAGCTTCTTGCCGGAGAGCTTCCCGTAGCCGGCGAACCGGTTCACCCGGTAATAGACATCACCGTTCCCGGCCTTGTACGCATAGCCCTTCTTCTCCAGCGCCTGGATCATCGCCACGATCTCGTCCATGTGACGGGTGGCGCGCGGCTCGACGTCCGGCGGCAGCACACCCAGCCGGCCGGCGTCCTCGTGCATGGCATCGATGAAGCGCGCCGTCAACGCATCGCAGGACTCACCGTTCTCGTTCGCGCGGCGGATGATCTTGTCGTCGATGTCCGTGATGTTGCGCACGTACCGGACGTCGTAACCGCTCCAGCGCAGGTGCCGGGCGACCAGGTCGAAGACCACCATGACGCGCGCGTGGCCGATGTGGCAGAGGTCGTATACCGTCATGCCGCAAACGTACATCCTCACCCGGCCCGGCTCGATCGGGTGGAATATGGCGGAGCGGCCATGGGCCGTGTCGTAGATTCTCAGGTTGCTCATGCGCGGTTGTGCCGGGGTGATCAGGCGCCTTTCTGCATCGGTTTCGGAACAGGAGGCGCATTTTCCGCATATTGGCGCTGAATCTCCAGAAACTGCGGCAGGCTGTCATGGAGAACCGCGACGAGATCCGGATCGAAATGGTAGCCCGCCCCCTTGCGGATCTGGTCCACGGCATCCGCGTGGCTCCAGGCGCGCTTGTAGGGCCGGGCGGTCGTCAGCGCGTCGTAGACGTCCGCGATGGCGATGATGCGCCCGTAGAGCGGAATCTCCTCCCCCTTCAGGTTGCGCGGGTAGCCGCTGCCATCCCATTTCTCATGGTGGGTCAGGGCGATGATCCTCGCATTCTCCAGCAGGCCCGGCGGGTGCTTGCCGATGATGCCGGCGCCGATGGACGGATGTTTCTTCATGATCTCCCACTCTTCATCGTTCAGTGCACCCTCCTTGAGCAGCACCCGGTCCGGGATGCCGATCTTGCCGATGTCGTGCATGGGGGCGGCATCCAGCAGGGTCTGTGCCTCGGCCTCCGGCACCCCCGCCGCGACCGCCAGGATGCAGGAGTAGTGGCTCATGCGGATGACATGCAGGCCGGTCTGGTTGTCACGGTATTCCGCCGCACGACCCAGCCTGCGGATCACCTCCAGCCGGGTCTCGTGCAGCTCCTCGGTCTTGGCGCGCACCTGCGCCGCCAGTTCCTGCTGCTGGTCGTAGAGCGCCAGCTGGGTACGCACCCGCGCCTGCACGATGGGCGCGCTGACCGGCTTGGTGATGTAGTCGACCGCGCCCAGGTCGAAGCCTTTCTTCTCGTCGCGCACCTCGCTCATGGCAGTGACGAAGATCACCGGGATGTGCCGCGTGCGGACATCGGCCTTGAGCCGCTCGCACACCTCGTAGCCGCTCATACCGGGCATCATGACGTCGAGCAGGATCAGGTCCGGCTCCTCGCGGGCAATGATCCTGAGGGCCAGTTCCCCGTTGATCGCCACCTTCACCCGGTATTCCGCCTCGAGGATGCCACGCAGCACGTCGATGTTCTCCGGCGTGTCATCCACCACCAGGATGGTCTGACGGTCCGTTGTTTCCGGGCTGCGGTCAGTCATGGGCGGTCTGGGACTCCACCGGGGAAACGCCACGGCGCAAGGTTTCGAGTTTGGCACCCGCGGCATCAAAATCATAGTTCTCGACGGCGGCGAGTATCGCCGCCAGCTGTCCGCCCCACGGCGTGTCGGCGAAGGACTCGGCGAGTTCCCGCGCCACCTCCTCCGATTGCGAATCGTACTCCTGCAGCAACCCGGCGAGGTCCTCCAGCCGCGACGCGATTTTCTCCGGCGCAGGCGCCCCGCCGCCGTCGCCTTCCGGTGCCTCCCCGGACTTGTCAGGCAACAGTTTCTCCAGGTAGCCCATCAGCCGGCCGTGGACCCGTTCGAGCCGCTGCAGTTCCAGTTGCGGAGGCTCGCCCTCGCGCAGGCTGGCCTCGAGCATCCCGGCGGCGGTGGCCAGCTCCTCCAGGCCCAGGTTCGCCGCGGCACCCTTCAGCGTGTGCACCAGCGACTGCATGGAGTCGCGGCCGCCCTCCGCCGCCGCCTGCCGGAGTTTCTCGACGACGTCCGACTGGCCGGCGCGAAATTTTCGCAGCAGGCGCAACAGCATTTCGCGCTTGCCGCCCATGCGCGAGAGACTGTCGGCCAGGTTCAGCCCGGGCACGCCTTCCAGCACCGCCACCTCGGCGTCGCCGCCGCCCCCCGGCTCCACCCGCCGCCCCGGCCCGCGGGCGCCCCCATCCCCGCGCGGCTGCACGTAGCGTTCCAGCGTCCCGAAGAGCTGGTCCAGGTTGATGGGCTTGCCGACGTGGGCGTCCATGCCTGCCTCGCGGCATTTCTCGGCCTCGCCGGCGAGCACGTTCGCGGTCATGGCGATGATCGGCAGGTCCCGGCCCCCGGGGCGGCCACGCAGCACCCGCGTGGCCTCGTAGCCGTCCATCACCGGCATCTGGCAGTCCATCAGGATCACGTCGTAGCTGCCGTCGGACACCTTCTGCACCGCGATCTCGCCGTTACCGGCGATATCCACCAGCGCGCCGGCCTGCTGCAGGATCTCGCAGGCGACCTCCTGGTTGACCTCGTTGTCTTCCACCAGCAGCACCCGCACACCGGCCAGGTTGTGCGCCGGAGGCTGCCGCCCGGGCCTTGCGCCCGCGGCCGAGATACCCGCGCCGAAGGTGTCCATGATGGAATCGAACAGCGTCGAGGGCGTGACCGGCTTGCTGATGGTGGTGCGGACGCCGGCGCGCTCGGCCGCCTCGCGCAGTTCGGTATCCAGGTGCCCGCTCAGCATGATGAGCGGCACGTCCGAGCCCGCCGGCAGCGCCCGGTAGGCCTCGGCCAGTTCGACGCCATTCATGCCCGGCATACGGTAGTCGAGCAGGACGAGATCGAAATTCGAGCCGTCCCCGGCCAGTTGCAGCGCGCGCCGGCCGGATGCGCTGGTGGTGACTTCCAGCGAGAAGGATTCGAGGATCTGGCGAATCACCTCCAGCGCTGCCGGGTGGTCGTCCACCACCAGGATGCGCATGTCATGCAGGCCCTCCGCGCGGTGGAGCGCCGTCTGCGGCTGCTCGGTCTGCAACGCGCAGCGGATGGCGAAATGGAAGGTCGAGCCCTCCCCGGGGACACTGTGCACGCCGATCTCGCCGCCCATGAGTTCGACCAGTTGCTTGGAGATGGCCAGCCCCAGGCCGGTGCCGCCGTACTTCCGGGTCGTGGACGCATCGGCCTGGGAGAACGACTGGAACAGCCGGCCGCACTGCTCCGGGGTCATGCCGATGCCGCTGTCCTGCACCTCGACCTTCAGCAGCACCGAGGTGTCGTCCACCGGTTCGTGCCGGATGCGGACGATGACCTCGCCCGCCTCGGTGAACTTCAGCGCGTTGTTGACCAGGTTGGTGCAGATCTGGCTCACGCGCAGCGGGTCGCCGACCAGGCCCAGCGGCACCTCCGCACCGACGTCGAACAGCAGCTCGATACCCTTCTCGTCGGCGCGGATGGAGAGCAGGTCGGCAAGCCCCTCGAGCACCTCGTCGAGCCGGAACGGCACGGATTCGACATCCAGCTTGCCGGCCTCGATCTTGGAGAAATCGAGGATGTCGTTGATGATGCCGAGCAGGTTGTTGGCGGCCCGCTCGACCTTTTCCAGGTAGTACTTCTGCTTGGGCGAGACATTGGTCTGCAGTGCCAGGTGGGTCATGCCGATGATGGCGTTCATCGGCGTGCGGATCTCGTGGCTCATGTTGGCGACGAAATCGCTCTTCGACTGGCTGGCCTCCTCCGCCTCCCTGCGCGCCGCCTCCAGTTCGCGGTGGGTTTCATGCAGCTGCTCTTCCGACTGCTGCTGCAGCGACAGCATCTCGTTGTACTCGCGTACCAGCATGCCCAGTTCGTCTGCCGCGTCGAGCTCCACCGGGGTCCGTTCCCCGCTTTCCCGGTACGAGGCCAGCGACCGGCGGATGCGCGACAGCGGCCGGCCGATGGTCAGCCGGATCGCCACGATGGCGACGATCGTGCTGAACACGATGATCAGGAGGATCAGCGCCGAGAAATACAGCGCCTGGCGCGGCACGGCGCCGCTGCCGAGTTCTGATTCCAGGAAGAATACCTGCAGCTCACCCAGCTTCTCGGCCGCGCCGCTCCCGTAGCGCATGATCTCGCTGCTGACCTGCAGCTGGCGCCGGCCGGTTTCGCAGCCGCGCACGTTCTCGATGTACCAGAAGTCGGTGCCGTCGGTGACCCGGGCGCAGATGACGCCGCGCTGGCTGCCGATGCCCTCGAGCAGTTTCTCGATGGTCGGCTCGTCGAGGTTCCACACCGCCTCCTGGAAGGCCGGCGCCTGCGCCGCGACGGAAGCCGAGGCACGGCGCTGGTTCTCCTCGTAGCGATAACTGTCGATGACCGCCGCGAGGGCCACGATGAAGAGGGCGGAGATCAGCGCGACCGAGGGGACGACGATCATGAGGAACTTGGCGTTGACGGAGCGGATCCTGCTCCACCGGTTCCGAATCATGCTCATGGGCCGGCACGCTCCGCGAGTTCAGCTTTGGCTAGCCACCGCCATCCCGATATTATAGGTCCTCGCCCGGGACTGACCGGACCTGAATTCAAATTACCCAGGAAAAATCATGGAAGTCACGCTGAACACGACCTACGGCGCCATCCGGCTCGAACTCGATGCCGAGAAGGCGCCCGGAACCACCCGCAATTTCGTCGAATACGCCCAGAGCGGCTTCTACAACGGCACCATCTTCCACCGCGTGATCGACGGGTTCATGATCCAGGGCGGCGGCTTCGACCGGGACATGGCGCAGAAGGAGGCCCGGCCGCCGATCAAGAACGAGGCGGACAACGGCCTCTCCAACACGACGGGCACCATCGCCATGGCGCGCACGCCGGACCCGCACTCCGCCAGCGCCCAGTTCTTCATCAACGTGGCGGACAACGATTTCCTGAATTTCACCGCCGCGACCGATTCGGGCTGGGGCTACGCCGTCTTCGGCCGCGTCACCGGGGGCATGGACGTGGTCCAGCACATCGCCCGCCAGCCGACCACCATCCGCGCCGGCATGCAGGACGTGCCCAGCGAGGAGATCGTCATCGAGAGCGTGGAAATCGACTAACCTGTCGAAATCCATCGCGCCGGAGACCGCCCGATGACCGTGCTGTTCATTTCCGACCTGCACCT
>JBFKKR010000122.1:0-6961 GCA_041682035.1 Pseudomonadales bacterium | reverse complement strand
TTTTTCAATGGCCAGCGCACGAAGATCTTTTTCCACGCCGTCGCGTGTGAAAACACGAACGTCGATCACGGTGCCGTCCATGCCCGGCGGCACGCGCAGGCCCGTGTCCTTCACGTCCGAGGCCTTCTCGCCGAAGATCGCCCGCAGCAGTTTTTCTTCCGGCGTCAACTGGGTCTCGCCCTTGGGCGTCACCTTGCCGACGAGGATGTCGCTGGGACCGACCTCGGCACCGATGTACACGATGCCGGACTCGTCCAGCTTGCCCAGCGCCTGCTCACCGACGTTGGGGATGTCCGCGGAGATTTCCTCCGGCCCCAGCTTGGTGTCGCGCGCGAAGCAGGTCAGCTCCTGGATATGGATCGTCGTGAATCGATCCTCCTGAACGACCCGCTCGGAGATCAGGATCGAGTCCTCGAAGTTGTAACCGTTCCAGGGCATGAAAGCGACGCGCATGTTCTGGCCCAGCGCCAGCTCACCCATGTCGACGGACGGACCGTCGGCCAGGATGTCACCGGAAGTCACCTTGTCGCCCTCGCGTACGATCGGCCGCTGGTTGATGCAGGTGTTCTGGTTGGAACGCTGGTACTTGATCAGGTTGTAGATGTCGACGCCGGCTTCGTTGCCCTCGATCTCCTTCTCGTTGACGCGCACCACGATACGGCCCGCGTCCACGCTCTCGACCTTGCCGCCACGGCGGGCGACCAGGCAGACACCGGAGTCGCGCGCCACGATGCGTTCCATGCCGGTGCCGACCAGCGGCTTCTCGGCGCGCAGCGTCGGCACGGCCTGACGCTGCATGTTCGAACCCATGAGTGCGCGGTTGGCGTCGTCGTGCTCCAGGAACGGGATCAGCGATGCGGCGACCGACACAACCTGTTGTGGCGAGATGTCCATGTGGGTGACGTTCTCGGCCGCGGTCACGGTGAACTCGTTGCGGTGGCGGACGGCGACCAGCTCGTCAGTCAGTTCGCCCTGCGCACTCACCGTGGCGCTGGCCTGCGCGATGACGCACTCGCCTTCCTCGATCGCCGACAGGTAATCGATGTCGTCCGTCAGCTGGCCGTCGACGACGCGCCGGTAAGGGCTTTCCAGGAACCCGAACTCGTTGGTGCGTGCGTACGTGGCCAGCGAGTTGATCAGACCGATGTTCGGCCCTTCCGGCGTCTCGATCGGGCAGACCCGGCCATAGTGGGTCGGGTGCACGTCGCGGACCTCGAAGCCGGCCCGCTCGCGTGTCAGGCCGCCCGGGCCGAGCGCCGAGACGCGCCGCTTGTGCGTGACCTCGGACAGCGGGTTGTTCTGGTCCATGAACTGGGAAAGCTGGCTGGAGCCGAAGAACTCCTTCACCGCCGCCGCCACCGGCTTGGCATTGATGAGGTCCTGCGGCATCAGGTCGTCCGCTTCCGCCATCGTCAGGCGTTCCTTGACCGCGCGCTCGACGCGGACCAGGCCGACGCGGAACTGGTTCTCCGCCATTTCGCCCACGGAACGGATACGCCGGTTGCCCAGGTGGTCGATGTCATCGACGTTGCCGTGGCCATTGCGGATATCCAGCAGTGTCTGCAGCACCGCGGTGATATCGGAATTGTCGAGAATGCCCTCGCCCTGGGTTTCCAGTCGCGCCCCGGTCTGCTTGATCTTCTCGAGCACCGGCGCGGTCAGTTCGTCACCTTCCTGCGCCAGCACCTCGCCGGTGTTGGCGTCGATGACGGTGTGCGCACAGAAGCGGCCCATCCGGTACTCGTCGTCCTTGCGGCCGATACGGCGATTGAACTTCATCCGGCCGACCGCGGAGAGGTCGTAACGCTCCGCCTTGAAGAACAGGCTTTCGAACAGCGTCTCGGCGGCGTCCTTGGTGGGCGGCTCGCCCGGGCGCATCATGCGGTAGATCTCCACCAGCGCGTCCATGCGGTCCTTGCAGGTGTCGATCCGCAGGGTATCGGAGATGAACGGTCCGCGGTCCAGGTCGTTGGTGTAGATCACCTCGAAACTCTGCAGGCCCGCGGCGCGAATGGCTTCCAGCAGGTCCGGCGTCAATTCGGCATTGCACTCGGCGACGATCTCGCCGGTTTCCTCGTTGACCAGATCCTTCGCCAGCACGCGGCCGACGACGAACTCCTCCGGCACGGCCAGCTCGGTGATGCCGGCCTCCTCGATCTTGTTGATGTGGCGGCGCGTGATGCGGCGGCCTGCCTCGACCACGGCCTCGCCCTTCGAATCGAGCAGGTCGAACGGAACGGTCTCACCCAGCAGACGCTCCGGCACCAGTTCGATGACCGCGGAATCTTCCGCCAGCGTGATCCGGTCGGTATCGAAGAACATGTCCAGGATTTCCGCGGAGGTATATCCCAGCGCCTTCAGCAGGACAGTCGCCGGCAGCTTGCGGCGGCGGTCGATCCGGACGAATACGCAGTCCTTCGGATCGAACTCGAAGTCGAGCCAGGAACCACGATAGGGAATGATGCGGGCAGAGTGCAGCAGCTTGCCCGAGGAATGGGTCTTGCCCCGGTCGTGATCGAAGAACACGCCCGGCGAACGGTGCAGCTGCGACACGATGACGCGCTCGGTACCGTTGATGACGAAGGTGCCGTGCTCGGTCATGAGGGGGATTTCCCCCATGTAGACTTCCTGCTCCTTGATCTTCTTGACGGTCTGGTTGCTCGCCTCCTTGTCGTAGATGATCAACCGGACCTTGACGCGCAGCGGCGCGGCATAAGTGGAGCCACGCAGCTTGCACTCGGCGACGTCGAACTCCGGCGTGCCCAGCATGTAGCTGACGTACTCCAGCGCGGCGCTGCCGGAATAGGAGACGATGGGGAAGACGGACCGGAAAGCGGCGTGCAGGCCGATGTCCTGGCGCTCCTCCACCGGCAACTGGGTCTGCAGGAAGCTACGGTAGGAGTTAATCTGTATCGCCAGCAGGAATGGAATTTCCTGGACCGACGGCAGCTTGCCGAAGTCCTTCCGAACCCGCTTTTTCTCGGTGAATGTGTAAGCCATTTAGCAACCCCATCTGGCGTGCCTGAAGCACAGCCCAGTTCTCTCTGATGAATGTACGCGACGCGCCCCGGTGACCCGGGCCGGCTGCCGCCTACCTGCAGAATTCCGTCTGCGACCCATTCCGTGCGAAAACGACACGAACGGGGCGGAGGCTGATCCAGCCCCCACCCCGAGGATGCGCCGATTTCGTTTTCAATGACCGGCGAGTGTCGCTTACTTGAGCTCCACGGAAGCGCCGGCTTCTTCGAACTTCTTCTTGATCTCTTCGGCTTCCGCCTTGGAAACGCCTTCCTTGACCGTCGCCGGCGCGCTTTCCACCAGATCCTTGGCTTCTTTCAGGCCCAGGCCGGTGACTTCGCGGACCGCCTTGATCGCGTTGACCTTCTTCTCGCCGGCTGCGGTCAGCACGACGTCGAACTCGGTCTTCTCTTCAGCGGCGGCAGCCTCGCCACCGGCAGCCGGAGCGGCGGCAACCGCGACGGCAGCAGCGGCGGAAACGCCGAACTTCTCTTCCATGGCGGAAATCAGTTCCACCAGGTCCATGACGCTCATTTCGGATACTGCGTCGAGGATTTCTTCCTTACTCAGAGCCATTGGTCTGTTCTCCTGTGATTAAACGAAAAATGAAAGCGATGCCGGTTCAGGCCGCCTGCTCACGCTGGTCCTTGACGGCAGCCAGCGTGCGGACGAACTTCGACGGAACCGCCTGCAGGGTCTGTGCGAACTTGGTGACCGGCGCCTGCATGACCGCAACCAGGGAGGCGAGCGCCTCCTCGCGGCTCGGCAGCTTGGCGACGGTTTCGAGCTGGCCCGCGTCGAGCAGCTGACCGGACATGGCCAGCGCCCGCACTTCAAGTTTCTCGTGATCTTTCACGAAATCCTTGATCAGGCGAGCGGCGGCACCCGGCTCCTCGCGGGCGAGCGCCAGGAGGCTCGGGCCCGTGAACGAGTCGGTCAGGCATTCGAACTCGGTGCCCTGGACCGCGCGCCGCGCCAGCGTGTTGCGGATGACCCGCATGTACACGTTGGAGGCCCGTGCCTTGGCGCGAAGCTCGGTCATTTCCTCTACAGTCAGACCGCGATAATCCGCCAGTACCGCGGACAGGGATTGCTTTGCAGCATCCTGCACCTCGGCGACGATCGCCTTCTTGTCTTCCAGATTCAGTGCCATTCTCTTCACCTTTTCAGGACAGGCCGCCAGGCCCGCCTGTTGCACATTGAGACAGCCATGCCATCTCGTCTTTGTTTGCGGAGAACAGCCCCGAGAGCTCCCAGGGAATTTGTCCTACCGCCTGCGCAGGCTGACCCTTCGGTCCATTAAGCCCGCCCCCGGGGGAGGCAAGGCGCCTGCGGTCTCTGACGGCACCGGCTGCCGCGTGAAGCGTACCGCCGGTGTCAACAAAGCCAGTTGTAAATCAGCCTTCCAGCGAGGACTGGTCGATCACCAGCCCGGGCCCCATGGTCGTCGAGAGCGACACCTTCTTCATGTAGATGCCCTTGCTCGAAGACGGCTTCAGCTTCCTCAGATCGGCAAGCAGCGCTTCCAGGTTGCCGCGCAGCTGCTCGGGCGAGAAATCCACCTTGCCGATGGAGCAGTGAATGATGCCGTTCTTGTCGGTGCGGAAGCGGACCTGGCCGGCCTTGGCGTTACGCACGGCGCCGGCGACGTCCGGCGTAACGGTGCCCACCTTCGGGTTCGGCATCAGGCCACGCGGACCCAGGATCTGACCCAGCTGCCCCACCACGCGCATCGCGTCCGGCGAGGCGATGACGACATCGAAATTCATTTCGCCGGCCTTGACCTTCTCGGCCAGGTCCTCGAAGCCCACGATGTCGGCGCCGGCAGCTTTCGCCGCCTCGGCTTTCTCGCCCTGGGCGAATACCGCGACGCGCACGTCCTTGCCGCTGCCGTGCGGCAGAACGGTGGAGCCACGCACCACCTGGTCCGATTTGCGCGGATCGACGCCGAGGTTCACCGCGGCATCCACGCTTTCCTTGAACTTGACGCTGGAGAACTCGGCCAGCAACCGGACCGCCTCTTCAAGTGTGTAGGACTTGTTCGGATCGATCTTTTCGCGAATGGCGCGCATGCGCTTGCCGGCCTTCATTTCACGCCCTCCGTCTCCAGGCCCATGGAACGGGCGGTGCCCGCCACTGTGCGAACCGCGGCATCAAGATCGGCTGCAGTCAGGTCCGGCATCTTGGTGTTCGCGATCTCCTCGAGCTGGGCACGCGTGACGGAGCCGACCTTCTCGGAATTGGGGCGCGCGCTGCCGGATTTCACGCCGGCCGCTTTCTTCAGCAGCACGGACGCCGGTGGCGTCTTGGTAATGAAGGTGAAGCTGCGATCGCTGTACACCGTGATCACGACGGGAATGGGCAGCCCGGGCTCCATCGCCGGCGGCTGCGTCTGCGCATTGAACGCCTTGCAGAATTCCATGATGTTGACGCCGTGCTGGCCCAGCGCGGGACCCACCGGCGGGCTCGGGTTGGCCTGGCCGGCCGGCACCTGCAGCTTGATGTAAGCCTGGATTTTCTTCGCCACGTTTCTTTACTCCTGTGTGGGTTCAGACGCCCCGCAACCCGCAGGCTACGGCAGCTCCCCGTGAGTCATGTCTGCGACGGCTGGCGTGCTGTCGCAGGACCCTTCGATCAGGCCGTCAGGCCTTTTCCACCTGGCCGAACTCCAGTTCCACCGGGGTCGACCTGCCAAAAATCAATACCGCCACCTGCAGGCGGCTCTTCTCGTAGTTCACTTCCTCGACGACGCCATTGAAGTCCGCGAACGGCCCGTCGTTCACGCGCACCACCTCGCCCACCTCGAACAAGGTCTTGGGCTTGGGCGCCTCGGTGCCATCCTGGATCCGGTTCAGGATCTGGTTGGCTTCCTGCTCGCTGATCGGCGCCGGATTGTCCGCGGTCCCACCGATGAAGCCCAGCACGCGCGGAGTCTCCTTGACCAGGTGCCAGGTGTCGTCGTTCATTTCCATGTTGACGAGCACGTAGCCCGGAAAAAACTTGCGCTCGCTGCGGCGCTTCTGGCCACCGCGCATCTCGACGACCTCCTCGGTCGGAACCAGGATGTCCCCGAAGAAGTCCCCCAGGTCACTGCGCCCGAT
This sequence comes from Pseudomonadales bacterium, assembly GCA_041682035.1. Classification (GTDB taxonomy): domain Bacteria; phylum Pseudomonadota; class Gammaproteobacteria; order Pseudomonadales; family JBFGWM01; genus JBFJWR01. The sequence continues at coordinate 842 of JBFKKR010000122.1, read as the reverse complement.
GTGCTCCTTCAGCGACTTCGCCACCTGCTTCTCGAAACCGGAATAGGCGTGCACGACGTACCACCGCTTGGACATGTAACCTGAACTCCTAGCCGATCACGCTGGACACGGCCCAGCTCAGCAACGAATCGATCGCCCACAACATCAGCGATGTGAGCAGTACTGCAACCAGCACCACCATGGTGGTCTGCGTGGTTTCCGTGCGGGTCGGCCAGACCACCTTGCGCACCTCGATGCGCGCCTCGCGCAGCAGGCCGAGAAACGCGCGGCCGGAAACGGTCTGGAACGCCAGCAGCGCTGCCACAAGCCCCAGACCCACCACGCCCAGCGCCCGGTACAGTACCGGTTCGGCACCGAAATAATGGTTGCCGTAAACGGCCCCGCCCAGGAGCGCCAGGACCACCAGCCAGAGGAATCGATCCACCGCCGGTGCTACTACTTTTTCAGCTTCCGCTGCCATTCAGTCGCCTGCGAACCTCTCCAGTCCGTATCACCCGTAACGCCTTGCCCTGCCTTTCGCCGGGCCGGTGAGTACCGGCGCCGAACTGGCAGGCCAGGAGGGAATCGAACCCCCAACCTGCGGTTTTGGAGACCGCTGCTCTGCCAATTGAGCTACTGGCCTATAGACAAGAAAGACCGGGGCCGGATAACCCCCGCGGGGGCATCCGGCCCGGTCACATCACCCGTGATTACGGAATTATTCGATAATCTTGGTCACCACCCCGGCGCCGACGGTACGGCCGCCTTCGCGGATCGCGAAGCGCAGGCCGTCTTCCATGGCGATCGGCGCAATCAGCGTCACCGTCATCGAGACGTTGTCGCCCGGCATCACCATCTCCGTG